>CAYJWQ010000005.1:19858-48065 GCA_964373895.1 uncultured Nitrospirota bacterium
TGTCTCTTCACATCCTCGACTAAGAGAACTTCTACCTTCGCCGCCTCCGCCTCGTAAAAAGAGGAGAAAAGATTTTTGGCATACAAGGCGGCACTCCCCTCAAGTTGGCGATAATAGACCAATCCCGCAGGTTTTGGCCCTTTATGCCGGCAGAGGATTCCTAATCGTTTTGTGGAGCTGCTAAATTGGTCCACGGCTGTCTGCCAGTTTCGCGGTGGAATCAGAATAACTTTAAAGTCAGGCGCATAGTGGCGATGTCTCATTCCAGGCGATCGCACCGGCCCAGACCCGATCGTATCGAGATCGCCGATCACCGATCGGAGTCGTTCTGCCGTAATCGCGCCGGGGCGAAGGAGACAAGGGGGATTTTTTGTGAGGTCGAGCACGGTCGATTCCAATCCGACCCGGCAGGGGCCGCCATCTAAAATAAAATCAACCTCCTCGCCCAATTCCCGTGCGACATGCCGATAGGACGTGGGGCTCGGGCGTCCCGAACGATTGGCGCTTGGCGCGGCGATCGGCTCATTAAGCTCGCGAAGCAATGCCTGGGCGATCGGGTGGTCCGGACTGCGGATTGCGATGGTATTCAAACCTGCCGACACCAGGGGCAAGACCTCCTCCCTTCGCTTGAACACCAACGTCAACGGTCCAGGCCAGAAAAGCGCAATTAGACGCTTTGCAACCAGAGGAATGGCGGATGCGAGCGATGCCAATTGGTCGGATGAGGCAATATGAACAATGAGGGGATTATCGTGAGGCCGGCCTTTAACCTCAAAAATACGGCTTACGGCCAGAGGATCAGACATCCTGGCGCCCAGTCCATATACGGTCTCCGTCGGAAACGCCACCAGGCCGCCACGGCGTAGAATAGATACAGCTTCCTGAATGCGCGATTTCACGAAAGAAGGCCGCTATTTTTAAGGCTTTTCATGCCGGATCCTTATTAAAATTCCCCGATCCATTGTAGTCAACGAACAAGAGCTAAGTAAAGGAAAATGTTTACAGGCTTGTCGTGAAAATGTTAGCATGAGCGGATTTATTATGATAAGAGCGCGTTTATCCATCTGGTGTAACATTTTAAGCCTCCTTCCCTTTTTCCTCCTCTCTTCCATCGCCAGCGCGGGAGAAAAAGAGATCGTTGTCAAGCTTGTCGACATACGGGGACACTCAAAAATCGACAAGTTGGGCCTCCTCGCCAAGTTGACCCTTCAGGAAGGAGAACCCTTTTCTGTTAGTCGGATTAGAGAAGAGATAAGGAATCTCTATCGCACCGGCTATTTTGATCGTGTGGACGTTGAGACAGAAGGCTTTGAAGGAGGGGTGGCCCTCTACTTTGTGGTTCACGAAAAACCGACTCTCTTTGACGTGCGTTACGAAGGGAATGGGAAAATCATCACGGAAAGGCTGAAAGAGAAGGTTTCGGTTCGGATGGGGGCCTTTGTCGATGCACAGGAGATCGAGGGCTATGTTGAAAGAATAAAAAAGGTTTATGAGGATGCCGGCTTTTATCATACGGCGGTCGTTCCGGTGACAGAGATTTTATCTGGTAATCGGGCAACGCTCACGTTCCTGATTCAAGAAGGGGGAAAGGCGCATGTCCGGCAGATCCGTTTTCGGGGAAATTCCGCCTTTACGGAGAGGTTCTTAAAAAAGCAGATAGAGACCTCTTCCTATTTTTGGCTGACGTCGTGGTTGACCGAATCGGGACGTTATAAGCAAGAAGAGATTGACGCCGACCTTCAGCGCATCCGGGACCTTTATTTAAATCATGGCTATCTAAAAATTCAGATTGGCCGCCCAGATGTCCAAATGAGCGGCGATCGGAAGTGGTTTGAAGTCACCTTTAATCTGGAGGAAGGGAAGCAGTTTAAAATCGGCAAGATCGGTTATAAGGGGAATACGGTCTTTGATTTACAACGGTTGGCCGATGTGACAAAGAGCAAAGAAGGGGAGATCTTTAATCGGACGGAGATACGCAATGATATTACGAATATGGTCAACCTGTATGGGGAACGGGGCTATATCTTCGCCAATGTTGTTCCTCAAATCACCCCTCGAGAAGATAGCGCCACCGTCGATATTGCTTTTCAGGTAACGGAAGAAGAAGCAGTCAAGGTAGCCGAGATTCATATTTCCGGAAATGACAAGACGCGCGATCAGGTGATTCGCCGGGAGATTCGCGTGAATGAACAGGAGCTGGTTGATACAAAATTATTGCGCAGGAGCTTCCAGCGGCTCAACAACCTGAATTTTTTTGAGAACATCGAAATTAACCCCAGACTGATCGAAAAAGGATGGGTCGATCTTGATGTAAAAGTAAAAGAGAAGTCGACCGGAACCTTTAGCATCGGCGGCGGTTATAGTTCTACCGATAAACTGATTGCGACCATGGATATCACGCAGGGAAACCTGTTTGGAAGGGGGCAGCTTTTGCGGGGCAAAATCGATACCGGAAAACGGAGGGAGACCTATAGTTTAACGTTTCGCGAGCCCTACCTTTTGGGAGAACCGATGTCTGGAACGATTGATCTGTTTAATCAGGTGCGCCGTTTTAGTTCCTACGACGAAAAACGTGTGGGAGGCGATCTTTCCGTGGGACGATCGTTTGGGGAGTATATCCATGCCAGCGTGAGTTACAGCCGCCTGACGCTTGATATTTTTGGCGTGCAGAACAGCGCCCCCGATTTGATTAAGGGCCAGGCGGGAAAGACGCTCACCCGCGCGGTGGGGTTCTCGCTCTCCAGGGATACGCGCGACGTCATTCACGATCCCAAAGAGGGAACGCGGCATGCGATTTCCCTGGAGTATGCCGGAACCTTCTTGGGCGGAGATAATGATTATTATAAGGCAACGTTGGATTCCAGCCGTTTTTTCCCCCTCTGGCGGAACCACGTCTTCTCGCTCCATGGACGGGTGGGATATGCCGATGGCATTGGCGGGAAAGCCCTTCCTGCCGGGGAGCGCTTTTTTGTCGGAGGGATCAACACCGTTCGGGGTTTTAATTTTGGAAAGGCAGGTCCCGTTACAAGCAAAGGCGAGGCCTTTGGCGGAAACAAGCAGCTCTTCTTTAACGCGGAATATCTCGTCCCTTTGGTTCCGGAGGCAAACATTAAAGGGCTCCTTTTTTATGACTATGGCAAGGCCTTTGACGATTCTGAACCGCTTGATCTATCTTCGCTCCGTCAAAGCGCGGGGTTCGGGATTCGTTGGATATCGCCGATCGGACCGCTTCGCCTGGAATGGGCCCGCAACTTGACGCCGAAAGAAGGTGAACGATCGCGGATGATGGAGTTTTCGATCGGAACGTTATTTTAAAAGGAGGAAACATGAGGAAGGTGTCAGCCATTCTATTTTTTGTCTTGTCTCTGTCTATGGGAGGCATGGCCCTTGCGCAAGATTTGAAGGCGGGATTTATTGACGCCCAGAAGGTATTGGAAAGTTCAAGGGAAGGGAAACGGGTGAAGGCGACGATGGAGGAGTATGTCAGAAGCCGTCAGAAAATCATTGACCTCGAAGAAGGGGAATTAAAGCAGATACAAGAGGAATTAAACCGGCAAGGGGCGCTTTTGTCCTCTGAAGCCAAGAAGGTCAAAGAATCAGAGTTCCAGAACAAGGTGGTGGAATATCAGAAAAAAGCGGCCGAAATGACAAAAGAAGTACAGGTAAAAAAAATATCGTCCCTGAAAGATTTTAACAGAAAATTGGAGGAGGCCGTAAAACAGGTGGCCGAAAAAGAAGGGTACCTCTTTGTCTTTGATAAAAACACGGAAGGCGGCGGGGTGATTTATGCCAAGGAAACCTTCGATATGACGATGAGGGTCATCGAACAGATTGACCGGGGAAAGTAACCTTTGGGCAAGAAGGAAAGAGTGCATGGAATTATCGCTTTCTGAAATTGCAGCTTTGGTGGAGGGAAAGATTATCGGAGATCCGTCTTGCCTGATCCGTGATATTGTCTCGATTGATGAGGCGAAAGAGGGTGAAATAACGTTCCTTGCCAACCCGAAATATAGAAAGAAGGTTGCGACCACGCGCGCGTCGGCGATCCTTATCCAGAATGAGATAAGCGGCAGTCGGCCCAGTCTGATATTGGTGGACGATCCCTATTATGCCTTCGCGCAGCTTTTGTCGGTTTTTCACCCAAAACAGCCTGACCCTTCCGGCGTAAGCCCCTTGGCGTCGATCGGCAAGGAGGTGGCCCTGGGGGATGGCGTTGCGATCGGTCCCTTTGTGGTTATTGAAGATCGGGTGAAGGTGGGCAATCGGGCGCAACTCGGAGCCGGTGTTTTTGTGGGGGCCGGGAGCGAGATAGGCGATGAGACTATCATTTATCCCAATGTGACCATCCGTGAAGGAGTAAAGATTGGAGAGAGGGTGATCCTTCATAGCGGGTGTGTGATCGGGAGCGATGGTTTTGGTTTTACGCCGCGCAAGGGGAGGTACCATAAAATTCCGCAGGTGGGAGGGGTCGTCATCGAGGATGATGTGGAGTTGGGAGCCAATGTTACAGTGGATCGGGCCACCTTAGGGAACACCGTCATCGGCAGGGGAAGCAAGGTGGATAACCTGGTGCAGATTGGACATAACGTTATCATCGGCGCGGACTCTATTCTTGTGGCGCAGGTCGGCATATCCGGGAGCGCCAAGATCGGGAGCCAGGTGATCCTGGCCGGTCAGGCCGGGGTAGTGGGTCATGTCACGATTGGAGATCATGTGGTCGTTGGGGCAAGATCGGTTGTGACGAAAGACATTGCCCCTAAACAAAAAGTATCCGGTTTTCCAGCGGTGTCTCATATCGCCTGGTTGCAGGCGCAGGCCTCTTTTTTACATCTTCCTGCCCTGCGTCGTCTGGTCTCCTCGCTTGAAGCGAAGGTTGCGCAGTTGGAGGAGAAGCTCCTCAACAGGGGGAAGCAATGATGGATATTGGAGAGATTCTCAACATTCTGCCGCATCGGTACCCTTTTTTATTGATCGATCGCATCTTGGAGTTTGAGGCGGGGCGAAAGGCTGTTGGCATTAAAAATGTCACGATCAACGAGCCTTTTTTCCAGGGTCATTTTCCAAATCATCCGATTATGCCCGGGGTGTTGATTATCGAATCGATGGCGCAGGTGGGCGGAGTTCTGGCGGTGAAATCAGGGGAAGGAAGTGAAGGCCAGCTTGTTTTTTTCATCGGTATTGACCGGGCGAAGTTCAGGAGGCCAGTCTATCCAGGAGATCAATTGAGGATCGAGGTGACGGTGCTTCAGGGACGGCCGCCTTTCTGGAGACTGAAGGGCGTGGCGTATGTAGATGACAAACTGGCGGCGGAGGCGGAATTGAAGGCGATGGTCGGCCGCGCCAACCGGGTTGGGACGTCAGGAGAGGGCGCGTGAATATTCATTCGAGCGCAGTTGTTCATCCCAAGGCAGAGATTGACCCCTCCGTCGAGGTGGGTCCTTACGCGATCGTAGAAAAAGATGTCAAGATTGGAAAAGGGACAAAGGTTATGGCCCATGTGGTGATTACAGGCCGGACGGAAATCGGAGAAGAGTGCGCCTTCTTTCCCTTCGCCTCGGTGGGGATGGCCCCCCAGGATTTAAAGTATAAAGGAGAGCCGACGAAACTGATCATAGGAAATGGGAACACCTTTCGGGAATATGTGACACTGCATCGGGGGACAGAGGAGGGGCGGGGGCAAACCCGTATTGGCGATCATAATTTTTTTATGGCCTATGTCCATGTCGCGCACGATTGCGTCATCGGAGATCATATCATTATGGCCAACGCTGCCACCCTCGGCGGACATATCGTGATCGGGAATCACGCCATCCTGGGGGGGTTGGTTGGCGTTCATCAATTCGTCGAGGTCGGCGCACATGCCATGATCGGGGGGGGGGCGATTGTCACGCAGGATGTTCCTCCCTTCGTCAGCGTGGCAGGCAATCGCGCGAAACTTTACGGTCTCAACCTTATCGGTTTAAAACGGCACGGTTTTTCCCTGAAGAGAATCGAGGCGTTAAAGGGGGCCTATAAACTCCTTTTCCGCTCTGGTCTGGTTTTGAAGGATGCGGCCAAACAGGCGAGAGAGAAATGGGGGGATTTTGCCGATGTCGAGACATTTGTCGCCTTTGTCGAGCATTCAAAGAGGGGGATTTGCCGATGACCGACAGAATCGGCCTGATTGCAGGCAATGGCCAGTTCCCCTTAATTTTTGCCGAACATGCAAGACAGGTCGGTTTTTCAGTCATTGCGGTAGCCCATGCAGGGGAGACCGAGCCGGCCCTGTCCGACCTGGTGGATCAAATTATCTGGATTCATCCGGGAGAGATGGAAAAATTGATCTCCTTTTTTAGGGAAGAAGGCATTTCTGAAGCGGTGATGGCAGGGGGGATTCAAAAGACCCGTCTCTTTGAAATGCGCCCCGATCAACGCGCCTCTCGTCTCTTGTCTTCCCTTCCCGAGAAAAAGGATGATGCCCTTTTGAGGGCGTTCGCGCGTGAGCTGACGCAAGAAGGGATCGACATTAAGGATGCAACGCCGTATCTCTCTGACCTCCTGGCGGATGAAGGGGAGATGACCCGGCCCCTGACAACGACAGAGAGGGAAGATGTCCGTTGGGGATGGCGTCTGGCTAAACAGGTCGGGGCCTTGGATATCGGTCAATGTGTGGTGGTGAAAGAGGGGGTGATTCTCGCCGTTGAGGCGATTGAAGGGACCGATGCGGCCATCAAGAGGGGGGGGATGCTGGGGAAGGGCGGCGCTGTGGTCGTGAAGGTCTTAAAGCCACAGCAGGATGTGCGGTTTGATCTTCCCACCGTCGGCCCGGGTACCATTCATGCGATGGGCGAGGTCTCGGCGTCGGTCCTGGCCGTGGAGGCGGGATGCACGCTCCTTATCGAAAAAAAGCGATGCCTTGCCGAGGCGAGGGACTTGGACATTGCTGTCATTGGATATGCCGATAGATATACCGAGAAAGAGTGATGGCAAAGATAAAAGTGGCCGTGATTGGCGTTGGATTTCTGGGGGAGCGTCACGCCCGGATCTATTCAGAGCTTCCTGACGTCGAATTGGTGGGCGTGGTTGATGTAGATCATGGGCGGGCCGAGTCGATTGCCGCGATGTATCGCTGCGCCGCCTTTTCGGACATTTTTCCGCTGATCGGCCTCATTGACGCAGCCAGTGTGGTGGTCCCGACCGCTTCCCATTACCAGATCGCCAGGACCTTGCTTCATGCCGGCGTTGATATCCTCCTGGAGAAACCGATGACGGCGACGCTTGCGGAGGCGGATGACCTGATTGCCCTTGCGGAGGGGAAGGGGAAAACCCTTCAAGTCGGGCATGTGGAGCGGTTTAACGCCGGGGTGAGAAAACTCAAGGAGAATATCGCTCTCGCCCGTTTTATAGAATGCCATCGCATGGGGCCGTTTGTGGAACGGGGGACGGATGTGGATGTCGTTTTAGACTTAATGATTCATGATATCGATATTATCTTGTCGTTGACCCAGTCTCCGATCGTCGAGGTGCGGGCGGTGGGGGTCCCCGTCCTCTCCACACAAATTGATATTGCCAATGCGCGTCTTAAGTTTTTAGATGGCTGTGTCGCCAACATCACCGCAAGCCGCATCTCCAGCGAACGGTTGCGAAAAATTCGCATCTTTCAACCAGACACCTATCTCTCGCTTGACTATCGGGAACAGGAGCTCACCATTTCCCGGCGGGAGATTCGGCCTGGCGTCGCGGCGCCGAAGGTTGCCGTTCAGAAAATCGAGATTAAAAAAGGGGAGCCATTAAGGGAAGAGATTTCCTCCTTTGTGCAGGCCGTGGGGACAAGGCATTCTCCCGGGGTTTCCGGCAGGGAAGGGAGGGCCGCCCTTGCCGTCGCTTTAGAAATTGCGGAACTAATGAAAGGGTAAGAAGCGTGCAAGGTAAAACCTTACATATTCCTGTTATGGCAAGACATGCGACAACGTAAGACGCCCAGGATCATGATCGTCGCGGGTGAGACATCGGGAGATCTCCACGGGGGTGCGCTGGCCTCGGCCCTTTTTAAGTTGTCGCCCTCCCTTTACATTTATGGGTTCGGCGGTAACGCCATGAGACGGGCTGGGGTGGATGTGATTTTTGATGTGGAGCGTCTTGCCGTCGTCGGTATCATAGAGGTGTTTCTCCATTTAAAATCGGTTATGGCCGCTTACCGCTGCGCCCTGTCGCATCTTAGAAAAGGGGTGGACCTCTTAATTTTAATCGACTACCCCGATTTTAATCTAAGGCTTGCAAAATCGGCCAAGAAACTTGGAATTCCAGTGGTCTATTATATTGGGCCCCAGGTTTGGGCATGGCGCCCAAACCGCATGAAGACGATTCGGAAGTGGGTGGATAAGATGCTGGTCATTCTCCCCTTTGAAAAGAGAATTTACGATGCGGCGGGCGTTCCCTGCGAGTTTGTCGGCCATCCGCTGCTCGATCAAAGACCCCCTTCCGAAATGCAACGGACAGAGAAGGCCGCATATCTCATTTCAAAGGGATTGAATCCTTCCGGGGTGACGATCGGCCTTCTTCCTGGAAGTCGGAAGGGCGAGGTCGCTGCCCTCCTTCCGGCCATGCTCCGCGCTGCGGCGCTTCTGGCAAAGGAGACGCCGAACTTGCAGGTTATCATCCCGATCGCGCCGAATCTGTCAGAGGAGTTGATTTTGGATCTGGCGCAGGCCTCCGATTTTCCAATCTGCTGCGTGACAGGGGAGATCCATCAGGTTTTATCGGTTTGTGATCTGATTGTGGTGGCGTCCGGAACGGCCACGTTGCAAGCGGCGATTGCACAAACACCGATGGTGATTGTCTATAAACTATCGTGGCTGACCTATCGGCTTGCCAGGAAATTAGTCCGGCTTAAATCGATCGGTCTGGTGAACATTATTGCCGGAACTTCCGTTGTCCCGGAGTTGGTTCAAGCGGAAGTCCGGCCTGAACGGATTTGCGAAGAGGTGGAGCGGCTTCTTCACGATAATGCCGCCTGTGAAAAGATGAAACAGGGGTTAATGTCCGTCGCCGCCCGACTTGGAAATGCCGGCGCCTCGGACCGCGCCGCAGTGGCTATCTTTAAATTTCTGGAAGAGGCAACACTGACGCGAGGGTTGGAGAGAGAGGGGGCGTTGTGAAATTATATCTTCGATTGCTTTCCGGTTTACGGCCGTATCGGTTTTACATATTCGCGGCCCTTTTTTGCGGCGGGATGGTGGCGATTGCGACTGCGGCGTATGCGTGGATGATCCGTCCGATTCTGGATGATGTCTTTATTCGGAAAGATCATTCCATGCTGGTGGTCATTCCGCTATTGGTCTTTATGGTAGGGTTCCTCAAAGGAATTTTCAGCTACGGCCAGGCCTACCTTATTCGTTACACTGGAAATAGAATCATTTCGGATATCAGGGCCGATCTTTATAGGCATATCCTCCTCTTGCCGGTCGGTTTTCACGCGAAGCATCACACTGGCAGGCTTATCTCCCAGGTGATTAACGACGTCGGACTGTTGCAAACGGCGGTTTCCACGGTCGTAAAAGATATGATTCAGCAGTCCCTCACCCTCGTGGCGCTCGTCGTCGTTATCTTTTATCAAGATTTGTACCTGGCGTCTCTCGCAACGTTTGTCATTCCCTTTACGGTCTATCCCCTTGTGAAATTAGGAAAGCGGCTGCGTAGAGTCGCGCGGGAGGGTCAGGAGAAGGTGGGCGATTTAACGAGCATGATGCAGGAGACCTTTTCCGGCATTCGGATGGTCAAGGCATTCGGCAAGGAGGATTTTGAGGCAGATCGGTTTTCGAAGAAGAATACAAACTATTTTAAAAACGTCATGAAGGTGACAGCGGCATCCGAGTCATCCTCTCCGCTCATGGAGGTAGTGGGAGGAGTCGGGGCGGCATTAATTATCTGGTATGGGGGCTATCAGGTGGTGACCGGCGCGATGACACCGGGGGCTTTTTTCTCTTTTATGGCGGCCTCGATGATGATGTATCCCCCTTTGCGGGGACTAAGTTCGGCGCACAATGCCTTGCAGCAGGCCCTTGCCGCCGCAGAGCGGGTGTATGCCACGCTGGATGAAAAGAATGAGCGGGAGATTGACTTAGGCTATCGGACGATCAGCAGCATGAAGGGCGCCGTTGAGTTTCGCGATGTCTCTTTCCGTTATGATGGGGCAAAGCGGGATGCGATCTCATCTGTCACCTTAAAGGCCAATCCGGGCGATATGGTCGCCATTGTCGGCAGCAGCGGGGCTGGAAAGACCACCCTCGTTAATCTCATACCGCGGTTTTATGAGACTGAAAGCGGGATGATACTCATTGATGGGATACCGATTCAAGATTTAACCCTCGCCTCACTCCGCAGGCATATTGGGATTGTAAGCCAGGAGGTCGTCTTGTTTGATGACACCATCCGGTGGAACATCGCTTACGGCATGAAAGGGATCTCCGACGAAAAGATCATGGAAGCGGCCGAGGCGGCCTACGCCCATCTCTTCATCAGCAAAATGCCAAAGGGGTATGACAGCGTCATTGAGAAGGGAGGGGGCAACTTCTCCGGAGGAGAGCGCCAGCGGCTGGTCATTGCGCGGGCGCTTCTGAAAGATCCGCCAATTTTGATCCTTGACGAGGCGACCTCTGCCCTGGATGCGGAATCGGAGTTTATGGTTCGCAAGGCGATGATGAACCTTGTCAAACACCGGACCACGTTTGTGATTGCCCATCGTTTTTCCACCATTCAGAAAGCAACCTTCATTGTGGTTCTTGATCAGGGACATATTGTTGAAACGGGACGGCATGAAGAGTTAATCCGCAGGGAGGGGGCCTATAAAAAAATCTACCAGATGCAATTTAAGGATGCCGAGGTCAAAATTGAAGGGCAAAAAGAAGGATAATCCCTTATCCCCCATTATCCAATGAAGCGCTTTTTTTATATTTTCTATCAAACGGCCATCATCATCTCCTTCCCGTTATTCCTGCTGTATCTATTGTTTCGTGTCATCAGCCAGCCGATGTATCGTCGCGGTCTTACACAGCGATGCGGTCTCTACCCGGACGATTTCTTTCAATCCCTTCATGAGAAAAGGGTGTTCTGGATCCATGCCGTCTCTGTCGGCGAGGTGATTTCTTCGGGTCTTTTTATCCGGCGCCTCTGTGAGACGTATCCGGATGCGGCGCTGGTTTTCTCAACTGTAACCCCCACCGGCATGGCGGCGGCAAAGGAAAGGATCAAAGGGGTTGATCTTTTTATCTATTTCCCCTTCGACCTTATTTGGGTAACGAGATCGGTCGTCAAGAAAATATCGCCCTCTCTCTTCATTTTTCTTGAGACGGAAATCTGGCCCAACTGTCTCCTTTCTCTCTCCGAGCGCAGCGTTCCTGCTGTTTTACTAAATGGGCGTATTTCGGATGGGGCCTATCGGCGTTATCGGCTGGTTCGGCCCTGTTTATCGTATGTGTTGGAAAGGGTGTCTCTTTTTCTTATGCAGACCGATCGGGACGTTGAGAAGATGGTCGATCTGGGGGCCCCGACCGGCCGTGTGGAGCGGACCGGCAACATGAAATATGATCAGGCGCTGTCTGGCGCAGAGCGCCCAGATGCTAAAGATGCTAAAAAAATGCGCGCCGAATTAGGCCTTCGTGAGGAGGATATCCTGGTGATTGCGGGAAGCACCCATGAAGGAGAGGAAGAGACGATATTAGAGGCGTGCGAGATTTTGACCCCTCTCCTTTCCCCGCTGGTGGTTCTGATCGCCCCCAGGCATCCTGACCGTCTGGAAGATGTGGCGTCGCGGATCACAAAAAAGGGATATCTCCTCTATCGAAAAAGCGAGGGGAAGTTAAGGGGAGGAGGTCGTCCGGCCATCCTGCTCCTTGATACCATGGGAGAGCTGGATCGGCTCTATCTGATTTCTGATTTGATCTTTATTGGAGGGAGCCTTGTTCCACGCGGGGGACATAATGTCCTTGAGGCGGCGGTTTTTGGAAAGCCGGTTTTCTTCGGCCCGTTTATGGATAATTTCAGGGAGATTGCAGATCAGTTAAAAGGATCGGGCGGGGGGATAGAAGTGACCGATGGCGCTGACATGGGGCGAAAGATGATCGAATTGTTTCAACATCCAGAGGAGTTTAAAAAAAGGGGAGAGGCCGCCTATCAGGTGGTTGTGAACAATCGGGGGGCTGTTCAAAGGAATTTAGAGCGGGTTGCAAAATGGGTGTAGGCCCCGCGAGAAAAACAGGGCGGGCATGGATATGGGAACAACGGCGAGGCATGCCGGATATCATCCTCTTTCCATTCACCTTGTTGGCCGGCTTGTATGGTATTTTCGTCCGACTCCGGATTTTATTCTATGAGAAGGAGGCGCTGACGAAACGGCGGGTCTCCTCCCATCTGATCAGCATCGGCAATCTAACCGTGGGAGGAACGGGCAAGACCCCTTTTACCATCTTTCTTGCGGAGAGGTTGAAAGAGAAGGGGTGTAGTGTTGGCATTGTCAGTCGCGGCTACAAAGGAAGCCATCAAGGCGCTCCCTTACTGGTGACAGATGGAAAGGAAATCCTATCAGATGTCTCCTCTGTGGGCGATGAGGCGTATCTTATGGCAAATCGGCTTGTCGGCGTTCCGGTGGTCGTTTCAAAGGATCGCTTTAATGGATGTCGTTTTCTCCTTGCGCATTTCAAAATAGACAGGATTCTTCTTGATGATGGTTTTCAGTATCTCTCCCTTCATCGCGATTTAAATCTCCTTTTGATTGATGCGCTCAATCCGTATGGAAATAGCCTTCTCCTCCCCAGGGGGCCCCTTCGCGAGCCGATCTCCGCTATTCGGCGGGCCGACCTTGTGGTTTTAACACGGATCGAAGATCCATCGTATACCTGTGAATGGATTGATAAAATCAGGGAGTCTGGGCAGCCCTGTCTGCGGAGCCGGTTTGTCGCGACCGATCTGGTTTCAATCAACACCGGTGAAACCTATCCTCTTTCTGATCTGGTGAATCAGTCGGTTCTGGCGTTTTGCGGGATTGGCAATCCTTCATCATTTATCGGCCTCTTAAACAGCTTGGGAGCGCATCTTAAAGAAGCGATGATTTTTGAGGATCATTTTCCCTATCGTCCTGCGGATATCGTGCGGATCAAAGAGAGGAAGGATGCTCTCGGAATCAGATGGACGGTGACGACCGAGAAAGATGCCGTCAAGGTAAAGGGGTTGCTTCCGAAGGATTTTCATCTGTGGGCCGTTCGGATTTCCGTACAATTTTGGGATGCAGACGAGCAGTGGGAGCCACTTGTCTTGATGAGGGGAAATGGATAAGGCGATTTCAGTCGGGCAATATATTGCGGTCCTGCTCCTTATCGGAATTTTTCGGTTTCTGCCGTTTCGTCTTTCCGTGAAGGTCGGCGCCCTTTTCGGAGCGGTCTATTACTTGCTGGACCGACGCCATCGCAAGGTTGCCTTAGATAATTTAAGGTTTGCCTTTGGCGCCGAGAAGCCTGAAAGGGAGATCAAAACCATCGCGTACGGATCATTTAAAAACCTGGGCAAGACCGTTGCCGAGTTTGTCGCTGTCCAGAAATGGCCGCAATCAAAAATTGACGGCTGGGTGCGGATTGATGGTTTTGAGCATTATCTTGCCGCAAGAGATCAGGGGAAGGGTGTCCTCCTTTACACCGCCCATTTTGGGAATTGGGAACTGATCCCCCTGGCATTCGCATATCGCGGATTCCCATTGCATGTGATCGTCCGCCCTCTGGATAATCCTTATTTGAATCAGTTGGTGAAGGAACGGCGCGAAAGGGGCGGGACTTGCGTGTTGAATAAAGCGGCTGCTGCTGCGGAGATGATGCGGTTGCTCAAAGCAAATGCCACCATTGGAATACTCATGGATCAAAATACGAGGGAGGAGGACGCTGTCTTCGTTAATTATTTCGGAAGGCCTGCGGCGACGCATAAGGGAATGGCGATTTTGTCCCTTCGAACGGGGGCCCCGTTGCTGCCTGTCTTTATGATCCGAGAGGGAGGTGGACATCGAATGGTAATCGAAAAGTCATGGCCTGCCGTTAAAGGTGGTTCTCTCAAGCAAGATATTATTCAAACCACCGCTCTTTTCACTCGGAACATCGAATCTTATGTGCGTCGTTACCCGGATCATTGGCTCTGGGTGCATCGAAGGTGGAAGACAGAGCCGCCTTCTTTGAAATCCCAATCTTAATATGGAACGATTGTATAAAAAAATTTTAGTGCGCATGCCCAACTGGATTGGCGATGCCGTAATGGCAACGCCCACGCTCTCGGCCCTTCGAACAAGGTTTCCTGAAAGTGAAATTGCTTTATTAGGAAAACCTGCTATCTGTGCCCTTTTTGAGCATCATCCCGACGCAAATCGGGGGATCGTTTATGAAGACCCTGGCAGACATTCGGGATTGATCGGCTTCTTTCGACTCATTGACCAGCTTCAGAAGGAGCGGTTTGATATGGCGTTTCTTTTACAGAACGCCTTTGAGGCGGCCTGGATCGCGTATAGGGCAGGCATCCCGGAAAGGGCAGGGATTGCCTCCGATGGTCGGCGATTTCTTTTAACAAGGACGGTCGAAAAGGGGGGAGAAGCGCTTCACCAACAGGACACGTTTTTTAGCATCATGGGCCTGTTCGATAAAAAGGCGCGAATGGACGCCCCCCATCTGGTGGTGACTTCCACGGAGCGTGATGCGGCAACCCATTTATTACGGGGCCACCAGATTCATGCGTTTGATGCCCTCATTGGCATTCACCCTGGCGCGGCGTATGGCTCCGCCAAGCGGTGGGATCCCTTACGTTTTGCCGCGGTGGCGGATGAGTTGGCAGCCCTTCATTTGGCAGCCCTTCCTGGCGCCACGATACTTATTTTCGGAAGTTCGGCGGAAGTTCCTCTTGCAGAGGAGATCGGGCGCGCCATGAAACAGCCTGCTTTGATATTGGCCGGAAAGACCAGTGTTCGTGAGATGATGGCGCTCATTTCGTTATGCCGGCTGTTGATCACCAACGATTCCGGACCGATGCATGTGGCGGCTGCGTTGGGGGTTCCGATTGTCGCGATCTTTGGTCCAACCAGCCCTGGCAAAACGTCTCCCGCCGGTTTTGGCCAGATGGTCCAAAACAAGGTAGATTGCTCTCCATGCTACTATCGGGAATGTCCGATTGATCATCGTTGCATGGATTCTGTTACCCATCAGAGGGTCACAGAAGCGGCGATCAGACAACTTGCAAGGCCGAGATATGCGGTTTTCCTGGATCGAGATGGCACCATGATTTACGAGAGGGCCTATCTTCATTCCTTGGATCAACTTTCGTTAATAGAGGGGGTCGGCAGGGCCATCTCCCGATTAAACCGACAGGGTGTTTTGGTCTTTCTCGTTACAAATCAGTCGGGCGTCGCGCGCGGCCTCTTTTCAGAGGATTTTGTCAGACAGACCCATCGCCATCTTCAATCTCTTCTGGAAAAGGAGGGGGCCCACTTAAACGGCGTTTATTACTGTCCGCATCATCCGGATGCGCTGTGCGACTGCCGTAAACCGAAGATGGGCATGGTGCAATCGGCGATGAAAGAGCATGGTACATCACTTGTTTATTCCTATATGGTGGGCGATAAATTATGCGATGTGGCGCTGGCGCAAGGGGGGGCAAAAGGGATTTTGGTGAAGACCGGCTATGGCGAGACGTCGCTTCGTGAAATGGAAGCCTGCGGGAAGCCGCCTGATGCTGTGGCAGACGATCTGGCGGTCGCGGTCGATTGGATATTGGAAGATATCAAGACCAGAGAGCGTACGCTTGTCGGAACAACGCAAACCGCTATCAGGCGGCCCAGGATTGCGATTGTGAAACTGGGCTCCATCGGCGACTGCATCCATCTGCTCCCTTTGGTCAATGCCGTTCGCAAAAATATCCCTGACGCTTATCTCGCCTGGATTGTTGAGGAGAAATCAAAGGAGATTCCGATGGGTTGCGAGGGGGTTAACGAGGTGATTGTGATCGACACCCATCTTTGGCGGAAACTCATCAAGACGGGCAGATTTTATATGGCCTGTAAGGCAATCCGTTCAGCAGTGGGGCGCATTCAGGAAACCCCGTTTGACATTGCGATTGACGGCCAGGGATTAATGAAGAGCGGGTTTGTGACCCTCTGCACACAAGCTCCTGTTCGAATTGGTTTTTCGGCCTCTTTTTGCCGTGAACCTCTCAACACCTTATTTACCACAAGGAAGATTACACCCAAAACTGGCATTCATGTTATTGAGAAAAATATGTTTTTAATGAATGGATTAGGTATAGATGATAAAACCATTTCTTTTGGTTTTTCTCCTTCTGCGGTTGCTGTCGACCGGGTGGACTGTTGGTTAAAACAGATGAATATAGGCCAGGGTGTCCCGATTGTGGCGATGCACCCGGGGGCGGGATTTACCACCAAACAATGGCCACTGGCATCGTTCTCTGCGTTAGCGGATCGTTTGGCTGAAGACGAGGTCTGTGTGGTCATTACCACACAGGAGGGATTGGTTCAAGGAAGAAATTTCGTCCTTGCGCCGCCATGGAGTCTCCATGAACTGGCCGCCTTTTATAAAAGGTGCGGGGCGCTGGTTGCGGGGGATACGGGGCCGCTTCATCTGGCAGCGGCCGTCGGCACGCCGACGGTGGGGCTTTTCGGTCCATCCGAGGCGAGCCGAAGCGCCCCGTTAGGAAGGAAGCATCGTGTGGTGCAAGGCAACTGCGCCTGTCGAGGGAATTCGTCCTATTTCCCTCGGCGTTGCCGGAAAGAGATTTCTTGCATGACAGAGATTCCTGTGGAAGAGGTGTCCGATAAAGTAAAGGAAATTTTGGAGGAGGCGCCATGCCCATTGATAAAAAACTGTTAGAGATTTTAGCCTGTCCCAAGTGCAAGGGGGATATTTATTTAAACGAACAGGGAGATGGATTGATCTGTCGAAAATGTCAATTGACCTATCCGATCCGAGAGGATATTCCCGTAATGTTGATCGAAGAGGCTATTCACATATCATGACCGCTTCACCTGACAGGAAAAGAGTCTCCGTTACAGTCATTACGCTCAATGAGGAAGCGGAAATTGGGGCCTGTTTAGAGAGCGTCTCCTGGGCGGATGAGATTGTGGTGGTCGATTCGGGCAGCGCCGATCGTACCACAGAGATTGCCAAAAAATATACCGATAGGGTCGTTCACCAAGATTGGTTGGGATGTGGGGCGCAGAAGAATTATGCCGCCCGTTGCGCCACGCATGATTGGGTTTTCTCTTTGGACGCCGATGAGCGGGTGACCTCCTCCTTGCGAGACGAGATTGAGGCGGTGCTTTGCTCGGAACCTTGCGCAGACGGATATTTCGTTCCGAGGAAAAATTATTTTTTGGGAAGATGGATTCGTTATGCCGGCTGGTATCCCGACCACACGATTCGCCTTTTTAACAAAAAGGCGGGGCGATTCAGCGAGCGAGAGGTCCATGAAAAAGTTGTGTTAAGCGGGAGAGCGGATTTTTTAAAAAATCCCATCGAACACTACACCTATCGGTCGCTTGCGGCGTTTCATGAACGGATGGGGCGATACGCCTCTCTTTCCGCAAGACAGATGGGAAAAGAGGGGAAGCGGTTTAAGGCGCGCAACCTGCTTGCCCATCCGGTCTGGACGTTTTTAAAAATGTATTTCCTACAACAGGGATTTCGAGAGGGAATCTATGGTCTGATGCTTTCAGGGTTATATTCTTACTATACGTTTTTAAAATATGCCTGCCTTTTGGAATTAGAAAGAAGAGATCAGGCATGAAAAGGGCGCAGGAATGGGTCAGCCGGAATAGAATTCCAACGAGCGTTGTATTAGGCAGCGTGTTACTACTCCTCGCACGCCCCACCCTTCCTTCCCTGTGGGTAGGATTTCCATTGCTGCTTGCCAGCGAGGCGATTCGGATTTGGTCGTCCGGATATATCGAAAAAGATACAGCGTTGAGCATGACCGGCCCCTATTCTATTGTAAGAAATCCCCTCTATTTGGGGAATTTTTTAATCGGGCTCTCCTTTTGCGTGATCGGAAAGAGCATCCTGATGCTGTTTCTTTTTCTCGCTGGTTTTTATTTCATTTATAAGCCTACTATTGAGACAGAAGAGGGAAAATTGCGCCAAAAATTTGGCCAGGATTATATCGCTTATTGCGCCAAAACACCTCGGTTGTTCCCTTCTTTTTCTCGGACCGATTGGGTAGCCGGTCCATTTTCCTGGGGCCTTATTTTACGCCATCAAGAATATCTCACGATATTTGGCATTATGGGGATCCTTGTTGTATTGACGTTTAAGGCAAGATGGATGTCAGGGTAGAGAGGTTGTGTCATTTTGGAAACCGTTGAGCGAATTTTGATCATTAAGCTTCGGCAGATTGGCGATGTTCTCCTGGCGGTCCCTACCATTCGCGCCGTGCGGGAGAGATACCCGGTGGCCACGATCGCTGTTTGCGTGGCTTCCGGGACAGAGGAGATGTTGACGGGAAACCCCCTCCTTAATGAGGTCATCGTTTTTGATCGGGAGGGGAAGGGGGAAAATGTTTTTGGGAGAATTTGGCGAGAAATCTGTTTTGTTTTTGCCCTGCGGGCCAGGGGATTCGATATGACCATTGATTTGACCAGCGGAGACCGCGCGGCGATATTGTCCTTTTTATCCGGGGCGCGTTTTCGTATCGCGGCTGATCCAGGCAGATCGGGTTTTTGGGGAAAACGTACGTTCTATACCCATAGAAGTCTTGTTCAGAAAAGTCGGCGGCACATGGTGGAACAAAATTTAGAGGTGGTTCGGCCCTGGGGTATGGATACCCAGGATAAATCGGTTTTTCTCTCTGTACGGAATGAAGATGAGAAATATGTGGATGGCCTATTTGCGGAACATAGCATTCCCAAAGATGAGATCAAGATTCATATTCATCCGACCTCCCATTGGCTTTTTAAATGCTGGCGCGATGATTATATGGCGGCATTGATTGACCGTCTGTGGGAGTTCTATGGGGCGCGGATGCTTTTAACCTGTGGGCCGAATTTTTTAGAAGCAGAAAAGGCGCAACGGATAATCGATTTGGCCCGATTTAAACCGATTTCTTTCATCGGAAAGACCACGTTAAAGCAACTGGCCGCGATATCAGCGCGGTGCCACCTCTTTATTGGGGTGGATTCTGCGCCGATGCACATTGCGGCAGCAATGGGCACGCCTGTGGTGGCCATTTTCGGGCCTTCGGGGGAATTCCATTGGGGTCCCTGGGGTGAAGGCCATCAGGTGGTGGCAAAACAGATGGCCTGCCGCCCCTGCGGCCAAGCTGGGTGCAATAACAGCAAACGAAGCGAGTGCCTGGAGACATTGACCGTAGAGGAGGTATGGCAGGCGGTTGCAAACCAGATTCAACAGCTATTTCATCGCGAGCCCTTAATCCATCAGCCATTGGGATTCGACAACCTATCCAACTGAATTTGGGTTGCGGTCAGAAACAGATAGGTGGCTATTTTGGGGTTGATCGGTATCCTTGCAAAGGAGTGAACATTCTTTGTGACATCACGCAGGTATTGCCGTTTAAAGACGACAGTACGGATGCAGTTTTACTGGACAATGTGATTGAACATATTTTAGATATACCGAAGTTGTTCTCGGAAGTCATTCGGATATGTAAGAAAGGCGCCCAAGTGACTATTATAACGCCTCATTTTACGTCACAGGCCTCCTGGCGAGATCCGACGCACCTGCATCACTTATCTTATTTTTCTATGGATCATTTTGAAAAGGCAGCAACTGCCCATTACATGCACAGAGGGGAAAAGAGAATATATCTGAACAAGGGAAAGCTCTCCTTCGGCGGGGGATTACTCGGTATTATTGGAAGAATATTATTTTATGTGAATCCCACTTCTTATGAAAAAAAATATTGCTTTATGTTCAGGGCAAGCACCATTACCTGGGTCCTGGCGGTTCGTTAATCACATGGATTCCTCTTTTTTGTCTATCTATACGGTACGTTGATGAAAATCATTCTTCATACGGAGGCGTCGGATGGATGGGGCGGCCAGGAGATTCGTATCCTCTCTGAAATAGAAGGGATGCAAAAAAGGGGACACCGCTGCCTGCTGGCAGCGCCACCGGAAAGCCAGATTTTAAAGATGGCCGGCCATGCGGGGATTACCGTGGCGGCGATTCGGATGGATCGTTGCCGGTGGCCATCCGCCTGCCTTGCGATCCGTCATTTGATTCAAAAGGAAGGGGTGAGTATTATCAACACCCACAGCTCGGCCGATAGTTGGATTGGCGCTGTTGCGGGACATCTTTCTCCCATGCGGCCGCTACTGGTTCGGACGCGGCATATTGCTGTTCCTATTTCCAACCGCTTGACCAGCCGCCTGCTGCACCATCATTTTCTGGATGGCATTATGACGACCAGTGAAGAGATTCGGACAGAGATGATCCATCGAAACCGCATTCGGGCGGAGAGGATTATTTCAATTCCAACCGGAATCGACCTTTCCCGTTTTAAACCTCATCCTGTCAAGAATGGTCTGAAAAAGAAATGGGATATTCCAGAAAAAGTTCCGATTGTGGGGACGGTGGGGGTCTTGCGAAGTTGGAAGGGGCATTCCTTCTTTATTGAAGCAGCACGGCGTGTGTTGGAGAGACGCCCTGATGTTGTTTTTGTGATCGTTGGAGAGGGCCCTCAATATGAGAATATCCAAAGGCAGATTCAAAAATACAGCCTGCAACGTCAGGTCAAACTCGTGGGTTACTACCCGGATGTGGAGAGGGCATTTGCAGCCCTTGATCTTGTGGTCTTGGCCTCTACCGCCAACGAAGGGGTTCCCCAGGTGATCTTACAAGCTTTGGCCATGGAGAAACCTGTTGTAGCGACACGGGTAGGGGGGATCCCTGAAGTGGTACGATCTGGAGAGACCGGATGGCTGGTCCCTCCGGGGGATCCTGCTGCCATGGCAGAAAGTATTCTCTATTATTGGAGCAATCCTGCAGAAGGGTTAGCCATGGCGCAACAAGGGCGCTGTTTGGTCGAGAGGGAATTTAGCCTCGAACGGATGCTCGATCGGATCGAGCAATTTTATGACCGACTTTTGGTGGAGCGGGCGCATGCCTAATCCTATTTTGCTGGCCAGTTTAAATGTTTTATTTAAGGCGATGGCGCGTTTTGAGCATCCTGCCCCTCCGTGGGATCCGGCATCGGTCCGCTCGATTGTATTGATCAACACCACCGCCCTGGGGGATACCCTCTTTTCAACCCCTGCCATACGTGCTATCCGAGGGGCCTTTCCCAAAGCAAAAATCATTGCCTTGGTGAGCCCGACTGCCAAAGAGGTCCTTCTTTACAATCCCCATCTTAATGGAATCATCGATCATCCTGGCCGGGTCAATCTCCCCTTCTTCTTTCGTCTGCCATCTCTGTTAAGAAAAATCCGACAGGAGGCGTTTGACGTGGCGGTAGTCCTTCATGGCAATGATCCTGATGCGGTTCCGCTTGCCTATCTATCAGGGGCAACATACCGTTTTGGTCTGGCAAAAAGCCGCCTTGCATTCCTCCTGACGCATCCCTTTGCCTTTGATATCCCGGATAC
The DNA here is from genome assembly GCA_964373895.1 of uncultured Nitrospirota bacterium. GTDB lineage: Bacteria > Nitrospirota > Nitrospiria > SBBL01 > SBBT01 > SBBT01. Next base: position 41,469 of record CAYJWQ010000005.1, read on the forward strand.
ACACTATATTCATATGTGGCTGACGCATCTTAAAGGATTGGGAATTTCCTTTAAGGGAGAAGAAATGGAAATCTTCCTTTCCAGAGAAGAGGAAGATGCGGCGGAGCGTATTCTTGTAGCGCAGCGGCTTTCTCCAGGCCGGATCGTGGGCATCCACCCCTTTGCCAATAAGCTCCGTGATAAGCTTTGGTCGTTCGATCGGGTGGTTGAACTCGGAGCGGCGATAGTGAGAGAAGGCTACACCCCTCTTCTTTTCGGTGGTCTGTCCGAGAGGAAGGTTGCAGAAGAGATGGCGGAACAGTCAGAAGGCCGGATGATTTCGCTTGCAGGTCGCCTAACGCTTCGCCAGACGATGGCACTGATTAAGCGATGTGTTTTGTTTATTAGCGTGGACAGCGGTCCGCTGCATGTGGCGCAGGCCTTGGGTGTGCCGACCGTCGCCCTTTTTGGTCCTTCGGATCCGAAGTTGACTGGACCGCTTCTGTCTCCGGCCGTCGTCGTATATAATAAATGGGAATGTAGCCCATGTGGATGGCGTCCCTGTCCGTATCAGGTAGCCTGTATGGATTCGATTGGGGTGGAAGACGTGGTAAACGCGGCAAGGTCATTGCTCAAACGCTCCGAAGAAGGCCGGTCTCCGGTCGTTGAGGTGGCACGGTGAAGGTGGCGATTGTCCGCCAGAGGTATGTCGCCTATGGGGGGGCGGAGAGGTTTGTCGCACGCTTCGTGGACGAATTGATTCGGCGGGGCCACGAGGTCCATATTTTTACACATCGGTGGATATCTGAACAAGAAGGGCTGCCAGGAGTTGTCTTCCATCGCGTTTTTCTTCTACCAGGGGGATCATTCTTTCGTTTGGTGAGTTTCGCGGTTTTTTCTCACCTTGCGATTCGCAAAGAGAATTTTGATATCGTTCACAGTTTTGAGCGGATATTTACACAGGATATCTATCGGGCGGGGGATGGTTGTCACCGGGAGTGGTTGAACCAACGCCGGAAGATGCTCTCTGTTTGGGGTAGGATACGCATCTGGCTCAACCCGTTTCACTGGGCGACGCTTCTGATGGAGAGGCACATCTATACCAGCAGACGAACCGGGATGATTATTGCCAACTCCAATCGTGGCAAGGAGGAGATGATCCGGCACTATCAAACGCCGCCGGAGAAAATTGAGGTTGTCTATAATGGGGTGGACCTGCAGCGATTTCACCCGGAAAATTGCGGGCGTTATCGAGATAAAATAAGACGCCAGTGGGGGATAGACGATAAAGATTTCATGTTGCTTTTTGCCGGTTCCGGGTTTGAAAGGAAGGGGCTTGCCGTGCTAATTCAAGCGGCTGGCATGTTGAGACGGCATTATTTATCCTCTCCGTTTAAAGTGGTGATCGCGGGTCATGGGAACAGAGAGCGCTATCTTAAGTTGGCCAAGGAGGAAGGGATCGCCGGTGATCTCCTGTTTATTGGGGCGCAGGGGAACATGGAGCAGATTTATGCGGCGGGAGATATTTTTGTCTTTCCCACATTATATGATCCTTTCGCCAATGTCTGCTTAGAGGCGATGGCCTCCGGGCTCGCAGTCATCACAACCAGGATCAATGGAATCTCGGAACTGATGACAGGGCCGTTAGCCTCACTTGTGATCGAGGAGGCTTGCGATGTAAAGAGAATCGCGGATTTAATGTTTCAACTCTCTGATCCTTTGTTTCGCGCTCAAACAGGGCGACAGTCGCGTGAGGCAGCGGAGCGCTTTCCGGAAGAAGGGCAATTTGAAAAAATTTTCTCTCTCTATACGAGGGTGAGAAAGGAAAGGACGAATATCCCCCCCCCTTGTGATGAAAGGAGTTTTGTGTGAAAGTCCCCTTGCTCGATTTGTCGGCGCATCATACTCCCATCCAGCAGGAAATACTGAAGGCGATTGAGACGGTCTTCAAAAGCCAGGCCTTTATTCTGGGTGGAGAGGTTGAGACGTTAGAAAAAAGGATTGCGGCCTATTGCCGGATGTCCCATGCCATTGGCGTTTCATCGGGGACGGACGCCTTGTTGGTGTCGTTAATGGCGCTTGAAATTGGGGCTGGCGATGAAGTGATCACCTCTCCATACTCTTTCTTCGCCACTGCGGGGGCGATTGCCCGTGTCGGGGCGAAGCCTGTATTTGTTGATATCGATCCTGCGACGTACAATATCAATCCCGCCCTGATTGCGCAGGCTATCACCCCCCGGACAAAGGCGATCATCCCCGTTCACCTGTTTGGCCAGTGCGCGGATATGGGACCGATCCTTGAAATTGCAAAGAAACATTCCCTGGCGGTCATTGAAGATGCCGCTCAAGCCATTGGGGCGGAATATTCGGATGGAGAGCGCGCGGGAAGTATGGGAACGGTCGGTTGTTTTTCCTTCTTTCCGACCAAAAATCTGGGGGCGTTAGGGGATGGGGGAATGGTCGTCACCCATGACCCGGATTTGGCCGAAAAGGTTCGACTCTTACGGGTGCATGGTTCTGAATCCAAGTATTACCATAAAATAGTAGGGGGGAATTTCAGACTGGATGCCCTTCAGGCCGCGGTTTTGAATGTCAAGTTAGATTACTTAGACAGATGGACAAGAGGGCGGCAGGAAAACGCGCAGACGTATCGGCTTCTCTTCAAAGAGAGTGGTTTAATTGAAAGCCAGGGGCTCATTCTTCCAAAGGCGGTCTATGAGTTTTTCGTGCCCCATTACCATATCTATAATCAGTTTGTGATACGCGTTCCGAATCGAGATTCCCTGCGCGACTACCTGCAACAAGCAGGGATCGGGACGGAGGTCTATTACCCTGTTCCCCTCCATTTACAGAAATGTTTTCACCCCCTTGGTTATCAAGAAGGGAATTTTCCTTCTGCCGAGAAGGCCGCCCGGGAGACGTTGGCCTTGCCGATCTTTCCCGGGCTTTCAAAAGAGCAGCAAAAGTATGTGGTGCAAACGATCCAGGCATTCTATTTAAGTTAGGGCGCTTCCAGAAATAGTGTGGGCAATGGAGAACCCAAGTTAGCCGCCTGCAGGCGAGAGAAGATGTTTTTAACGCTGGCCCAAAAATATTTCTTTTATGTATGCCTTCAAATAAAAAAGTTGCATCCGTATAATCTCTCTCCCTCGTATCGTCGTAGAAGTCGTCGCCATCTGCCGGAGACATCAAAATCGCATATACGAAGATTAAGAGGAGACTTCTTTGATCAGTATTGCCTTCCAGATTCTGTCCATCCCGTCGGGAAATACCAGATTGAAGCCGTTTTGCGTAAGGGGGGAGATTGAATCTGCCTATTTTGGGGAATCAACCGGCTTTACGGGGAAGGGAACTTCTGGTCGAAACCCTTGACCGGATGATCTGCTATCTTCTGATGATGGAAGTGGTGATCCTCCCTTGGGAGAAGCGCTGGTTCCTCCACTCGATGGGAATCGGATTGCTGGCGCTCTGCTGGATCGGAAAAATGGTCGCCGCAAGGAAATGGATATGGCAAAGGGTCCCCTCTGATATTCCCATTCTTTTCTTTGTGGTATGGGGCTTCCTTTCTTCCATTTTATCTTCCCATCCCGGCTACAGCCTTAGTGAGTTTTGGGAAGAGATGATCACCTGTTTCTTCTTTTTTTATCTGGTCGTAGCTAATATTCGGGACATGGAAAAAATAAAAATGATTTTATATGCTTTAATCGTGTCATCGCTTTTTATGAGTATGTATGGAATCTATGAGTTTTTATCTTCAGGGGGGAGTTGGACGACGCGTGCCATTAGAATTAGTTCTCTTACATCGGATTATAACTATGCAAGTACTTATTTCGTTTTGGTGATACCGGTTATTTTATATGTTATTGTCATCAATCTCCGTAAGACGTGGCGCTTTTATAGCCTGTGCCTCCTACTGATACTGAACCTCCTGGCGCTTTACTTCACTTTTACCCGTGCGGCATGGCTGGGACTTTTTGCCTCCGTTATCGTGTTTAGTCTGATGCTCAATAGAAAAGCGATGTGGCCCTCTTTCATCTGCACGGTGTTCCTCGGCCTGCTTCTTTTTGCCACACCACAGGGAATGGCCTTCTATAAAAACATGGGGGGAATCGATGGAAATCGCATGACGGCATGGGAATTTGGTATCCATAAGATTGTCGAGCATCCTCTCTTTGGTATCGGTTATGGGCGTAGGAACATGCAGCTGACCTTTCCCAACGAAGAGATGTATGCGATGGGCCTCATCCATTTGCATAATACCTTTCTTGAGACAACGTTAGAGATGGGCATCCCGGGCGGCATTTTTCTGGCAGCGATTATTGGTTCTCTTATCGTAGGTTTTGCTAAAGGGTATCGCCACGCAAACAATCATAATGATACTTGGTTGATGATCATCCTGCTGATGGTGGTTTCTGGTTATTTTATTCGGAACCTGTTTGACCATCTCTATGTTGACGCCCCCGCAGTGCTTTTCTGGTTGTTGATGGGAATCGGTGCCTCCCGCGCGCAGCAAATCCGCGCAGCAAATCATTAACCAAGAGATAGGAACTTCTATCGGAGATCCATTCTTGTTTTTCCTGTTGACAGTTATAATTTTTACATGTTAGAGTCCCGCATATTCCATTTTGAAATATACTTTTTCTGCTGATGGAGTTTTTAACTCTCTATCAAAAAATGGGATGGTTCGGTAAGTTGCAGTTTAACCTTTGAAAATCCAGGAAAGGAATTTCTGCCATGAAAAAGCGATTGCCTCTGATATCGTTTGTTTTATTCCTGATCGCTGTCTATGTCCCATCCAGCGTCTTCGCGCAAAGCGCTCCTAAAACTAAAACGACCGCCTCTGCGCCGCCGATGCATATGCGCGCGGGGGATGTCCTGCAACCTAATAACGCGGGGGGAACGCTGACGATCCCCGGGGCAGGGGGGGCGCATAGCAATGTGGCCTTTGCAGGGGTCGGTTATACAAATCCTCAAGCGTATTCCAAAGACGATGATGCAGGTTTGGCCTTTGGATTTGGCGTTGGTAATCCACAGGAACTTGCCGGTCTCGAGGTAGCCCTGGCTGTAAATGACGTCTCTGAATTTGACAATTTGTCTTGGGGCCTAAAGGTGCACCGGTATATTGGGAATGGGACGACCGTAGCCATCGGGGGCGATTCCCTCTTTCCTCAAAAAGAGTCCGATGCGAATGAGACTTTTTATGTCGTGGCAACACATGCCATGCAACAATATGAATCCATGACCCCAGGCAGGTCCAAGATGCAGGTGACGCTTGGAATAGGGAGCGGGCGGTTCGCAAATAAGAGCGGCTTGGATGCGTCTACCGGTAAGGGAGAGGATGGAACCTATCTCTTTGGCGGCGTAGCCTATGAAGTATATGATGCGACCAATATCATCGTCGACTGGAATGGCATCAACTTAAATGCCGGCGTGTCGGCCTCACCCCTCCAATGGATTCCTGCCCTTGCGCATATTCCCCTTGTCGTATCAGTGGGCGCAGCAGATTTAACTGATTATTCCGGAGATGACGTTCGATTGATTGTCTCTGCCGGTGTGGCCTATAAACTCTTTTAAGCTATAAGGAGAATTCTCTATGAAAAAGGAATTTTTAGCTGTGGCGGTAGTTCTGATCGCTGCACAAAACCCCGCCGATGTCTTTTCGCAGAACGCCTCTAATAATCAGAGTAATGCGCTTACGTCGGCGATCACATCTGCAACGACATCACAGGCGGCAAGCGTGACGGCCCCTGTCGTAACACTTCCGTCGTTTATTACGGTACAGCTTACTACTATATCTAACCAGATCGCTCAACTGCAGCAGACGAGCGGCCCGGTGTCGCCTACTGTCAAACTACAAATACAGAGCAAGATCGCTGCACTTAAAGCAGAGGCGAGTTCCCCAGGTAGTCCACTATCGCCAGCGCAGAAGGCGGAATTGCTTCAGAAGCTACAAGCACTACAGACCGAGTTAGATAAAATTTAGAGTGGTAAGAAGCGGTTCAAAGTGAGGCATCATTTTGAACCGCATGCCCCTCTTTGACGGCGTTTTTGTTCCAGGAGGGGATTTCGACAACCATATCCATCGTCCCATTCGGAACACACTGGCAGCCTAATCGGGATTGAAGCACGCTCCCCGGGGCCTCTTCGAGTTCGTCATATTCATCATCGGTCGGCTCTTGGCAAGATTCCAGCCCTTTTCTAACGATAATATGGCAGGTGGAACAGGCGCAAACCCCTCCGCAGGCATGCTCAATGTCAATACCGGAACCTAACGCGATGTTGAGGATACTTCCTGGTAAACCCGTTTCACAATAGGGGATTTTGAGGGGGTCCACTTCGACTTCGAATATCTTATTATTTTCGAGAAAGTGATACGATATTTTGTACCTCTTTTTCGGCAGTTCTACCTCTGCCCTCTCAATATAAGGATTGATTCCGCCCATGATACTACGATAAAGGAGATGACCTTTGGTGGAGCTGAGGGGGATCGAACCCCTGACCCCAAGACTGCCAGCCTTGTGCTCTCCCAGCTGAGCTACAGCCCCACATTTTATGGATAAAATTACCGGAGCGCATCATATCATCCACCCTATACCCTGTCAAGGAAAGTACCTGACC
>CAYJWQ010000006.1:0-46920 GCA_964373895.1 uncultured Nitrospirota bacterium
ACGATTAAATCGAAAATGAACTCATCACGCTATATAGAGTACCAACGAGAGTTAAGTGCATAGCCCTATTTATTTTTTTGTCTAACTCGTTGATTGATTGGAGCCGGAGGTCGGGATTGAACCGACGGCCTGCTGATTACGAATCAGCTGCTCTACCACTGAGCTACACCGGCACATCTAAGGCGGAAAGGGGACATTGTGCAAGACTTTCCCTCTCGGACCCATGGGTCCCATCTCTTGTCCGTTTAGAGTGACACGAATCCCACCTGCATTTCCAACGGTCACGAGAAACTTTTCATTCGCCTCCCATTTAATCTTTTCATGTGTCTGCAGGAGGGCCTCTCTCGTTTCAGAGCCATCAATGATCACTTTCACCCAAGCGGGTTCCATCGCCTCCAGCAAGAGGACAAAATTCCTCGCCGGGGCTTGATCTTGGGGAGGAGGTGTGGTTGCAGAAAGGGGCGACTCTGAAACAGGAGGACGATCTGCCTCTTCAGGCATAGGGGGGGACAATTTGGGTGGAACATCTTGTGGGCGCTCTCCTTTGGGAGACGATACCTCTTCTGCAGGGGAGGGCTTCTTCAAAAAAGAGGTATTCGTATTAAGAACATTGACCGTCAGAAAAAGAATAATGGCAATCGCGCCTAAAATAACGACAGAGACGGGAAACGGGAGACGGTCCGCCTTCTTCCACTGAAGATAGGAGGTAATGCCCCACTTTGTCTCGGCCTGGGGGGGAACTTTCAGCGACGGGGATATCAATGAAAACGTCTCGAGGATTTCCGATTCAGAAAGACCCAGGCAGCGGGCATAACTCTTCAAGAAGCCTTTGGCGGAGACAGGATTGGGAAGCTGATCGAATTGATTATCCTCAATGGCCTTAATATACTGAATTGAAATTTTTGTCCGGCTGGCGAGCTCTTCAATCGACATCCTCTCGCCCATCCGTTTCTGTCGAAGAAATTCGCCTATGTTTTCCATCGCCGACCTTCTTGGCAGACTTTCTTGATTGATCCCCTCTATCATGCCTTCGATTCAATCTTCAATCTTAGGGCAGAGATTCCAAAAGCCGCTTTGCTTCTTTTGCCTGTGGGCTTTTAGGGGATAACGCGATTATTTTTTCAAACGCGCTTCTCGCAAGCTCCTCTGATCCTCTGTTATGATAGATATGTGCCAGCATAACGTGGGCATCGAGGAGATTGGGGTTTGTCTGAAGCACGGTCTGGATTTCTTCTTCTGCCAGGTCGTAATTTTCCTGCTGAAAATAGATCAAAGCGAGATTAAAATGCGGATTTTCAGGTGTCTCGTAAGTAGGGCTCTTGATGGCCTCCTTATACTCTAAGATGGCCTTATCCAGCTTTCCTTCTACCTTATACACCGTCCCCAGATAATTGTGGGCCTCGGCGTATTGGGTATCGAGGGAGATCGCTTTTTTAAATGACAAAACGGCCTCTCTATAATTTCCGCCCTGAAAATGGAGATGACCCAGGCCATAATGGGCGTTTTTGTTTTTAGGGTTGATCTTAACCGCTGTCTGAAATTCAATATACGCCTTTTGGTAGTCAGGCTGTTTTCCATAGATATAAGCGACGCCGAGCTTATAGTGGGCCAATGCCTCCTTCTCCGTTCTGATCCGCGCTTCTTTTGACACACAAGACGACGACAATAGAAGAAGCAGGACGATGAGGGCGACCTCCCCCCGTATCCATTTCTCTCTGATCTTGGACATGGTGTTCCCCTTATTAAAAAGCGGTCAGCGCCTTAAACGCCTGATATCGGGCGGTGATATCCCCTTTTGTCAGATGGCGCATCCGGTTTAGACTAAAGGCCTCGACGTTATAAGAGGCCATCACGCTTCCATAAATCACCCCTTGCCGAAGCGTCTGATCATTGATTTCTTCCTGTTGTGAAAGATATCCCATCAATCCGCCGGCAAAGGAGTCGCCCGCGCCGGTCGGATCGCAAACCGACTCCAGTGGATAGGCCGGGCACGCAAAGACGGTATGATCGGTAAACATGACGGCGCCATATTCTCCCCGTTTAATGATCAGTGTTTTTGGGCCAAAGGATAAGACATTCCTTGCCACGGAGACGAGGTTGTCGCAACGGGCGAGGGCGCGGGCCTCTCCCTCGTTAATAATCAGGAGGTCCACCGTCTGAAGCATTTTTACCAACGCATCCCGTTTCGACTCAATCCAGAAATTCATTGTGTCGCAGGCAATGAGCTTAGGGCGTTTGACCTGGATTAAGACATCCCGTTGCAACTGTGGATCGATGTTCGCCAGGAAGAGATACGGAGATTCAAGGTAAGTGGGGGGAAGGGTGGGCCGGAAAGACTCAAACACATTCAGCTCCGTGGCGAGGGTTTTGGCTTCGTTCATCTGATTTTGATATTCTCCCCGCCAGCGGAAGGTGCGGCCTTCCTGCCGTTTCAATCCCGCAAGGTCAATCCCTCTTTCTTTTAGAAAAAGGAGATGTTCTTCCGGAAAATCGTTCCCGATAACAGCCACAAGATTGACATGGGTAAAATAGCTTGCAGCGATCGAGAAATAGGTCGCGGAGCCTCCCAACGCCTCATTGACCGAGCCATGCGGCGTTTTTACAGAATCTAAAGCGACTGATCCAACGACCAGAAGCTCCATACGCTATCCTCCAATATATTTCCCGATCAAGATTGCCAGATCGCGTTTTACCTTTTTTGGGATAAAACGGGGCGGGGTGATAATGGCATTTCTCGCCGCTGTTGTGCAGGGACAATTTCGATGAGGGCTGATCCGTCTTACGGCACCCTGTATGATGATTTTCGATAAGGCGACATTTTTATTAAGAATTTTTAAGGCCTCCTCTACTGTCACCGGCTTTTCCGTCGTATGCCAGCAGTCATAATCGGTGACCAGGGCAATCGTGGCATAGCAGATTTCGGCTTCGCGTGCCAGTTTGGCCTCTGTGGCGTTGGTCATTCCGATCACGGCCACACCCCAGGTACGATGAATTTCCGATTCGCCTCGGGATGAAAAATGCGGCCCTTCCATGCAGAGATAGATTCCGCCGCGATGAACGGTCGCCCCCGCGTGGATGACCGCTTCCGAAACAATCCCCGCCACCTCACCGCAGATCGGTTCCGCCATGCTCACATGACCCACAACCCCCCCTCCAAAAAAGGAGTTCCTCCTCCCCTTCGTGAGATCATAAAACTGGTCCGGGATCACCACATGTCCCGGCGCAATCCCTTCTTTCATGCTGCCAACGGCGCTGACCGATAAAATGCGTTCTACCCCCAGCTTTTTAAAGGCATAGAGGTTCGCGCGGTAATTGATCTCCGTCGGGAGGACGACATGGCCGCTCCCATGTCGCGCCAGAAATGCGACAGGGATTCCCTCTAACGTTCCCAACGTAAATTTCCCGGATGGCTTCCCAAAAGGGGTGGAAATCGTAACCTCTCTGACCTCTTTTAGCATTTCCATCTGGTAGAGGCCGCTACCACCAATAATGCCAATCTTCGCTTCCGGGTAAGCCGTGGTGACCGTTTGCTTTTTTTCTCTCTGTTCCTTATTTCTTGGGGACATCGCCGCCGATCCTCTCTTCAGATTTTAAGAAGGAGGGATTATACCACAGTCCTGTAATTCTTTAAAATGGCAAATCTGATCTGCCGTTTCTTCCGCCGACTCTCCCGCCTTCAGGTGAAGCCATTGAATATAGGGATCGGCCCCAAACCAGGTCATCTGTCGCTTCGCATAGTGGCGGGTATCCCTTTTCAGACAGGCGATGGCGTCTTCCAGCATGCTCTCTCCCCTAATGTAGGGGATCATCTGTCTGTAACCGAGCCCGCGCATGGAGGGGAAGAAGGGCGAGTACCCCTTGGATAAAAAGGATTCTGTCTCCTGAATCAGTCCATCCTCCATCTGCCGATCGATACGGGCATCGATTCTCTGGTATAAATCTTTTTTATCCCTTTCTAACCCGATCATCAGGGCGGTCGGTTTCTTCCTATCGTTAAAGCGGTGTTGCGCATGAAAGTCGGAAAGCGGGCGACCGGTCAGGTGATGGACTTCCAGGGCCCGAATGATTTTTGGGAGATCCTTTGGATGGATCTTCTTTGCCGAGAGGGGATCGGCATCGGTCAAGACGGCATAAAGCGCGCCCTCTCCCTCTTTCTTTTCCTTGTCATAAAGGCGTTGGCGCAGCGTCCAGTCGGCCTTCGGCCCTTCCCAAAGGCCGTATAGAACTGTTTTGATATAGAGGCCGGTCCCCCCTTCCATCAGAATAGGTTTCCCTTGCTTTTCAAACGAGGCAATTTTCTCCGTGGCCATTTTCTTATAGGAGCCCGCCGAGAAGGATTGGTCAGGCGGTAGGATATCAATCAAATGTCGCGGGACCCTTAACCGATCGAGCAGCGTCGGTTTGTTGGTGCCAACGTCCATTCCCTGATAGATTTGCCTGGAGTCGGCCACCAGGATCTCTGTCTGTAACATAAGCGCCAACGCCTCCGCCACCCGGCTTTTGCCGACGGCGGTCGGCCCCACAATCAGAATCCAGGGGATATTTGATAGGGACACCTCTATGTCCTTTAGGTTCTTCGAAACAATTTTTGAAGGTCAGGGAGGGGAAATCGGACGATAATGGGCCTTCCGTGAGGACAGGTGGGAGGGCATTTCTCTTGAAAATATCTTCTAAGAAGCGTTTGGATTTCATTTAGGCTTAATGTCTGATGCGCGCGAATGGCGCCATGGCAGGCCATCGAAGCAATCAGGTTCCTCATCGGTTGTTCCGGGAGGGATGAGCCACCCGCCTGCGCCAGTTCCTCGGTTAAATCAAAAAGCAACGATTCAAAATTGGCATGGGAGATCATGGCGGGCGCCTCCCGAATGAGAAAGCTCTTCTCTCCAAAGAGATCAATTTTTAGGCCGACGCCATCGAGTTCTTTTAGATAATCTTTCAGAATGCCGGCCTCTCTCGGTGGAAGGTCAATCTGCTGCGGGATGAGCAGCGGCTGAATTTCCAGCGACTGGCCGGACTGCTGTTTTAGGAACGATTCAAAAAGGAGTCTCTCATGGACCGTATGTTGATCGACCAGGACGAGTTCCCCATCCACATCGGCCAGAAGAAAGGTGCCGTAGACCTGACCCAGCGGGCGAATCAATGGGACATATAGGGGAGCATCGAGGGTAGACGGGAAGTGAGACGGCATCGGCGCTACGGGTAACGTTTCGGAAGCGGCCTCGATCTTAAACGTTGCTGCGGTTCTTGTAGGAGATTCGTACAGGGCCCTTCCCTCTTTAACGGTTTCAGGCCATCCGATCCATGATGGGGTTGATTGGGACAAGTGGTACGATGGCCCAGAGAGCGGTTTTTGGGCCTGTAAATAGACGGGAGCGGTTTCAGAGGCGCCAGAGAGGGCGTTCCGAACGATGCTGCGGACAGACTTATAGATCATATCCGCATTTCTGAAGCGGATCTCTTTTTTGGTGGGATGGACATTGACATCGATCCAGGCGGGGTCTATCGAGAGATAGAGAATAAAAAGAGGGTGTTCCCCCTTCATCAGGTAATTTCCATAAGCATCATAGAGGGCATGCGAGATCAGCGGGTTTTTCACGGGACGCTGATTGATCATGATATATTGACCCCTCTTATGAGGGCGAGGCAGAGGGGGCCGCAGGAAGAAGGCGTCCAGGGAGAGCCGTGCGCCATGGGGGGATTCTGCCCGATCCTCCGTGGTGAGTGGGGCCTCGCTGTGGACCTCGATGCATTGTTTAACCGTGGGTTCCCCGAAGAGTTCAAGAACCCGGCCCTTTAAATCGGAGACGGATGGGCAATTTAATAAAATACGTCCGCCGTGAGAGAGGCGGAAATGGATCATCGGATAAGCCAAGGCCAACTGAAAGATCGCATCGCTGATATGTCCCAGTTCCGTCTGTGTCGATTTCAAGAATTTCTTTCGCGCCGGCGTGTTGTAGAAAAGATCTCTGATTTCAAAGAGCGACCCTTTATTGGTTCCCGTCGTTTTCACCGATTGAAGGATGCCGCCTTCTATCACGAGTTCAGTCCCTTCTATTTCCTGTTGTGTTTGTGTCGCGAGACGAATCTTTGAGATCGAAGCGATGCTGGGAAGGGCCTCGCCCCGGAAACCGAGCGTCGCGATCGCCGCGATATCCTCTTCCTTCGTTAATTTACTGGTCGCGTGACGGTGAAAGGCGAGGAGGGCGTCTTCGCGCGCCATTCCTTCGCCGTCATCATGAACCTGTATAAAATCGACACCCCCATCCGACAGAGAAACAAAAATCCGACGGCTGTTCGCGTCAATCGCATTTTCAACCAGCTCTTTCACCACCGACGCTGGCCGCTCCACCACCTCGCCGGCCGCAATTTTATTTGCCAAATTCTCCGGAAGGACTTTGATTAAAGACAATGTTTTCTCCTGATCTTATCCAAGATTCGCCAGCTTCTCCTTCGCCAGAGCTGCCTCATTTGAGTTGGGGTATTGCTCCACCACCTTTTTGAGATAAAACCTGGCTTTGGTCAGGTTTCCCATGTCCGAATAAACCAGGCCCTGTTTCAGCAAGGCAGGGAGGGTCTTCTCACTTTTAGGATGTTCTTTCTCAACTTTTTCGTAAAACTCGGCAGCCTTCAGATACGATTTTTTATGGTAAAAACTTTCCGCAATCCAATAAACCGCCTCTGAAATCAATGTGGAATGAGGATAGCGCTGAATAAAACTTAGGAATCCGGAAATGGCCAGATCATAGTTCCCTTTGACGTAATCGTTATAAGGGAGATTATACGCAGCGGTCGGTGTCAGTTCTGAAACAGTCGCCTCTCCTTGCGGGGGTTTTTCTATCGCACCCTCTCTTCCCTCTACGGTTACGAGTCGGGCCTCCAGAGAGGCGAGCTTGCTTAAAAGCCCCCCGGTCTGAAAGCGGAGGTCTTCCACCTGTTTCGTAAGATTCGAGGTAAGATGCCGCCCTTCGTCCACCTGGCCGGTCAGCGTCTGTATCGATGTCCCAAGACCATCCACCCGTATCACCAGGTCAGGGATCCCCCCGCTTGATTGTTCAAGAGATGCGATGCCTTTCACATTCTTTTCGATTCGGTTAAGGCGTCCTTCGATCGCCCGCTGATGTTGCTCGATGAGCGCCAGATTTTCTTCCATATCAATCAGGCTCGACTGAAGGGCACAGCCGGACAGGGCCGCGCAAAGCGCCATCAGACGCCACATCGGTTGCAGGACATCCTTATTGAGGAGAACGGGTACCAAAATGCGCCCTCCGGTTCTGACCCCAGCAACCCTCTTCCTGTTGATTACAGAATGGGGCCTCTTCTCCGAGGCTGATCGTCTGCAGAAGATGCGCATTGACCCCCAGCGCCATGAGATACCGTTTTGCAATTTGGGCCCTGCGCTCCCCCAACGCCAGGTTGTATTCCTCGGTTCCCCTCTCATCTGTATGTCCCGCAATCTGGATCGTCTTATCTGAAACCTGCTCTTTGATCAGGCCAGCGTTCTTTTGTAGCGTTGCTTTGGCGCTGTCACTCAATGCGGCCTGGTCAAAATCGAAGAAGATGTCGGCGAGTGGTTCTCTATTCGCCTTTGGTTTAGCCTCTGGTGTTGGCGTCTCGATTTCCGATTCCTGAATCAACGACGTCTCCCTTTTAATTTTCTCTTCTGTCAGCCTCGGCGGACGGGGGGAAGACTCTGCCACAGCCGATCCCGACTTGCCGGCATCCTTCACGGAAGGGGCGAGACGCTTGGCGCATCCTCCTTGCAAAAGGACGAGACTTAATCCGATGAGCAACACGTTTCTCATAACAACCTCCTATTTTTATGTTTTTGCTAACGCGGCGACCATGACGGACTCCTGTTGTTCGCCCCATTGGATGTTAAACGGGTCAGGCCTGTCCCATCGGCGCGAATGGTATAAATCTGGTGCTTTCCTGTTCGATTGGATGTGAAGGCCAAAATCCTTCCGTTTACCGCCCAGGAAGGAGACTCATCGTCCCAGGGGCCATCTTCGGTAATCTGCACAACCTGTGAGCCGTCCAGACGGATCAGACAGATTTTCTGCCACCGCGCTTCGTTTTGACAGGCGTATGCGATTAAGTCTCCTTTGGGCGACCAGGAGGGGGAGGTATTGTAATTCCCGGAAAATGTCAGACGCTGTACATTGGCCCCTTCCATGTCCATGATGTAAATTTGAGGATTCCCCCCCCGGTCGGACGTAAAAGCGATCTCTCTCCCCGTTTTGGACCAGATAGGAGAGAGGTCATCTGCGCCGTTAAACGTAAGCCGTTTGATCTCTTCCCCATCAGGCCGCATCGTGTAGATTTCGGCGTTTCCATCTTTTGTGGTTGCGAATGCGATCAGGTCTCCCATCGGGGACCACGACGGAGAAAAGTTAAGGCCTGAAAAGGAAATTCTCCGTTGTCTCTGCCCGCTCTCCAGATTCAGGAAATAGACCTCCGGCGTCCCTCCTCGGTAGGAAGTATAACCGATCAGTTTGGCATCATACGACCATCTTGGAAAGAGGATGATACTCCGATCTCCCGTTAGGCGCGTTTCGTTCGCCCCGTCATAATCGATCAGATAAATCTCTTTTTGGCCCGTTACGTCTGAAATATAGGCGATCTTGGTTTCCGCAATCCCTGTCTCACCCGTAAAATGCCAGACCAGCTTATCTGAAAAGCGGTGCGCCATCGCCCGGATCGATTTTTCATCGCCGCTGATTTTTAGCCCGATTACCTGCTGTCCCTCGCTTGTCTCATAGGCCACACTTTCCATTATCCACTCATTTTTCTGAAAGTAAAGTTTGGCCCATGCCAGCACCGAAATCCCCGCATGATGCGCCTTCAAAATGGTTTGCGCATCGGGCAAGCCGTCTGACACAACAAATGGAACCTGCTCGCCGCCCTCCACAACATGAAACACCTCCGAGTGGATCAAATCGGCATGGAAGACAGATTGCGCGAGTTTAATATGCGCCTCATGCTGCTTGGCGCCCTCAAAAGGAACGACCATTAAAGAGATCTTTTCATTACCTAAGCGGCGGTTCACCTCTAAAAAAACATCAGGCGCGGCGTTACTCCATGTAGCAGTCTGAAGGAGAAGCATCGTAGATATGAACAGGCTGCTGAAGGCCTTGGTTTTCAATCGAGCTCTCCTTCGTGGGTGGCGTGGGTGGTAAAAGTAAAATGTACGATCAGCGCATCTTCCGAAAAACCACGCGGAAGGGGTGGAAACGGATTGGCGCCGTAAATTGCCCGCATGGCGGCTTCATCGAAAAAATTATTTCCGGATGTCGTCTCCACCTCAATCAATTCAATGGCTCCGTTTTTCTTTACCGTAAATCGCACTACAGCGCTGACTCCTGTCCCCTTTTGATGCGTGAAAGGAGGCATCCATTTTCCGCTGATTTTGTTTTCCATGCCCTGAAGATAATACGGAAACTTAAATGAATTGTCGACTAAAATACGCCCGTCCGTATCAGCCTCTTTAATGCCTTCTTCATTGCCACCCGTCTTAGCCGCTTCCTTGGCTGCTTCGGGGCGTATTTCAGATGACAGGGGATTCCCTTTCGCTTTTGGTGCGGGGGAGGGGGCTGCCGGCAGTGCGGTCCTCGCCGTCTGTTTCTTTAACCCTTTTAGTCCTATTGCTTCCTTCGAAACAGGAGGGGCAACGCTTCCCGCAGCAGGTTTGTTCGCGGGGGGGCTATCACTTTTGGGAGGCGATGGGGCGTTTGGCGCCGTTGGAGGCGGCGTTCCAACGAAACGGTTTTCCTTAGGGAGGAGTGTGACCGTATATGGATGCTGAAGAGGGGAAAGTCCCTTTTTGACGACCAGAGAGAGGGATAGGACAAGAAGGTGCAAAAGCAAGGAAAGCGCCACCATGCGGTTTAGACCGAGACCCCTTTCTGCTAAACGCCATCGGGCTGCCGATGTCATTAAATATCTTGTCTCCTATTTATTAAGGGGGCCCTCTTTAACAAACGGTTCCGTCACGATTCCCAGCTTATCAATCCCCGCCTGCTTGATCATATCCATGACCTGAACCACCATGCCGTAAGGAACCTCTCGATCGGCACGAAGATAAATGGAGAGATTAGGGGAGGCCGCTTTTAAAACGTTGAGCCTCCCTTTTAAACGATCAAGACCGACCTTCTCTTCATCTAAATAGACCGACCTGTTTTTCTGAATGGTGAGTACCTTCCTGCTTTCCGGCTGGATGGTGTTCGTGGTCGTCTGAGGAAGTTTTACATCCATGCCCCGGTAAAGAAGCGGGGCGGTGATCATAAAGATGACCAACAGAACGAGCACGACATCCACCAGCGGTATGATGTTGATCTCCGACATCAGACGTCGGTTATGACTTGAAGAGGCAATCATTAAAGCTCCGTCTAAGACAGATTGAGCGCGGCGGGGTGGAGCATTTTCTCTTCGATCAGACCCATTATTTCCGATGTGAAGACTTGTAGCTGCACTTCCATTTTTCTTAGCTTATTGACGAAGATATTATATGCGACAACAGCAGGAATGGCGACCAGCAGACCGGCGGCGGTGGCAACGAGCGCCTCTGCTACCCCTGGGGCCACGACGGCGATATTGGGTGTCCCCTGAAGGCCGATTTCCTGAAAAGCATCCATGATGCCCCAGACTGTCCCGAATAATCCGACAAAAGGGGCAGTATTCCCCACGGTCGCCAGGAAATGGAGAGAACGCTCTATATGCGAGATTTCATCTTGTACTCCGCTTTGGATGACACGCTCAAGGCTTTTTATGTTCGTGGGAGAGTCCTCCAGAGAGGACAGGCCGTTCTTTAACGCAGCAACGCGGTCTAACTTCTCAAAGAGAGATCGAACGATCATCACCATCGGCCCCTCATCTGGTTTTAAAACCCCCTTTTGAATTTCCTCCAGGCGATCTGTTTTAGAGAAAAAAATTAAAAAGCGGCGATTAGAGGCTTCGGCCTTTAAAAAGACGATTGTCTTGTAGCCAATAATTGCCCACGAGACAACGGAAGCGCATAGGAGGAGGATCAAGACAACTTTTGAGACAATTCCGGCAGAGAGAACCAGATCAACAACAGTAAGATGGGAACTTAAAGGGGACACCATAACGTCGTTCCTTCCGTGAGGGATGGGCAGGAGATTGATAGCAATAGGCGTTGCTTGGCGGGGCCGACGAGGATCGAACTCGCGACTTCCGGCGTGACAGGCCGGCGTTCTAACCAGCTGAACTACGGCCCCACCCTTGTAAACACCATTCCGTAGGCGGAACAGGGATCGAACCTGTGACCTTCGGCTTGTAAGACCGACGCTCTCCCAACTGAGCTATCCGCCCCTTGTTCATCCCGTGATGTTAGAATTTCCCCTTATCCTCCCACAACCCGAAAACCGGGTTGTAGATTACAACCACCCGTACAGTTTGTCAATAAGGCGTATCAAATTTGTCCATTGTACTTTTTTTTGACACCTACCCGACGGTTTTGTTGACATCAAGGGAGCAGAATGGTAGCATTCCGCCCGTGAACGCCAGTAACGTTAAGAGTGTTAAAGTCTCTTTATCATACCGAAGTTTTTCGCAAGTTTCACGTAGAGTTTTGAGGAAACGCATTCAACCCGATCTCAATAATGAGGGATAATCTTCCGTGGCCCCGGACGGATCTCTGGATGAGGGGGGCAAGCTTCATCGCGACCGGTTTTGGCATTGGATACGCCCCCTTTTTCCCAGGTACTGCAGGAAGTCTGGTCGGCCTTTTTATTTTTCTCTTCTTTTCTGATGTCCCTCTTGTTTACGCTGCCCCCTTCCTTCTGATTCTTTTTGGGATCGGTCTTTATACCGCAACCCTCGCTGAAGTTTTTCTCAAAGAAAACGACCCCGTTTGTGTGGTGGTTGACGAGATTGTGGCCATGCTGTTGACCCTCTTTCTCCTCCCTCCCTCTCCGTTCTGGTGGGTGGCGGGTTTCACCCTCTTCCGCATTTTTGATATTACAAAGCCTCCCCCCTCGCGTAGCATAGAGAAGCTCCATGGCGGCCTTGGAATTATGGCAGACGATCTCATCGCAGCCGGTTATACGGTTATCATCCTTCGCTTTGTTGAACAGATTGGCGGGGTTTTATAATCCATCAATGATTTGTATGGCTGAAAAAAATGAGGAGAAATGATATAAAGTAACATAAATGGGCAGGGCCGATGAAAAAGGACGCCGATTGTTTATCTCCTTAAAGGTTCCGGATGAGATTTTAAGCGAATGCGTCGCCTTTCAGGAGAAGGCTTCCCTCATCGCCAAGGAGAAAACAGTTTCCATCCGGTGGACAGACCCAAAGCAGATTCATTTAACCCTTATTTTCCTGGGCTGGACGAATCCTCTGTTGCAGGATCAAATTTCGGAGATCATTTATAACGCTTCTTGCGAGTCTGAACCTTTTGAAATAAAGATGGCCAGGCTGGGGGTCTATCCGGGATTACAGGAACCGAGGATTATCTGGGCTGGCATATCCGAAGAGACAGACCTGATGATCTTGCAAGGGAAATTGGCTTGCGGTGTCGCATCGCTTGGTTCCCCACCAGAGAAACGCCCCTATCGGCCGCACTTGACATTGGGACGGGTCAAAGGTGCCTCCGGCGCCAGGGGATTTTGCCGATGGATGGTTGAGGAGAACTGTCTTCATCCTGAAACAGGCCTGATGAAGGAGATTTCTTTGATGGAGAGCCGACCAAGGCCTGAAGGTTCAATCTATATCCCTTTGCTTACATCCGTCCTGGGTGAAGAGAAGAGGAATTAAAGGAGGAAATATGGTTGAGAAAGATCAAAAGGAGGGCTCAAAAGGAAAGGCGTTAGATCTGGCGATGATGCAGATCGAGAAACAGTTTGGCAAGGGGGCCATTATGAAATTGGGGGCCGATACGGTTGCCATGCCTGTCCCCGTGATCTCGAGCGGCTCGCTTGGGCTTGATATCGCCCTGGGGATCGGGGGCCTTCCGCAAGGGCGGGTAGTTGAGATTTTTGGGCCGGAATCTTCCGGCAAGACCACCCTTTCGCTGCATGTCATCGCCGAGGCGCAGAAAAAGGGCGGGGCGGCCGCCTTCATCGATGCGGAACATGCCTTGGATATTCAATATGCCGGACGGCTCGGCGTAAAAAACCAGGAGCTTTTGATCTCACAACCGGATACCGGTGAGCAGGCGTTGGAGATTACCGAAACCCTCGTTCGAAGCGGCGCGCTGGACGTCGTTGTGATTGATTCGGTGGCAGCCTTGGTGCCACGGGCGGAGATCGAAGGAGAGATGGGCGACTCCCACATGGGTCTGCAGGCCCGCTTGATGTCTCAAGCGTTAAGGAAACTAACGGCCGCCATCTCTCGGTCCCAAACATGCGTCATCTTCATTAACCAAATCAGGATGAAGATTGGGGTAATGTTTGGAAACCCGGAAACGACCACCGGCGGAAACGCCTTAAAGTTTTACGCATCCGTCCGGTTGGATATCCGCCGTGTGGAGGCCATCAAAGAGGGGACGGAGGTTATTGGAAATCGGGTTCGTGTGAAAATCGTTAAGAATAAGATGGCCCCCCCCTTTCGTCAGACGGAGTTTGACGTCCTGTTTAATGTCGGAATTTCCAAACTGGGTGAAGTGCTTGATCTCGGCGTGGAAAAAAAGATCATTGAGAAAAGCGGTACCTGGTACGCCTATAAAGGGGAGAAACTGGGCCAGGGGCGGGATCAATCGATGAAGGGCCTGCAGGAGAACCCCTCTCTTGCCATAGAGATCGAGAAGACCCTCCGAGAGGCGAGCGGCCTTTTTGCCAGGGAGGGGCACTCCGCCGTTTCCGGCGTGGGAGAGAAGGCGAAGAAGTAAACCAGTAAAGGGGGCATTTCGCAAAATCGGCAAACCATGCGTTTGGAAATTGATGAACTGTTAAGGGCGGCCATGGCGATGGGGTCGTCCGATCTTCACCTGAAGGTCGGGGCCTGTCCAATGGTGCGGGTCAATGGGGTTTTAACGCCTCTGGGGGATATTCCCAGGCTCTCCCGTGAAGACGCCTACGAATTGTCCTATTCCGTGATGAGCCCTTCGCAAAAGGGGGAGTTTTCGGATCATTGCGAGGTGGATATGGCGTACAGTGTCTCCGGCCTGGGGAGATTCCGCGTCAATGTTTTTCAACAGCGCGGAACGGTGGGAATGGCCTTTCGTTCCGTGCCGTTTGAAATCTTGCCCCTTGCGCAACTTCAGCTTCCCCCGGTCATTGAGAAGCTTGCGATGGAGCCGCGCGGTCTTGTTTTGGTGACGGGGACCACCGGAAGCGGAAAATCAACGACCTTGGCTTCGATGGTTGACGCCATCAATCGCAATCAGACGGTAAATATCATTACGATCGAGGATCCGATTGAGTTCCTTCATAAAGATAAGAAAGGGATTGTCAGCCAGCGGGAGGTGGGCCAGGATACCGAATCGTTTCCGATCGCCCTCCGCTCCGCCCTTCGTCAAGACCCGGACGTCATTATGCTCGGCGAGCTGCGCGATTTTGAAACCGTTTCGACCGCGTTGGTGGCGGCCGAGACGGGCCATCTGGTCCTCTCCACCCTCCATACCATTGACGCGAGCGAGACGGTTAATCGGATTGTGATGGTCTTCCCTCCGCATCAGCAGAAACAGATCCGTCTGCAACTGGCCTCCGTGATTCGTGGTATTATTTCGATGCGCCTAATCCCTGCCGCCGACGGTAAACGCCGTCTTCCGGCGGTGGAGGTGATGGTCTCCACACAGACCATTCGGGAGGCGATTATCGATCCAGACAAGACGCGGAACATTCCCGACATCATCGCGGCGGGAGTCTCCCAGTATGGAATGCAGACGTTTGACCATGCGCTGTATGAGCTCCTGAAGAAAGGAGAGATTACCTACGAAGAGGCGATGAATTGGGCCAGCAATCCCGAAAACTTCGCCTTAAAGATGCGGGGAATTCAATCGACCAGCGAAAGCTGGGCGGAAGAACGGACTTAAAGAGGAACCCAACAGAGGAACCCAACAATAAAAGCGGGCGTTTTTAGACGGCGGTCCCCTTAATATCCACTGATGTAAAAGCACATTTTCTCCATGACCTCATCGGAAATTCGATCTCAATTTGTCAAGGCCTTCAAGGAATGGGGTCACACCGAGGTGCCGAGCGCCTCTCTGATTCCCAAAGGCGATCCTACCCTCCTGTTCACCAATGCGGGGATGGTTCAATTTAAGGCGGCTTTTCTGGGCGAGGAGGCGCGCCCCTATCGACGGGCGGTTTCCTACCAAAAATGTGTCCGCGCTGGAGGAAAACATAATGATCTGGAGAATGTGGGTCAGACGGCGCGGCACCATACTTTTTTTGAGATGCTGGGGAATTTCTCCTTTGGAGATTATTTCAAAGGAGAGGCGATCTCCTTTGCCTGGGAGTTGATCACCGACCGGTTTCAACTGGACCCTTCACGGCTTTGGGTCACGGTCTATCAGGACGATGACGAGGCGGCGGCCCTCTGGCGGAACCACCTGCCGGCCGGTCGGATCATCCGGCTGGGCAAGGAAGATAATTTCTGGCAGATGGGGGAGACCGGGCCCTGCGGCCCATGTTCTGAAATATTGATAGATCAGGGGGAGGCCTTGCACCCGGATTGCCCCGGCATCGGCCGATGCAATTGCGACCGATATCTTGAAATTTGGAACCTGGTCTTCATGCAGTATAACCGCGATGGGGGCGGCGCATTAACCCAACTTCCAAAACCGAGCATCGACACCGGAATGGGCCTGGAACGGGTAACCGCTGTCTGTCAGGGGGTCGGCAGCAATTATGAAACCGATCTTTTTTCTCCCCTTTTTCAGGCGATCGGGCGGGAGGCCAAAAAATCAGAGGAGGAAATATTGGCCTCCCAGGCTGGCCGCGTGGTTGCCGACCATCTTCGCGCGATCACGTTTCTAGTGAGCGACGGGGTTCATCCCACGAATGAGGGACGCGGCTATGTCCTTCGCCGTATTCTCCGCCGGGCGGCCCGTTTTGGAATAAAACTTGGATTAAACGACCCCTTCCTCCATAGGCTTTCGGCGGAAGTCGTTCATCAAATGTCCGCCCCTTATCCCGATCTGACCCTCAACCGGGGGGAGATTGCACAGGTTATTTTGGCGGAAGAGGAGCGCTTCATCCATACCCTCAATCGCGGAGTGGCCCTTTTAGAAGAGGTGATTACAAAGATAAAACAGCAGGGGGAGACGGTGATTCCAGGCGCGGTCCTCTTTACCCTCTACGACACATACGGTTTTCCGATGGACCTCGCCCTGGATATGGCAAAAGAGGAAAGGCTCTCTCTTGATGAGTCGGGGTTTCACGCCGAGATGGAGGCACAGAAGGAGCGGGCACGGCGATCGTGGGTCGGCGTGGGAGACCTCCTTGCAGACCGGCCGGCTTATCGGGAGGTGCGTCAGGCCCCCACCCTCTTTACTGGCTATGAATGTCTTGAAGAAGAGGTGACCCTTCTGACGATCCTCAAAAATGGCGTCCCGGCGCCATCGGCAGAGACGGGAGAGGTGGTTGAACTCATCTTTAATCCCACCCCATTTTATGGCGAGGCGGGGGGGCAGGTCGGAGATTGTGGCTGCTTGTCATCAAGCAACGCGATGGTCGAAATCGAGGATACGGTCAAACCGCTTCCCGACCTTTACATCCATCGCGGCAAAGTGATCCACGGGGAGATCAAGGTGAATGCGGTTTACCACGCATCGGTCGATTCGAAAGCCCGTCAAAACACCGCCCGAAACCATACGGCGACCCACCTCCTTCATGCCACCTTGCGGGATTTACTGGGAGATCATGTGCGTCAGGCGGGATCGTTGGTCGCCCCGGACCGCCTTCGGTTTGATTTCTATCATTTCTCGCCGCTATCCGATAAGGAGATTGATCGGATTGAAGAGCGCGTCAATGAGCGGATTTGGGAAGATGCGCGGGTTGACACCGAAATCATGGAGATAAATCAAGCGATGGCGACAGGGGCCATGGCCCTCTTCGGGGAAAAATATGGCGATCAGGTGCGTGTGGTTCGGGTCTCTGATTTCAGTAAGGAGTTGTGCGGCGGAACGCACTGTCGTGGCACCGGAGAGATCGGTCTGTTGAAAATTTTCCGCGAAAACAGCATTGCCTCCGGGATTCGGCGAATCGAGGCGTTGACCGGGCCGGCTGCGCGCCAGTGGATAAAAAATCAGGAGCGGACACTCTACGCGGTTTCAGACCTCTTTAAGAGCAGGCCGGAGGAGCTTATCGAGAAGGCGTCCCGAATGATCACGCAATCGCAAGGGAAAGATCGCGAAATAGAGCGGCTGCGATCGCAACAGTTTCGCGCCGAAAATCCCCTATCCAGAACCCAAAAGATAGGAGACGTCTCTGTCCTATCCGAGAAGATAGAACCCGCGGATATCAAAGAGGTGCGCGCCCATGCCGACCGCCTGCGGGAGCTCATCCGGTCCGGTATTGTGATCGTCGGCGCGGTGGCGCCTACGGGAGAGAAGCTCTCGCTGGTGGTGATGGTGACCCCCGATTTGACTTCTTATTTTTCAGCGGATAAGATTGTAAGAGAATTGGCGAAGCTGGTCGAAGGATCAGGAGGGGGAAGGGCAGAGATGGCGCAGGCCGGTGGCCGGAAGGTAGAAAATCTCGATAGGGCCCTCGGTCAATCATTGGAAGTCATTGAAAAGCTAAAAAGGCAATCGCCCTCACTCTCCCCGCCTCACTGATGGGGGAGAAGCGTCCAAAGGGAGGTTTTATGTTTACCATGCTGAAGAAGGCCGCTCTCGTCGGACTCGGTCTTACGGAGCAGGCAAAAGAGACGGTTAGCGCCCTCGCAAAGAAGGGGGAGGAGAATCAATCGGAGGAGGCCGTCCGGTTAAAAGCCCTTTTTGAATCGGCGGAAAAGGGGGAACGTGAATGCAGCCAGAAATTGGATGACCTCTGCCAAAGGATCGCAGGAGGCGTCAAGCTTCCGATGCGCGCCGATATCGACCGATTGAAAAAAGAGGTGGCCGATCTTACCGCGGAAGTCAATCAATTGAAGGAAAATCGGGGATAGGATGAAATGGTGGGTCACCCTTTCCACCCTATTCCTCTTGGTTGCCGCAGGGACCTACCAAGGTGTTTCGTTTCTTAACCGCCCCCCCTCGTCCTATGGAGTTTATAAAACGATCGACATACCGGAGGGGATCTCTTTTCGTCTGGTATCAGATCTTCTGGCGAATGAAGGTCTTATCACAAACCGCATCTATTTCCGTTGGCTCGCCAGATGGACCCAAAAAGACAAAAAGGCAAAATCGGGGGAATATACGTTCCATACCGCCCTGCGTCCAATGGCGCTCCTTGATCTTCTCGTGGAAGGGAGAGTTCTATTGCGCCAAGTGGTCGCTCCCGAAGGGGTGACGTCCAGGGAGATCGGGGGAATTTTAGAAAAGGCCGGCCTTGTCTCTTCCGACATCTTTTACGAGTCTGTTCGCGATCCGGATTTGCTTCATGAATTGGAAATTGAGGGTGAGAGTTTGGAAGGGTATCTCTTTCCAGACACCTATCAATTTGCCAAGAGAACCCCCCCGATTGAGATCGTAAGACGCATGGTGGCGCAGTTTAAAACGGTCTATAGCGAGCCGTTCCGAAGGCGGGCCGATGAGCTTGGCATGACCCAAACACAGGTGGTGACGCTGGCATCCATTATCGAAAAAGAGACCGCCCATCCCTCCGAGCGAACACTTATCTCCGCCGTTTTTCATAATCGGCTCAAACGAAAGATGCCCCTTCAAAGTGATCCGACCGTCATTTTCGCCATCAAAGACTTTAATGGCAATCTCACCCGAAAGGATTTGTCCACCCCCTCTCCCTATAACACATACATGATCAAAGGGCTCCCCCCCGGCCCCATCGCGAATCCAGGGAAAGAGGCGCTGTATGCCGTTCTTTATCCCGAAGAGGTCGATTACCTCTATTTTGTCTCTAAAAACAACGGCACGCACCACTTCTCCCGCACGCTTTCCGAACATAATGCCGCTGTCAATCTCTATCAGAGGAGGAAAATGTCGTGACGGGAGTTGACGCGCCGCAATATGAGGAGAGGCTTGCATCGCTGGGGCTGACGCTTCCCGCTGCGCCCAAACCGGTGGCGGCCTATATTCCGGCTGTCCGAAGTGGAAACCTTCTGTTTTTGTCTGGGATGCTCCCTTTGGTGGATGGAAAGCTGGCCTTTTCCGGGAGGGTGGGCAAGGATTTAACGGTGGTTCAGGGTCAGCAGGGGGCCAGGATTGCCCTGTTAAACGCCCTTTCCGTGGTGAAAGCCGAATGCGGCTCGCTCGATCAAATCGTGCGGATTGTCCGGATGGCCGTTTATGTCGCCTCGGCGGACGGTTTTTTTGAACAATCGTCTGTCGCAAACGGCGCATCGGAACTCCTGGTTCAAGTTTTCGGGGAGAGAGGCCGTCATGCCCGCCTGGCGTTGGGGGCCTCCACGCTGCCGCTTAATTCTCCCCTTGAACTTGAAATGATCATCGAGGTTGTCCCCTAAGAAATAAGGAGGGAACTCTCTTGCCATTATTAATCCCTGATAAAAAAGGGGTTCAGCGGGATCAGAAAGGGGCGCCGATTATTAATATTGTGATCATCGGCGGAGATAAGGGTGGCACCACCCTGGTCGAACTCCTTCACGAAGACCCCAACACCAATATCCTCGGCGTCGCCGATGAGAATCGGTTTGCGCCGGCGATGGTTTTAGCCAGACGTCTAAAAATACCGACCACCACCTACTACGTGAAATTTCTCTCTCTGCCAAAACTCAATTTTGTGATTGATACCACCGGCAATAAAGAGATCCGTTCCGATTTGACCAGGCGTCTTCCGGAATCGGTGGAGTTAATCAGCGGGCCGACGGCCAGATTTATGTGGCATCATCTGATCCAGCGCGTAAAAAGAAAAGAAACCCTGGAAGAGATGCTTTTCCAATATCAATCAATCTACGACCTGGGGTTGAAGCTGACGGCCAGTCAAAATCTTGCGCGGATTCTTTTCTACACGGTCGAAGACGCGACCAAGCTGACGAATACTCACGCCGGATCTGTGGTTTTATATGATGAACGACGAAGCCAGATGTATTTCGGCGCGGTGAAGGGATTTAGCGAGAGCTTTTCAAGGAAACCAAGGTGGAAGGTTCAAAAAGGGGGCTTAACCAGCATGATTCTAAACAGTCGGGAGCCGGTGATCGTATCCGATGTGCATCAGCTCCCCTCTTTCGATAATCCGATGATGCTCAATGAGGGAGTCCGCTCACTGATGGCCTCCCCCCTCATTGCGGAAGGGCGGATTGTCGGCATCCTCTACGTGCATGACTTCGTGGTCCGAAAGTTCACCCCGCGGGAAATCGGGCTCCTCTCTCTGGCAAGCGGCATCGCTGCAAACATTATCGACAAGGCAAAGATGCTGGAGACGGCCATGTTGACATCCATCACGGACGACTTAACCAGTCTGTACAATCATCGTTATTTTACACAGTGTCTCGCAAACGAGGTCAGCCGCGCTGAACGTTACCGCCTTAGTTTCGTCCTGGTGATGATTGACATCGATGACTTTAAACTGTATAACGACACGCACGGTCATCCCAAAGGGAATGTGGTCTTAAAACAGGTGGCCGGCATTTTAAAGGACCATTGCCGAACGATTGATGTCATTGCGCGGTTTGGCGGTGAGGAGTTTTCCATTATCATGCCTGAAACGACGTCAGAGAAGGCCTTTCATGTCATCGACCGCTTAAGAAAGGAGGTCTCTCTCTTTCCGTTTGAAGGAAGAGGGAGCCAGCCGGAAGGGCGTCTGACCATCAGCATGGGGGTTGCCACCTATCCGGCAAACGGAGATGAAACGCGATTATTGATCGAACGGGCCGATGCGGCGCTGTATGAGGCAAAACGGCGCGAGAAAAACTGCGTGGTCATATCAGATATCCCAGCCGAGGGTAAAAAAAGGCCCCCAGGCCGCGGCCTCTCTGGAACAAAGCAATGATCGAGGTTAAACAGCTTGGCAAGCGTTACGGCAATGTGGTTGCCATCGACAACGTGAGTTTCACCGTCGATCGAGGGGAAATCCTCGCCTTCCTGGGCCCGAACGGCGCTGGGAAGACGACGACCATGCGGATTTTAACCTGCTTTATGCCGGCCACGACCGGCACCGCCAGGGTCGCGGGGTTTGATATTTTCGATCAACCGATGGAGGTCAAGCGCCGTATCGGCTATCTCCCGGAGAATCTGCCGCTTTATCCGGAAATGACGGTCCGGGAGTACCTCACGTTCGTCGCCAAGATCAAAGGCGTAAGAGGGGCGGCGGTTGGCGAGGCAACCGATTCTGCCATTTTAAAATGTTCTCTGGGGGATGTCTCCCACCGGCTCATCGCCAACATTTCGCGCGGGTACCGGCAGCGGGTAGGCCTGGCGCAGGCATTAATTCATAACCCGGAAGTCCTTATCCTCGATGAGCCGACAGTCGGACTCGACCCCAAACAGATTATTGAGATTCGGGAGCTGATTAAGGGACTGGCCGGGGAGCACACCATTATCCTGTCGACCCATATCCTTCCTGAAGCGACGGCTGTCTGCCAGAAGGTGGTCATTATTAACCGCGGCAAGGTGGTGGCGGTCGACTCCCAGGAGCGGCTTTCCGCCCAAATCCGGAAATCAGAAAAGGTGGTCATCCGCGTTCGTCGGACCGACTCGGTATCGCCCGAGAAAATTCTTGGGATCGGCGGCGTGCTCCAATTTATTTCGCAAACAGGGGGGGCCTTCATTGTCGAGTCGGAGCTCGGCTGCGATAACAGAGAGGCCATTGCAAGAACCGTTGTGGAAAACGGCTGGGGACTGTTGGAGATGAAACCGCTGATGCTTAGTCTGGAGGAGGTTTTCTTGCAACTCACCACACAGGAAACGACGGAAGAAGAAAAGATGCCCTAACAGGCTGTTGAAAAAGTCCATCTGTTTCGTTCTCGGTCTCTCGGAGATCCTCACGTACCTTCAAAGTACGCTGCGGTCTCGCATCTGGAACTTTTTGAACAGCCTGTCCGTAAATAAGGATCCTTTAATGAAAAACATTGTCATACTGACGAAGAAAGAGCTTAAAATATACTTTATCTCTCCGATTGCCTATGTCGTGGCGGCGGTTTTCCTCGCGGTGGTGGACTACCTTTTTTCCAGCCAGATCTATTTTTACTCAAGCATGTCGGCGCAAATGATGCGCTTTCAAGGAAATCTCCCACAACTGAATCTTCACCAGACGGTCTTTCGGCCAACATTTATGAACACGAGCGTAATTTTAATGCTGATGATCCCGATACTGACCATGCGGCTTTTTGCTGAAGAGAAAAAGGCCAAAACAACCGAACTCCTCATGACCTCTCCCCTGACCATTACGGAGATTATTTTAGGAAAATTTCTGGCCGCCTGGCTGATCTACCTCCTTCTCCTGGCGTGTACCCTCCATCTGCCGCTCCTGGTTTCGACATTCGCGGATGTTTCCGTCAGGCCGCTCCTCGCGAGCTATCTGGGGTTATCCCTCATGGGGGCCGTCTTTATTTCTCTAGGATTGTTGGCCTCCTCCTTGACTGAAAATCAGATTGTCGCGGCGGTGGTCTCCTTCGGCATCCTGATCGGTTTCTGGCTCATCGGGGCGATGATACAGAGCGATGATACGTCGGTTCTTGCCACTGTGTTAAATTACCTTTCCGTGGTCGATCATCTGGACAATATGATTAAAGGTTTAATTAACACGCGCGATCTGATGTATTTTTTCACCATGACGCTGTTTGGCCTCTTTCTGACGCATCGGGTTGTGGAGTCTCAAAGATGGAAATAAAGCAAGGAACGATGGCGGTTGTTGGAATAATAGGGGCCATCTTTGCGGTCGCCGGCCTGTTTGTCTATCTAATATGGGGTGGGCCGATCTGGCTTTACACCACGCTGGAGGTCCTGGCGGCGATCCACTTGATCGTCTTTTTTGTGACCCATTTCGAGATGCTTAAAGACATCTCCTTACGGCGGTCGACCCAATTTGGGGCCAACAGCCTCCTGATGATCGTCATTTTTGTCGCGATCTTGTCGGTCTTGAATTTTATTCTTGCGCGGCATGAAACCCGGTTTGACCTTTCCGGCACGGGGGCATACACGCTCGCCCCCCAGACGGTGGACATCCTGAAAAATCTAAAGAAAGAGGTAAAGATCTCCGGCTTCTTTCCAGAGCAGAGCAATGTAAAAGATAAGGCGAAAGAGATTTTTGAAAATTACGTTCACGAAAGCCCCAGCATCAAATATGAGATGATCGATCCCGACCGGCGGCCCGCCGTCGCAAAACAGTATGGCATCACAGAATATGACACCGTGGTCCTGGAGTCGGGCGGCCAGTTGGCGACGGTGCGAACCATTTCCGAAGCGGAGATCACCTCCGCGCTGATCCGGATCAGCCGCGACAAGAAAAAACATTTTTATTTTATCGAAGGGCACGGCGAACATGCCATTGATGACACCGATCGGGGGGGTTACTCCTACTTAAGAGACGCCATCACCAAGCAAGGGTTTATCGTCAAGAAGTTACATCTCCTATCAGAAAAAAAGGTTCCAGAAGATGCGGCCGTGGTGATTGTGGGAGGCCCCCAACGCGGTTTCACCCAGGAAGAGCAGGAGATGATAGACGCCTATCTTACAGGCGGCGGGCGGCTCTTTTTTATGATCGATCCCCTGGTGTCCGCCGATATCTATCCGTTTCTCTCAAAGTGGGGGGTGCGTCTTGAGGACGACATCATCCTCGATCCGACGTCTGGTTTAGGAGGGGCCATCCCCATTGTCAACCCGGGGGGCTATCCTACACACGACATTACCAATCGTTTCCATCTCGCGACATTTTATCCCCTTTCCAGATCGATTGGTTTTGACGCCTCGAAAGAGGGGGCATTCCGTTTTGAGCCGATTTTACAAACAGGACAGAACAGTTGGCTTACCCGGGCGATTACAGGAGAACTTTCAATTGATCCTAAGCGGGACCAAAAAGGCCCGATCACCATAGGAGGGGTTATTCTCCCAAAAGGGTCCGGTCCAGAGGTGGAAGGGGAATCGGGTAAAAAGATGCGGCTCGTTGTCATCGGCGATGCCGACTTTGCCACCAACAGCGTTGTGCGCGCCGCTGGAAACGGAGATCTCTTTCAGAACGTGGTCAGTTGGCTCGCGGAGGAGGGCGACCTCATTTCCATCCGTCCCCATGAGGCGCAAACCTCCACCCTTCTTTTAACATCCAACCAGATTAAAATGACATTCTATACCTCTGTCCTGATCTTGCCGATGACGATTCTCGTTGTGGGCCTGTCCATCTGGCACAGGAGACGGAGGCTGTGAGGTTTAAGGCCACCCTCGTCCTGGGCGTCATCTTGCTTCTTCTCGGCCTCTATCTCTTCCTGGTTGAAATTCCGAAAGGGGAAAGTGATGCCAAAAAGGGGGCGCGGCGTCTCTTCACGTTTCAAAGCCCGGCGATAAGAGGGCTGACCCTTTATCAGCCAAACGGGTTGATTTCTTTTGAACATGATCCCGATCATCCAGAGGCCGCATGGAGAATCGTTCAGCCTTTTGAGACCGTGGCCGATGACGCTGCGGTGTCATCGCTCGGCTTCTTATTAGAGAACATAGAATATTCGCGCATCGTGGAGACAACGCCTTCCGATCTTTCGCCCTTCGGTCTTGTCTCTCCCGGTTATAAATTAATCATTGCCTTCAATCCAACAGACACGAAAATTCTTGAGATTGGTGATGACAGCGTCACGGGGAGCGAGGTGTATGTTCGCACAGGACCGGGAGGCCCCATTTATCTTGTCCCGGCCACGATCAAACAGGCTGTAAAAAAAGAGTTGAAAGAGTGGCGGCGGCGTGAACTTTTTCGCTTTTCCCCATCTAATGTAAAGAAGATAGCGATGAAATCGCCGCTCCATGTCATAGAGATGGGCAAGGAAAAAGAGGTCTGGTTCATTAAAAACCCCATCTCTGCAATGGGAGATGATGCGGAGATAGGAAGTTTTTTATCGAAATTAACAGGGTTGAAAGGCGATGATTTTATTGACCAGGGCAAAGAAGAGAAGAAAAAGGGGTTCGGCCCGCCCGTTTTGGAACTTAATTTAACCGTGGGCGAGATGGACCGTCCTGCAACATTCTATCACCAACCGCCAGAGCCGGATATCCTCTATGCCATCACAACGCCCGATGCGCCGATCTATAAAATTTCACGGGAAAGCAGTGCATTTTTAAATCAGCCGGTCTTTGCCTTTCGAGATAAAAAGGTCGTCTCATTTTCTGACGTTCAAGAGGTGGCGCATATCTTAATCCATCGGACGGGGGCAGAACTTCGTCTTGAGAAAAAGGATGAAACATGGTTTAAGAAAAACGAGAAGGTGACGTCTCCCGATAAGGTCTTAAACCTTCTTTGGGATTTGCATGATATGCGGGTTGAGGCGTTTCTGGATGACCCGATAGCAGCTCTGTCCCAAACAGGCCCCCCTTCTGTTTCCGTTACGCTCAAGGGGAAGGGGGGAAATCCTTTGGGTGAAATCATCTTCGGCCGCGTGGATGGGGAGAGGGTGGTTGCAAAAAGCAGTCGGCAGCCGGCCCCTTTTTTCCTTAAAAAGGAGTCTCTGGATCGGATTCTAAGCGAAAAAGATCTGACCACATCTTCCTCTACACCCGGGCCTTCAAACCCCTAAGCCATTCTAGTTCATCCAGTCGCGAGCCAGTGATACCGTTTTCTTCCAACGGCTGATGAGGTCGGCCCGTTGGGCCCGGCCCAGGGCAGGTGAGATTTTCCTTGCGCGCTGCGGGAAGAAAAAGCTTTCCCGATCGGTGACCTGGGCCTGGAGGCCGGCAAAGAGCGCGGCGCCCCGGATGGTCGATTCCGGATCGTCTGTGACTTCAATCGGTTTTCCAAAGAGGTCGGCCTGAAATTGGACCAGGCGATGGATACGCGATCCCCCTCCGCTTGCAACGATTTTTTTAATGGAAATCTCCCTCTGGATGGCTTCATAAATGTCGTTCATCAAAAAGGCAACCCCTTCCACTGCCCCTCGAATGATATCCTCTCGCCGGCTTGCTGCCGTCAAGCCGAGCAGGGCGGTTTTTGTATCGGTATCCCAATGCGGGGCACCCAGGCCAAAAAGGGCGGGGAGAAAAAAGAGTCTCTCCTTTGAGCGGGCGCATGCCGCGTTGATTGCCTTCTCGGAGCGTAAGAGCCCGAGTTGACAAAGCCAGTGGAAGAGAGATCCAACGGCGTTGACGGTCCCTTCTGTAACGTATGCGGTTTTACCTTTTTCAGACCAGGCGACACTGGTCAAAAGACCGGGAATCGGGAGGCGGCGCATCCCTGTGTTCACCAGAAAGAAGCCTCCTGTCCCGTAGTTGATATTTGCCAGTCCCTCTGCCAGTCCATCTGAATGGCCTCCAAGACCGGCCAACGAGGCCTGTTGGTCTCCGATACTGCATGTGATCGGTATGCGATATTGATCAATCACCGCCTTGCCAAAATCCGACTGCGTCGGCTGGATTTCCGGGAGAATATGTCGCGGGATTTTAAAGTGACGCAAGAGATCGTCATCCCATTCTTGCCGATCGAGGTTATAGAGAAGCATGCGCGCGGCGTTGGTCGGGTCGGTTTTATGCCCTCCTCCTGTCAGATGCCAGATTAAAAAGGTGTTGACCGTTCCGCAGAGGAGATTGCGCATGGCAACGCCCTTGCGCCTTAAATCAGAAAGCAGCCAGGAGAGCTTCGTCGCCGCATAGTACGGGGTCAGCGGCAGGCCGGTCCTATTGATGATGTCGGGGACGATTTTCTGATGAATCGTCTCTGCCGTACGGGTGTCCTGCCAACTGATCGCGGGAGAGAGGGCCTTGCCGCTTTTTTTATCCCAACAGATAACTGTGGAACGCTGATTGGCAATCCCCAGCGCAACAGGCGTTATTCCACCCTGATGAAGCGCGTGACGAAAGGCTGTGAACACGCCCTTTAATAGCTCTTCCGCCTTATGCTCTACCCATCCCGGATGAGGGTGATATGTTCGAAGGGGCGCCTCGGCTCGAGCGATGACCACGCCACAGGCGTCAAAAAGGATTGCCCTGGAGTGGCTGCTCCCTTGATCAAGGGCGAGGATAGCCGGCTGGTGAAGAGCCATTATGGTAAAGGCGATGTCCCAGAGGAACTTTTGAGGTGGATTTCCTGTTTGGGATAGGGCAGATCTATCCCGCTATTTTTGAAAAGACGGTGAATCTCATGGTGCAGATCGCTTAAGATATGACCCCCTTCTTTGGCCTGGGCCACCCATATTTCGAGCTCAAACTGGAGGGCCGACTCTCCAAAGGCCTTAAAAATAACCTGCGGTTCTGGCGATTTAAGAACCTGGACATGAGACTGGGCCGCTTGCAGGAGCAGCCGGGCAACCAGATCGATATCCGAACCGTAAGAAACCCTCAATGGAATGTGCAGGCGGACCGTAGGGTCTTCGTAGGACCAGTTGGTGACCCTCCCATTGATAAAGTCGGAATTGGGGACAATGATGGCAATGTTGTCCTGGGTTAGTACCGTTGTCGATCGAATGTTGATTTCGTAAACGTCGCCGTGAAGCTCTCCTATGGTAATCCGATCTCCGACTTTGATTGGTTGCTCAAAAAGAAGAATGATACCGGCGATAAGGTTAGAGACGACATTCTGTAAGCCGAACCCAATTCCAACAGAGAAAAGCCCTGCGACAACCGCAAAGCTGGATAGGTCGAGCCCCATCAATTCGAGACCGATCACCAATCCGATAAAGATAATAAGATAATGGGTCAGGCGGAGAATGGTATATTGCTGTCCCTCCACCAATGCGAGGCGGGGGAAAAGTTTCCGTTTGAATATCCCCTGCAGCAGGCGGGAGACAAGGAAGGCCCCTAAAATAAAAAGGACGGCCCCTAAAAGAGAGATCAGGGTCATATTGTTCTGCTGAATCTGAAGGAGAGGAGTCTTAAGGAAGTCCCAGTTCTTACTCATGACAACACGCTGCCTTGTAACATGTCCCTCTTTTCGGTGTCAAGTCCCCGTATCAAATCATTTAAAGTGTAACCCTACGGTATTAAAAATCAATCAGGAGGGTTACACGATGAGCAAGCAATCAAAATGGGAGTACCTCAAATCGATCCACCAAAGATACCGGCATGTGTTGTCAACAAATAGACTTGTCCGGTTTTTAACGCCAGGAATTCTTACTGTTATTCCAGGTGTGAGCCATGCGGCGGACTTACGCAACCGCTCTTGTTTTATTCTATATCTACCGCAAGGCCAGGTGGGTGAAGATGTGGGTGGCGGCGACGGAGAAATCAATAAACGGCTTTGGAGCGATCCCCAGGATTAAAACACCCGCCAGGCACGCATAAATAACAATCGCGAGCGGTCGAGAAACAGAGATCGGGGTTAAGACTTCCGGCTCGACGATGTAAATTTTCTTTACCACCACCAGGTAATAATACATGGAGATAATAATATTGATCAGGCCGACCGTTACAAGAAAAATGAGGTCGCGATTAATAGCGGCGAGGAAGATATAGAGCTTCGCCATAAATCCCGCAAGTGGCGGCACCCCCGCCAGGGAAAGAAGAAAGATTAAGAGCGCGAAGGCAAGCAGCGGCGAGCGACGATTAAGACCGGAAAATCCATCGATATCCTCTCTGGAGGTCTGATTGCCCACCACAATCACGACGGCAAAGGCCCCCACATTGGCAAAAAGATAGGCCAGAAGATAGAACAGAATAGAATCACTCCCCATCTTCGTTCCCGGGGCAAGGCCGACCACAATGTTTCCGATCTGGGCAATGCCGGAGTAGGCCAAAAGCCGCTTCATATTTTTCTGGGCGATGGCCACAAGGTTGCCGTAGGTCATGGATAGCGCAGCCATCCCCACCACAAACCATGTCCACTCGTTTTGCATCTGCGGAAACGCGGAGAAGATCACCCTTAAGAGAATGGCAAAGGCGGCCCCCTTCGGCGCAATGGAGAGAAACGCGGTCACCGGCGTGGGCGCCCCTTCATACACATCCGGTATCCAGGCGTGAAACGGCACGGCGCCAATCTTATACCCAAGGCCAATAAAGACAAACATCAGTCCGACCAGCACCCCCACAGACGGTTTGGCCTTCGCGAGCTCCGGGAAGAGGATCGTACCGGTCGCGCCATAGATCAAGCTGATCCCGAAAATAATGATCGCCGATGCCAGCACGCCGAGGATAAAAAACTTAATGCCCGCCTCATTCGAGGCGACATCCTCCCTTAAATAGGTCACCAGGATATAGAACCCAAAGGTTGAAAATTCGAGCGTGATGTACAGGGATAACAGGTCGTTGGCAGAAATCATGAACATCATCCCTAACGCGGAAAAAAGGAGGAGGTAGTAAAACTCCCCCCGATAAAACGGCAACTTGTTGATATAGTCCACGGAGGACAGAATAATTAAAATCGTGGAAACAAGGACAAAAACCTTAAAGAAGATGGCGAGCGGGTCTAAGACAAACATGTTGCGAAAAAGGCCGCCCCCTTTCCCATCAACGAAAAAACCGGCAAGTTGCAGACAGATCAGCCCCATGCCGGCGATCGACAAATAGGCAAGCTTGTCCTTTCCGAACTTGGGAAAGAGAAAATCAATCGTGAGGATCAACGATGAAAGAAGGGTGAGCCAGAGCTCCGGGGCCATCAGGGAAAAATCCATCTCGGAGAAGACAAACGGGACCTCCACTAAAACCCTCCCGCTTGGCTGATCATCTGGCTAACCTGGGGGCTAACCTGATGGATCCGATCCAACAACGGGATCACCCCCGATCGGATGACATAGATAAACTGCGAAGGGAAAAGCCCATAAAAGAGAGAACAGGCGATCATCAGGGCGAGCGGAAGCCGATCATGCCACAATTTTGCATCCTGCGCGCCGGAAAACTCCACTTTCATCTCGCCGAAAAATATCCCGCGCATCATCAAGAAAAGATAGCCAAGGGTCAGACAAATCCCCAGAACGGCGACGATGGTTGTCTTGGGATACATCTCAAAACTTCCGACAATAATCATTAACTCACCAATAAAGTTCACCGTGAGAGGCAGTCCAAATGAGGCGGCCACCGCTATAATAAAGGCGCCGGCCACAAAAGGCATCCTTTGCGCCAGCCCCCCCAGCGAGGGGATATCCCGTGTGTGGGTTTGGTCATACACCCATCCCGCCACGGCAAACAGGAGACCGGTGGCGAGCGCATGGGCAAACATGTAGAGGACGGCGCCCGTCAGGCTAATGACGTTGAGCGCCGCCATCCCCAGAAAAACATAGCCCATATGGCTGGATGAGGAATAGCCGATCACATATTTGGTGTCTTTTTGGAAGAGGGCGACCAACCCCCCATAGACAATGCTTCCGACGCAGAGAAGGGCCGCAATCGGCATCCATTCACGGGTCGCCTCCGGAAAGAGGAAGAAGGCGACCCGCATGATTGAAAAATGGCCGAGCTTCATCAATACCCCCGCGTGCAGCATGCTGGTCGCTGCGGGGGCGGAGGCGTGACCCACTGGCGACCAGGAGTGCAACGGCCAGATCGGGGCGATGGAGGCAAAACCAAAAAAGGTCAAAAGCCAAATGACGCTGACGACCGTCTTGCCGTAATGGGCCTCTGGAACTTTTGATAACGCGATTAAATCAAAGGAATAGATTCCGGATCGGGCATAAATTAAAAGAATCCCCATCAGGGCCACCACCGCGCCGACCGAAAGGAAGAGGACCAACTTCATGGCAGCATACTCTTTGCTGTTTGCCGCGAAATTAAAGATGAAGGAGGGAGAATCCTTCTTCGGCCCAGCCGATTCGAGGTACCCCTGGGTATGGCTCCCCCACACCCCGATTAAGAGATACATCGGAATCACCGACAACTCGTAGAAAAAGAAGAGAAAGAAAAGATCGAGCGAGATATAAACCCCCACCGTGGCGGCCGCCAAAATCAGGAGAAAAACATAAAACTCTTTCGCCCGATCCTCTATATGCCATGAGACAAAGATGCCGGCAAAGATGAGAATGCTCGTGGATAAAACCATCGGCACCCCAATTCCATCCACGCCAAGATAAAAAGAAATTCCCAGATTGGGGGCCCATAGATACCGTTCTATAAATTGGAATCCCCCTCTTTCATAATCGAAGGCATAGAGGAGATAAAACGATCCCACCAGGGCGATGAGCGACGCGAGGGCCGCAATCGCCCTCACCAGGAGAGGCCTTGAATTCGGGATAAAGATTAAGAGAGTGGCACCCCCTACCAGTGAAAACAGGATGATGGATAAAAGATATTCCAAATGCCCCCTCCCTAAAAAATCCTGGCCGTCTGGCCAACTCCGACAGATTCTTCAGCTACAATCGTATGGGTTCGATTCATCAGGAATTGAACCGGCCCCTCCATCATTGTCAAAAATGTCTTTGGATAGACGCCTACCCAGAAAATCATCACCGTTAAGGCGATGCAGACGCCCATCTCCCTGATGTCAAGGTCAGGGAGATTCCTATTTTCAGGATTTTCGATTTTTCCAACCATAACGCGTTGATACAGCCAGAGGAGATAGGCCGTCCCAAGAATCACTCCAAATACCGCCGTCACCGCATAGCGCCAATCAGACTTAAATGCGCCCGCCAGAATGAGGAACTCACCCACAAACCCATTTGTCCCCGGCATGCCCAACGAAGAGAGGCTGATAATAAGATAAAAGATCGCAAGGAGCGGGAGCTGTTTGGCCAGGCCGCCGTATTCTGAAATCAGACGGGTATGACGGCGCTCGTAAAGAAAGCCAACCACAAAAAACAGACCTGCCGTCGAGATCCCATGGTTGAGCATTTGAAGCATCCCCCCCTTTAGACCCTGTGCATTAAAAGAGAAGATGCCCAGCACCACAAAACCGAGGTGACTGATGGAGGAGTAGGCGATCAACTTTTTCATATCGTCCTGGGATAAGGCCAGGGCCGCGCCATAC
This sequence comes from uncultured Nitrospirota bacterium, assembly GCA_964373895.1. GTDB lineage: Bacteria > Nitrospirota > Nitrospiria > SBBL01 > SBBT01 > SBBT01. Next base: position 32,055 of record CAYJWQ010000006.1, read on the forward strand.
ACAATCCCGGTCACGGCTAAGACCGACATCAATGGAGCAAAGGCCAGGGAGGCCTCTGGCAGAAGCGGGAGCGACAGGCGGACAAAACCATACGTTCCCATCTTTAACAGGACGCCCGCCAGCATCACGCTTCCTGCGGTCGGGGCCTCAACATGGGCGTCCGGAAGCCATGTATGAAAAGGAAACATCGGCACCTTAAACGCAAACCCGAAGAAAAACAGGAGAAAGGCCCAAACCTGCTTTTCAAATGGCACGGGGACGGAAAGGAGGTGAATCAGGCCAAAAGAATAAGGTTCGGAGAGGGCGTGGGCGATTGCATAATCATGGTAGTTCAGATAAAGGATCACAAATCCGACCAGCATGAGGACCGATCCCACAAGGGTATAAAGCACAAACTTTAATGCGGCATAATCCCGATTCATTCCTCCCCAGACCTTAATCAGGAAATACATCGGGATCAACATCACCTCCCAGAACAAGAAGAAGAGCGCCAGGTCCAACGCCGAGAAGACGCCGATGAGCATGCATTCCAATCCCAGCAGGCAGAGAAGATATGCCCGGACATGCTGGTGGATGGTGGTCAAGGAGAATACGACAACCAGCACGGATAAAAAGGTGCTCAAGAGAATGAGCAAAAGGCTGATTCCATCCACACCGAGGTGATAATAAATGCCCAGGGGCTCAATCCATCTGATCCGCTCCACAAATTGCATATCTGGAATGCCGGAGACATATTGAGGGATCAAAAAGAGCGAAATAAAAAAAGCAAAAACAACGGTGGCCAGCGAGAGATATTTCATCCTTTTCTCATCATGAACCAGGAAAAGGGCCAGCGCCCCCACCAGCGGAATAAAAATGAGAACGGTCAGGATCGGAAAACCGATCTGATCCGCCGCATAGATCTGACCCAACGTCCCTTGCATCAACGCCTCACTTTAATGCGATCCAGACCGGCAGGTGCGTCTTTAAGAGAAGATAAACGTTCACCAGGATAAAAATCCCCACAATGATCATCATGGCGTAATGATTCACCACGCCGGTCTGGAGACGGCGGAAAAGAGCGGCCGCCAAATGGTTAACATAGCCGACCAGATTGATAAAACCATAGATGATATATTTCTCGACTAAGGTCGAAAGCCGGCCCCCTGAAAGAACATTGCTCCCGACGGCATTGACAACGCCATCAATTACCTCCAGATCAAACCGCTTACAGATTGCGACCAAACGCAGCGTCGGTTGAATGAGGGCCTTATCATAAAGTTCGGTCACCGCGCCTTCAAATCGGGCAACCGGATGATGGGCCAGCCAAAGGAAGGCCTCCGTTCCCTTCCGGTAGAACCAGTCGCAATCAATGGAAATTGTCGCTGTCGGTTTCAGTTGTTTAAGAAGCATGAAGAATCCGAGGCCCGTAAAGAGGAGAAGCTGCAAGGCCCAAACCACATGCGATGCCGTGTAAGGATGATAGGAAACAGGATACGGGAGAATCCGGTAGAGCAATCCTGGCGCAATACCAATGAGGATACATAAGAAGGCGGCAAGCCCCATGCCCCAAAGCATATTCGCCGGCGGTTCTTTGGCGGAGAGACCTGAATTTCTACCGAAGAAGACAAAGTAGGGAAGCTTGAGGCCGGTGTGGAGAAACGTCCCCGCCGAGGCAAGCGTTAACAAAAGAACCACATACGGCCGATGATCCTCCGCGGCGGCGGATACCACCATCGACTTGCTGACAAACCCGGAAAAAAGAGGAAAAGCAGAGATAGAAAAACCGCCCACCATATAAAGAAAGAAGGTGATCGGCATCCACTTATACAGCCCCCCCAACTCTGTCAGCTTTCTTTCTCCCGTCATATAGATGACCGACCCGGCCCCCATGAACAGGAGTCCCTTGTAAAGAATATGGGAGAAGGCATGGGCCACCGTCCCGTTGATGGCCATCTCGGTTCCCATTCCAACCCCCGCCACCATGTAGCCGACCTGACTGACAATATGATAGGCCAGCAGTCTTCGACAGTCGTTCTCCAGCACGGCATAGACCACGCCATAAATCGCCATAATGACGCCGAGGCCGACCAGAATTTCCGTCCCCGCAAAACCCCGAGCCAACACATAGACGGCCGTCTTGGTCGTATAGGCGGAGAGAAACACCGCGCCGGTTACCGTCGCCTCTGGATAGGCATCCGTCAGCCAGGCATGAAGGGGAGGAACCGCTGCATTTAATATAAAACCGATCAGAATCAGCGTGGCGCCGAACCCGCCATTGGTCAGATGATCAAAGGCGCCCCCTCCCCCCTCTGCGACATGAATCACGATCCCTGCAAACAAGAGGAGCCCTCCCGCGATGTGGACCAGGAGATAGCGCATCCCCGCATCTTTTCCCTTCTCGCCATACCAGATCAAAAAGACCGATGAGAAGGCCATCATCTCCCAGAAGAAGAACAGGACAAGCAGGCCTCCCGCAAAAACCACGCCAAGGGCAGATCCAATGTAGAGCAGGGCAGCGACATGCTCCCGTTTTTTCTCAACATGAAGGGCGTAAACAAATCCGATCAGGGCGCTGATGGTGAAGATATAACCAAAGACAAGACTAAGACGATCGACCCGCAGGAAGATGAGCTCCTGGCCCCAGATGGAAAGGCCGCCCGCCTTTCCGTACGGCATCAACAGGAGCGTAAAAAAAGCCAGCAGCGGGAGCGATACGAGAAAGACCGATCGCGCCCTCCCCTTGACCAGTGGAAGGGCGGCCGCCCCTAAAAAGAAAAAAAGCGATGGATGAAACATGATCACCTTTCGGTTGCTACCATTTCAATAGATTAATCTCATCCACATTGGTGGTCGCCTTTTTACGGAATAAAACGATGATAATCGCCAGGCCCACCGCTGCCTCGGCGGCGGCGATGGTAATGACAAAGAGGGTAATGATCTGGCCGGTCACCTCGTTAAAATAATGTGAAAAGGCAACCAGATTAATATTGGCGGCATTGAGCATCAATTCAATGGCATAAAGGATGATCAGGAAGTTTCTCCGTACCAATACGCCAACAAGGCCGATCACAAACATCGTCGTGGCAACCACCACGTAATAAGATAAAGGGATCATATGATCTTAATGATCTCGGGGCGTCTGTTTCGCCAAAATCAAGGCCCCCACCACGGCGCCTAACAGGAGAATGCCGACCACCTCAAACTGAAGGACATACTCATTAAAGAGAGAAATTCCCATCGCCTTGGTATTGGCCACAGGCACGGCGGCGACCTGGGAGGCGGCCACATCGCCTTTTTCCAAAAGAGCCGGTTTAAAAAGCGCAAGCAATATCTCCCCCAGGATCACCAGACCGAACAGAATAGCAACCCAGAGCTGTCGGTGGAAAAATATCTCCGTGCTTTTTAGGTTAAGGAGCATTAATACAAAAAGGTAGAGGACAAGAACCGCGCCGGCATAAATAATAATTTGAACGGCGGCGACGAATTCGGCGTGAAGGAGGATGAAGAGTCCGGCCACATGGAAAAACGACGATAGCAGGGCAAGGGTGCAATAGACCGGATTTTTAAGCCCAACGGTTAAAATGGAGGAGATGATGGCGACACCGGAGAAATAGTAAAAAAATAAAAAGTGTGTCGTCATTCCTTAAAGATACGCTATTGAACGGCGTTTTCTGCGCCCTTCGCAACGGTTGTCTCCTTCTTCACAACAGTCTGAAAAGCGCTATCCTGATCCGCATAAGAGGGAAATCGATACTGGTAAGCATGACTCGCCTCATCCATCTTCTCTTGATTATGGGCGACCAGATACGCCTTGGCCTCTCCATAATATTTCTCCCCAACCTGATAAAGCTTCGGTTTATCAAAGATGAGATCCCGTTTATTGGCGGTGGAATATTCATACATCTTTGTCATCCCCAGGGCGTTCACAGGACAGGCCTCCACACAGAAACCGCAAAAGACGCACTTGGTCATATCAATATCAAACGCGGTGGCAACCCGCCGCACCTGTTTTCCATCCTGCACCTCGCCGCTGACCACCTTAATACAATGGGAGGGGCAGGCGATCTCGCAGAGATCGCAACCGACGCATCGCTCCTCTCCATTTTCATACCGAAGAAGGCAGAGCGCCCCTCGGTGTGTGTCTGGGAGCGAGAGTTTTTCGTGCGGATATTGCAGGGTCACCTCACGGACAAAGACATGCTTAAACGTCAGCTTTAAAGCAATGGCAATTTCCCGAAAGGAAATCCGATCTAAAAGATACCGAAACGTCAATGGACCCCCTCCATCTCCTCATGAGGAGATGATGAAACCATATCAAGCCCAAATCGCAGGACCTTATCCACCGAAACCGCCCCCCCCTTCATGTAGGGAACATAGGTGATGGGGTCCACCTCTCCCTCGATCAGGTCGTGCACCGCAGGTTCATTAAAATGTTCCGGAAACTGAACCAGCCCCGTTGGAAGCGTGGAGAGGACCTCCACAGAAACTTCCACCTGTCCCAAAGGGGACTGCACCCTGATCCGATCACCTGTTTTAACGCCGAGCAATTCCGCATCGGTGTTTCCGATTCTAAGAAAAGGCTCATCATAAATTCCAATTAAATTACTATCCCGTGTCGACATTTTTCCAGAATGATAGATAATCTGCGTGAGCGTCAGGAAGTAGGGACCGTCGTGCCCGTAAGATGAAAGCGCGGTGCTGTAACGTTTTGGCATCTCGCCAATAAATCCCGGAGAGAGATACCGATCTTTTTGGACCGAAGGACCGTTTTCTTCAAAGTAGCCAGGAACCAGCGTGGCGATCTCCTCCCGAATTTCCTCGGGGCTGCGATAGGAGAGCGGGTGCCCCATCTGCTTTGCAAGCTCCATGAAAATTTTAAAATCGGACCTAGCCTCTTCACGAGGATCGAAGGCCTGCGCCACCGACTTCACCCTTCCTTCCATATTGGTAAATGTCCCCTCTTTCTCGGCAAAAGTGACTGCGGGGAGGACAAAATGGGCCATCTTCCCCGTCTCCGTTAAAAAGGGATCCTGGCATACGATGAAGTCAATCTTCTCTAACGCCTCCCTCGCCTTCATCGAAGCGGGCAAGGTTCCAAGAGGGTTCTCTCCGACCACATAAAGGGCCTTGATCTCCCCACGCAACGCCCGCTCGATGATCTTAGGCAGGGCTGCCCCTGTCCCATCAGGGAGAGAGACATTCCATGCGGCCTCAAATCGCGCCCTTTCGGAAGACGAAGCATATGCCACCTGCCCCGGCAGAAATTCAGGAACCCCTCCCATATCGACCGCCCCTTGTTCGTTATTTTCTTCGCAAATCGGGTGAATGCCCCCCCTTTCGATCAGGCCGGTCACCATCGCCAGATCAATCAGCCGCAGGACATTTTCATATCCCCCCTTCTGGGCCACAATCCCCTCTCCCCAGATGATGGTTCCCCGTTTTGATTTCGCCAACAGTTCCGCCGCCTCTGATATCTTATCCCAGGCCACCCCGCTTTTTTGAACGAGCGCCTCTTCCGAAAGATCTGCCACCCCCCTGCAAACGGCCTCGTAGGCCGACGGATAGTTCTGAATAAAGGATGGATCCGCCAACCCTTTTTGAATGACCGCCTTCGTCAAACCGCATATCAGCGCCGCCTCCCCGTGAAGGGCGAATGGAAGAGGGTGTGTGGAAAGCCTGCGCATATGGGTCTGATACGTATCGGCCACGATGATTTTGGCGCCAAACCTGTTTTTGGCCTCCTTCACGCGAAGCGAGGCCGTCGGATGGGTTTCGGTGATGTTAGCACCAATCATAAAGATCGTATCAGAAAGGGTCATCCTCTTAAACGACGTGGTCGACCGCCCGATTCCTAAGGCATGCTGCATCGCCAAGACCGAATTCATATGACCGTAACGCGCCGCCGTATCGATCTGGTTCGTGCCAAAAACCCCTCGCATCAGCCTCTGAAAAAGATAGACCTCTTCATTCGTGCAACGACCGCTGATTAAACCGGCAATCGCCTCCCCCCCATGTTTCGCCTTGATCTCGGAAAAACGTCTTCCGACCAGCGGAATCGCCTTAAACCATGGGATCTCGGTCAACCTCCCTTCAATCCTGGCCATGGGGCGCGAAAGCCGCGCTTCACTCTGAACATAGTTAAAACCAAACCGGCCTCGGACGCAGATCCCGCCATGGTCATCCCCCGGTTCAACCCCCCAGCCAAATTTTGAGAGATACGAAAGTTTTGAGGTCACCCGGACCACCTTCTGCCCTTCGCTCTCCAAGGTCAATGTGCAACCATCGGAGCAATAGCTGCATGTGGTCTCGGTCTTCTTCAATTGCCAGGGCTTAAAGGCATATTTTGAAAATCGGCTGACGATGGCCCCGACCGGACAGACGGCAAGGCAGTCTCCGCAAAATTCGCAAGAAAGCGTCCCGCCGCCGTGGGCGCCCACCAAGGTCTTTCCATCCTTTTTATAAAAGGCAAGGGCATCGATCTCCTGGACCTCCTTGCAAATGTTAATACACTGGCCGCAAAGGATACAGCGCTCCATATTAAAGTCGAGCCCGACACTGCGAACATCTTCAGGGACCTCTTTACGAACCCCTTTTTTGATATCATAGACCTCCAGATCATACGCCATGTCCTGAAGCTCACACTTTCCGTCCGCATCGCATACAGGGCAATCGAGCGGATGAATCACGAGCCACTTTTCAACCGCCTTCTTTCTGGCCTCAATCATTTTTGGGGTATCGGTCCGAACCACCATATTCGGGGTCGTTTTTGCCGTGCACGCCCGAACGTTATTGTTCTTTCCTTCCACCTCCACCAGACAGATACCACACGATCCAAACGGGGAGAACGAATAGTGATAGCACATGGCGGGAAGCTCAACCCCCACCCCTTTTACCGCATCAAAGAGAGAGGTCCCCTCAACAATGGTCGTCTTATTCCCGTTGATCGTAATGTCAAGCGTCGCCTTTACGCCATCCACATCAGGCAAAGCCTGCGTTTTAACCCCTTCACTCATTTATCGGTCACACTCCCCCATCACAATATCGTATGTGCCAAAGATCGTGACAATATCGGCAATCATATACCCCTTTGCCATATGGTCGAAGGCCCCCATGTGGATAAAAGAGGGGGCGCGAATCTTGAGCCGGTACGGTTTTCCTTCCCCCTTGCTGACAATATAAAAACCAAGCTCTCCTTTGTGGGCCTCTGTCCCACAATAAATGTCCCCGGCAGGGGCGTTAAACCCCTTCGTAAAAAGCCTAAACTGATAAATCATGCTCTCCATATCGGTAAAGACGCGGTCTTTCTGGGGAAGAACATACTTAGGAAGATACGCAAGATAGGGCCCAATAGGAAGTTGGTCGAGGCATTGCTTGATGATTTTGCTGCTCTCTTTCATCTCCTCTATCCGTATCCAGTATCGATCGTAGGTATCTCCGTTGATCCCCAATGGCACGGTCCAAGCCACCTTGTCGTAAGCCCCATAAGGAGCCACTTTCCGAAGATCGTAATCAACCCCCGATCCCCGCAGCGTGGGGCCGGAAAGTCCGAAGCTCACCGCATCCGCTCCGGAAATAACGGCAATATGCTTTGTCCGGGCCAGCCATATTCGGTTGTTCACCAAAAGAGTGTCATACTCTTCAATCTTGGGGGGGAAATCTGCCATAAACTTGTAAAGATCATCAATGATTTTTTGGGTAAAATCGCGCTCCACCCCGCCGATACGATACCAGCTTGTGGTCAGCCGCGCGCCGCAGAGATCATCAAAGATGTCCAGCAGAAATTCCCGCTCTCGAAAGGTATAAAAAAAGACGGTCATCGCCCCAATATCGAGCGCCTGCGTGCCGAGCCAAAAAAGGTGGCCAATGATCCGTTGCACCTCCGCAACGATGGTTCGCAAATATTCCGCCCGCTCCGGGACGGAAATGCCTAAAAGTTTCTCGACCGCTCGGACGTAAGCGAAGTTGTTATACATCGCACAGACATAATCGAGCCGGTCGGTATGGGGGATAAACTGGTGGTAGGTGATCGTCTCGGCCAGCTTTTCGACCCCCCGGTGAAGATACCCCATCACCGGATCCGATTTAATCACCCGCTCCCCCTCCAAGGTCAGCACCACTTTCAAGACCCCATGGGTGGACGGGTGTTGCGGCCCCATATTCAGGAGAAGCTCTTCTGTCCGCAATAACGGGAGAGAGGCCTTCTTTACATCGGTTAAAAAATCAACAGGGTTGGTCATATTTAATTCTCTAGGAACTCGAACGTATCCCGCCACCCCCGCCCTTCCACGGGGAAGTTTTTCCGAAGGGGATACCCTTCATCATATTCGTCAGGCAAGAGAATCCTGCGCAGATCAGGATGATTATTGAATTTGATTCCCATCATGTCATAGACCTCACGCTCTAAAAAGTTGGCGCCACGCCAGATGCCGGTAACAGAATCGACCGCACACGCCTTTTCGCTGACCCGCGTCTTTAATCGGACCTGATGCCTCTTTTTAACCGAGAAGAACTCATACACCATTTCAAACCGCTCTTTCTCACCCATATAATCGACCGAAGAGATATGGACCGGATAATCAAAATCAAGTTCGGGGTCATCATGCAGAAATCGGCATAGATCGACCAGATATTCTTTGTTAATGTGGACAGAGAGGTCTCCCCGAAAGAGGGTTGAGCCGACATAGGCCGATGGAAATTGCTCTCTGATTTTCTGTGAAATCGGGTGCCCTTCTCCCGATTCCATCCCCACCGGTATCTTCATGCTGAAAAGACCTTTTTCTTCATAATCTGATCCTGAAGCCGCAAGATCCCTTCGAGCAGGGCCTCCGGCGTGGGCGGGCACCCCGGCACATAGATGTCCACGGGAATGAACCGATCCACACCTTGTACTACCGAGTAACTGTTATAGATATTCCCGGAAGTAGCGCAGGAGCCCATCGAGATCACATACTTCGGTTCCGGCATCTGATCGTAGACCTTTCGAATGACCGGCGCCATGCGCCGACAAACCGTTCCTGCCACAATCATCAAGTCGGATTGCCTCGGAGAGCCGCGGAAGATACCCGCGCCGAACCGATCGATATCATACCGGGACGCCACCGCCGCTATCATTTCAATCGCACAGCAGGCAAGTCCAAAGGTCATCGGCCAGAGCGACCCTTTTCTTGCCCAGTTAACCGCCTTATCCAACGACATCGTGATAAAGTTGGCCTCAAACTTTCCCGTTAATCCCATTCCAGCCCCCCTTTCCGTAAGGCGTAAAAGTAGGCCAGAAGAAAGAGGGCGATAAAAATAATCATGGAGGTGAGCCCAAAGAATCCAATGTGATTGAACGCGACGGCCCATGGATAAAGAAAGGCTACCTCAATATCAAAAATAACAAACAGCATCGCGATAATATAATATCGAACGGGAAAGGGGTTTCGGGCATCCGAAATCGGTTCGCTTCCGCACTCATAAGTGGATAGTTTCTCCCGATTAAAAACACGGGTCTGGACAAAATAACTGACGACTAACGTCCCTATCCCGAAGATGAGGGATATCACGATGAAAATAAAAATAGGGATATAGTTCACCGGCGGAACATCTATCATGCGGGTATCAGCCCTTCCGTTACAATGTAGGTGCTAAGTATTTGATTTTCCCATGATATAGCGTGTCTTGTCAAAGAAATATTCTCTAAAAATACTCTTAAATCTTAACTGTCTAACGCGGCTAAGCCGCAAAGGGGGCTTAGCAAAACCCCCTCCCAACCCCCCCCCATCCCCCCCCTTGGCAAGGGGGGGATGGGGGGGAAATGGAACCTCCCCCTCTCGCGCGCTGCGCGCGCTATTCTGGATAACCGTACCAAGCTTATGATATATCATCTACCTCGAAAATGTATCTCTTTTAGACACAGAGTCTAAACAATGGGGAGAGGTATGAACGATGACCCGCTCGGGCTGAGCGAGTTCGGCAGTTTGGGAAGAGGCGGGGGGAGCAATCTGTCGGTGGATCAAGTGGTATCATGATTATGTTCACTCGGCATTGGAGTACGGAAGCCCGATGGAGTTTGAAGCGAGCATCAGGCGGCAGGTAACTCTGACGGATTAAATGACTCAAAAGTGTCTTGACAAACGGGGGCATCACACCGATATGGGGAATGAACCTAAGCGCTAAAAGAGTTTCCGCAACCGCAAGTTGATTTTGCGTTTGGGTTTTTTATGGAAAATCCTGCCCCTTGCAGCCCGTCATTATAGTCAACTTCGGTTCCAGTGAGCATCGGCTCACTATAAGGATCGATAAAGACCTTAATGCCGCACATCTCGGCAACATGATCTTCTTCTGTTTCTTTTTCCTCAAAAGCCAGTCCGTATTGATAACCGGAGCATCCGCCGCCTGTAACATAAACCCTTAATCCATAACCAACTTTACTCTCGGATTCTAAAACCTCCTTGAGTTTGGTGCCGGCCCGCTCGGTTAATGTAAGAATATTTTCCATTCAAGACTCCTCCCAATTTAGACTATTATAGCACGGGTGTTACTCAAAATGTGGAAAGGGGGACAAAAGGGCATCCTGCCTCATGAACATGGGTGTCAAATTCGTCTCGGAAATGTTTTAGGATGCTTTCAACGACAATGGAGGCCCCCGTTAAGAGATAGCAGTATCCCCGTCCTTTAATCATGCCACAAACCTGTTCAACCTGTCTGATCTCTTTCTCGCTTCCCCTGCCGGATTCAATTCTTTCTAAAATCTCAACGAGATGCGCCGTTCCAAGCATGCAGGGTGGACATTGGCCGCAACTTTCCTTCGCAAAAAAACGGGAATATTCAATGGCGGCTTGAATCATGCAGGCGTCTTCCGAGAGCACAATGACTGCGCCGGTTCCCAGGCCAGATCCAATCATTTTAAGCGAATCGAAATCAAGCAGCACATTGGTTTGATATTCAGGGATGATGGTGTTTGAGGGGCCGCCTGGCAAAACGGCCTTCAAGCGCCTCCCATGCTTGATCCCCCCGCCATATTCTGAAATCAGTTCCCTAAGGGGAGTGCCCAACGGTAGTTCATAGAGTCCTGGATGATTTACATCTCCCGTAAGGGTAAAAATCATTGTTCCGGAAGAGGTTGGGGTTCCTGTTGATCGAAACCACGCCCCCCCCATTTTCATGATGTGAGGAACATTCGCGAGGGTTTCCGCATTGTTGACCACTGTTGGTTTGCCATAGAGCCCATGCATGGCGGGGTAGTAGGGTGGCTTCTGTCTTGGCAGGGCGGACTTTCCTTCAATAACCTCTATTAACGCGGTCTCTTCACCCGCCACATAGGTGCCTGGGCTTTTGCAAATGTGAAGCGCTGTATTGAAGGGGGCGTGATCTTGTCCCCAGTAACCATGTTCCCTGGCCTCTTGCAGGGCAAGTTCCATGAATTGAATCTCGTCTTCAAAACGGCCATTAATATAAAGGTAGGCCTCATGGGCGCCAATGGCATAGGCCGCGATGAGCGCACCTTCAATGATTTGATGGGGGTTGGTCCTTAAGAGGTATCGGTCTTTGTAGGTTCCTGGTTCGTCCTCTGCCGCGTTACAACAGAGATACTTCTGGTCGCTTTGCCGATGGACGACCATGTCCCATTTCTTCCAGGTGGCAAAGCCGGCGCCGCCACGTCCTCGCAGACCGGAAGTCTTTATATTTTCCAGGACGTGCGCGGCGTCTGTATTGATCGCCTTGACAAATCCCGCATACCCCCCGTTCTGAACGTACGTTTTGTAGGAAACCGGATGGACGGTGGAAAGCCCATCTAATAAAATGTCACACTCCGTTAAGATACGCGGCTCGTTCACGGGCGAAGCCTTCCTCGTTTCCTTTTTGAGTTGAAACGTTCTAGATCTTTAAAAGCGGTCGCTATGCGTTCGAAACAGACATCAATTTGCGATTTCTGGCAATAAGATGAGGACGGCTTTCCCTGTTCGCAATGATCACAGGATCTAGAATCTCTCCACAATTGACACACCTGTAACCCCTGAAGTTGATATACCCGGTATCGTCGCTGATATCCTCAAAGAATTGAGAAATCATATTCCCCTTGCATCTTGGGCACTCCATGGCTTTTCTCCTTAGGTTAGGTTGCTAAAAACACCTACCTAGAGATATAGAGCAATAGTCATGCCATGCTATGCGTAAACTATTTTTATTAAAAATCAATATGTTATATAACTCACACCAGAAAATATACGTTTCAAATAGAAACATATATTATTTTAAAAGTGGAAATAAATTATTTTACACTGTTAAATCAATTAGTTATGTTTATTTGTTTCAATTATGAAACTCTTTATATTATGAAACGTTTTTTTTCATAAGTGAGTATTCTTTCGTCTTCCTCCATAGAGTCGTTCGGCTGATTTTTAGCTTTTCAGCCGTTTTTCTATAATTCCAGTTGGTCTGCTCCAGGACGCTGGCAATCAATTCCTCTTCCATGGCATGAAGCGGGTCTTCTTTATCGATGGCCCTCTTTAGCGTTTTTTTACCTAAGAGTTGGATATCTTTTTGAATATGTTCCGCATCGAGGGTGTCTCCCGAGCAGAAGACCATCGCATGTTCAATAATGTTGCCGAGCTGTCGGATATTTCCTGGGTAATCGTAGGCCATGAGAATCGACATCACCTCAGGCGCAATCCGGGTAACCTTTCTCCCCATTTCCTTATTCAAGCGGCTAATAAATTGATTCACCAGAAGTGGAATATCATCTTTTCGGGCGCGTAACGGAGGGAGAAAGATGGGGACCACGCGGAGACGATAGTAAAGGTCTTGCCGAAACTCACCCATATCGACCGCTTTTTTTAAGTCTTTGTTGGTGGCGGCGATAATTCGGACATCCACTTTAATACGATTGGAGTCGCCCACTTTCTCGATTTCCCCCTCCTGGATAACACGAAGGAGCTTCACCTGTGTAGAGGGGCTAATTTCTCCAATCTCATCAAGGAAAATGGTTCCCCCATCCGCCAGCTCAAATCTCCCTAATTTATGGAGTATGGCGCCGGTAAACGCCCCCTTAACATGTCCGAAAAGTTCAGACTCAAGCAGCCCTTCCACTAATGCGCCACAGTTGACCCGGATAAACGGCCTCTCTTCTCTTAGAGAAAACTGATGGATAGAATGGGCGATCAGTTCTTTGCCGGTGCCGCTCTCGCCTTCAATTAAAACGGTGGAATTGGTTTTGGCAATTTTAGGAAGGAGGCGATAAATCTCCAACATCTTCTCGTTTTTCCCGATCATGTTTTCAAAGGAGAACCGATCCCGAATCACCTCCGCCATCAGCTTGCTTTTGATGCGTTCTTCTATCAATTGCCACATAAATTTGGCTGATAGGCTTCCCATCACCTCGACCTTTTCCGGCGTTTCTTCCAGGGCTTTGCGAACTGCGGCGTTTCCGGTCACATCAATCACAAGATCGATCTCCCCCTTGAGAAACGAACGATAATCGGTGGTGATCGGTATTTTAAAGCGGCGCGCAAGGTCCAATCCGTTGGCATTTGGGTTGATATCGGCCACCCCCACAATTTTGACAAGCGGGTCTTTATGCAAGATGTCAATGAGCGCGGTCCCCCCCTTTCCACCGCCAATGATAACGACCTTGGTCATCGAACCTCCCGCCTCAAATTCCCATTTGCCGCATTCTCGAGCTCCTGAAACACTTTGGAAGGATGCCCTTTATAGCTGTTTTTAGCAATCTGTCGGCATGCGTAAGCTCTATGATGCGGCGAACGTTAGAAATCAGAAAAACACTGAGGTATGAAGAGAATTAAAGGACTTGGTCAACTGCTTTACAAAGTTCTTGAACGTCTGCGACAGATTTCCTGAATTTTATTTCTTCTTCGGAAGTTAACCGGACCTCAATAATTTTCTCCATCCCTCCGTGCCCTAACTTTACGGGGACGCCGACAAATAAATTATCAACCTTGTACTCCCCCTGACAAAGCACCGCGCATGGAAGAATCTTCTTCTTGTCCTTTAAAATAGAGACGACCATCTCAACAATGGCCGCGGATGGCGCAAAATAGGCTGATCCCGTTTTGAGCAGCCGGACAATTTCAGCGCCCGCGTCTCGTGTTTTCTGAATGATGGCGTCCGTTCGCTCCTTAGAGATTAATTCTGGCAGAGGGATGCCTGCCACGGTCGTATAACGTGGCAGTGGCACCATGCTGTCCCCATGTCCTCCCAATACAAATGCCTGGACATTTTCAACGGAGACATCAAGTTCCATGGCAATAAATGCCTGAAAGCGCGCCGCATCCAGGACGCCTGCCATTCCCAATATCCTCTCCCTGGGGAATTTGCTGACGCGATAGGCAACATAGGACATCGCATCAAGTGGATTGGACACCACGAGAAGTATGGCGTCTGGCGATCTTTGTGCCACCGCCTCCGTTACTGTTTTGACAATATCAATGTTGACGCGCAAAAGGGCGTCTCGCGACATTCCAGGTTGCCTAGGGACACCGGAGGTGATAATCACAATATCGGACTGCGCGGTTTCTTCGTATCCCGTAGAGGCGATGAGGCGGCTATCGTAACGGTAGATCGGGGCCGATTCGATCAGATCCAAAACCTTCCCCTGTGGAAGATCAGCCTCTATGTCGACCAAAACCACATCCGCAACTTCTTTTTCTATCAGCCTCTGCGCTGTGGTTCCGCCGACATGTCCGGCGCCGATAATAGATACCTTATTTCTCTTCATTAATGTTTAATGTGGGCAATAAAACAACCACCCTATCGCTTTATTATACGGTAACTTAAGGATATTAGGAGTTATTATATCGGAAGTACCGCTCTGAATCAAGGTTACGTATCGCCCAAAATCCACCGCCTAATATAGGGGATAGAGGATTTCATCGATTTTTGAGGT
>CAYJWQ010000007.1:0-18529 GCA_964373895.1 uncultured Nitrospirota bacterium
GCCCCCCCCCCCGCCCCCCCCCCCCCCCCCCCCGCCCGCCCCCCCCCCCCCCCCCGCCCCCCGCCCCCCCCGGGAGAATTTCCATGATGGTACAGTCGCCGGTTTCGTATCGGAAGGCGTTGGAAGGGTGTCCCTGTGAGATTCAATATGATGTCCCCGTTTTCCCCTACACCTCTCTGAAAGTTGGCGGGCCGGCCGATGTGATGGCCTTCCCGAAGAGCATCACCGAGGTGGTCGCCGTCATGAGACGGATTTCTCAACATCAACTCCCGTTTTTTGTTTTAGGCGGCGGGAGCAATGTGTTGGTGAGAGACGGCGGGATTGAAGGGGTTGTGATTCAACTCGATCATTTAAATCGCATTACCCTGGGGGATACGGGTCTGCTGTTTGCCGAAGCGGGGGTGTCGTATCCGAGGCTTTCGACCTATGCGATGGGATGTGGTTTGTCGGGCCTGGAATTTGCCACCGGCATTCCGGGGACGGTCGGCGGGGCGGTGGCGATGAACGCCGGCATTCCTGGAGAGGAGACCTGGGAGGTGTTAAGGGAGATTGCCTTTGTCGACGATAAGGGCGAGTTTGAGACTATCCCTTCCGAGTATGTCCGTCATGGATATCGCAGCGCGGCCCTCCCGAGGGGGGTGGTGGTTTCCGCCTCTTTTCTCCTCTCTCCGGCGCCTGTTGATCGGATCGAGGAGAAAATAAAAAGTCTGATGAAACGTCGCAGGGAGACGCAACCCTTGTCCTTTCCAAATGTCGGCTCGATCTTTAAAAATCCGCCGGGGGCGTATACGGGAAGGCTCGTTGATGAGGTGGGTCTGAAGGGATATAGCATCGGAGGCGCGCAGGTTTCGGATCGACATGGGAATTTTATTGTCAATCGCGACAATGCCTCGGCCAAGGATGTGCTCGCCTTGATAAAAAAAGTGGTGCACAAGGTGAGGCAGGAGCGGGGGGTCAATCTGGAGCTGGAGGTTCGGATTGTCGGTAGGGAATAGCATGTGGCGATAAGGGAGTTTGTCGGGAAGACGATCGGGGTGTTGATGGGGGGGATGTCGTCGGAGCGGGAGATATCGTTAAACAGTGGGCGGGCGGTCGCCGCATCCTTGTCGCGCCTCGGTTATCATGCGATCGCGATTGATGCCGATACCGAGGTGGCATCCACGCTCCGCGCGGAAGGGATTGGGGTCGCCTTTATCGCGCTGCATGGGCGTTATGGAGAAGATGGGGTCATTCAAGGACTCCTTGAATGGATGAAGATCCCCTATACCGGCTCGGGCGTCCTGGCAAGCGCGTTGGGGATGGATAAAATCGCATCGCGCGGCATTTTCCGCTCCCATCGGCTGCCCACGCCCCCCTGCCTTGTCCGGACGGAAAAAGAGGCGTCTCGGACGGATGACCTCCCGTTTGATTTTCCGGCCGTCGTGAAGCCCGCATCGGAAGGCTCCAGCGTCGGCGTGGCGATTGTAAAAGATGCGGAGGGGATGGCGTCGGCGTTGAAGGAGGCCTTCCGTTACGGTCCCCGGGTAATTGTGGAACAGTATATCCAGGGGAGGGAAATCCATGTCGGCATCTTAGGAGATGCCCCGCTTGGGGCGATTGAGATCCGTCCTAAAACGGCGTTTTATGATTACACGGCAAAATATGCCCCCGGGATGTCAGAGCATATCTTCCCCGCGCCGCTTCCCTCGGCGGTCTATCAAGCGGTGTCGCAATTGGCCTATCAGGCGCATGGCCTCTTAGGGTGTGTCGGCGTCAGCAGGGTGGATCTTTTGTTGGACGATGAGATGAACCCTTATGTTCTGGAAGTGAACACGTTGCCGGGCATGACGGAGACCAGCCTCCTGCCGGAGATGGCCCGCGGGGTCGGCATCGACTTTGATGGCCTGGTAGAAAAGATTTTAGAGACCGCATTGTGGGTGAAGTAGGTGAACATGCTTTTAAGGTTTAGCAGGTTGTTGTAGATGACGGAGATGACCATACAGTCAGTAGCCGCTTCCACCTTTGGCCTTTCTATCTATGTAGGGAAGAAGATGTCTCCAGGCATCCTTGAAAAGGGCGTCGAAAAGGGGAGTGGCATAAAGGAGAGAGGCAAGCCTGTTGAGAACCTTCAGAAGACGCCCACGCCTGCCGCGTTAAAAGAGGCCGCTCTTCGCGAAGTTGCCCAGGCCGCGGTGTCTCTTAAGGTGGCCATTCCGCAGATTAATCCGGATCTCAAAGTGACGGTGGATCGTGATGCGGACATGCTGATTCTTCAAGTCATCGAGGGGGAGACCGGGGATCTTATTCGTCAGATCCCGCCGCAGGAGATTGTGAAACTTGCTGCGCGGATCAATAAAATGCTTGGGGCGATTTTTGATAAAAAGGGATAAGCATATCCTCGTGAAGCAAAACAGGAAGAAGAAGGTTTCCCAGATTTTTGGGCGTATCAAAGTGATTGCGCTGGTGGCGACGATGGCAATCGGGCTGTCCGGTCTCTATGCGGGGGTGCGACACCTGATAGATGCCCCCTATTTTAAGGTCAGGGAGATCCGGTGGTTTGGCCTGAAACATCTTGAGCAGGAGGCCTTAAATCAACAGGTTCGCTGGGCGGTCGGAGGGAGTCTTTTTAGAGTCGACCTGTCCCGGATTCACGGGGCGATGTTGTCGAACGCGTGGGTGAAAGAGGCGACTGTCCGGAGGGATTTTCCAGATCGCCTGACGGTGATGCTGATCGAGAGGGCGGCGGCGGTGGTTCTAGTCCATGCGCCCGATAAGATGGTCCTCTTAGATAGCGAGGGGACGGTTTTGGAAGAGAAGAAAGCGTATCCTCCGGGGCTTCCCCGTGTGATCCGTTTCGACCCACAGTCGTATGTCAGGGGGCTTCCCTTGATGGTCCTGGCCGCAAGCGAGTCCTCGTATCTGGTCGATCTTTCAAACTCCCGCGACCTGTTGGTGCGTCTGCCGGAAGGGGCGCTTCATTTTGGAGACAGAGATTTCATAAAGCGGTGGAACCGTTTTAAGAAAGTGGAAAGCGATCTTAAACAACGAGAGCTGTACCGTTGGGAAATGGACCTCCGTTTCTCGGATAAAGTGGTTGTAAGACCGGGGGTGGGCCGCTTAAAGACCAGTGAAACGCTGCGTCACTTTTAGGAGGAGGAATTTTGGCGAATCGGGAAGACATTTGGGTCGGTTTGGACGTTGGGACGACCAAGATCAGCGCGATTGTGGGTGAGGTGGCTGGTAACAAAGGGATCGACATCGTCGGCATTGGGACCGTGCCGTCTAAGGGACTCAAAAAGGGGATGGTGATTAACATCGAAAGCACGGTCGCATCGATTAAACAGGCGGTGGAAGAGGCGGAGCGGATGGCCGATGTGGAGATACGCTCTGTCTATACCGGGATTGCGGGAGGGCATATCAAGGGGATCAACAGCCGGGGCGTGATTGCCGTGAAAGATCGCGAGGTTAAACGCGCCGATGTGGAGCGGGTAATTGAGGCAGCCAAGGCGGTGGCCATCCCGCTCGATCGCGAGGTGCTTCATGTTCTTCCCCAGGAATTTATTGTGGACAGCCAGGACGGGATTAAAGACCCGCTCGGGATGTCTGGGGTTCGTCTGGAGGCGGATGTCCA
The DNA here is from genome assembly GCA_964373895.1 of uncultured Nitrospirota bacterium. Lineage (GTDB taxonomy): Bacteria > Nitrospirota > Nitrospiria > SBBL01 > SBBT01 > SBBT01. The sequence continues at coordinate 3,611 of CAYJWQ010000007.1, forward strand.
TATTATTACCGGCGCGGCGACCTCTTCCCAGAATATTGTAAAGTGTATCAATCAAAGCGGGTTGGAGGTGGTGGGCCTCATCCTCCAGCCGCTCGCTTCCAGTGAGGCGGTCTTAACGCCGGATGAGAAAGAGCTGGGTGTGGCGGTGGTGGATATCGGGGGGGGAACCACCGATGTCGCCATTTTTGTGGAGGGGGCGATCCGGCACACCGCCATCCTTGCGATCGGGGGAAACCATTTTACCAACGATATCGCGATTGGTCTCCGCACCCCGCCTGCCGATGCGGAGAAGCTGAAGATCACCTATGGCTGCGCCGTAACCGATATGGTGAAGGGGAACGATATGATTGAGGTCCCGAGTGTCGGAGGGCGTCCCCCGCGATCGCTCTCCCGCCAACTCCTTTCCGGCATTATCAAGCCGCGCGCCGAGGAGATTTTCACGCTGGTGGCCCGTGAAATTGAAAAGATGGGTTATGGGGACAAGGTTGCCTCCGGCGTGGTAATCACCGGCGGCTGTTCCCGTATGGAGGGGATGGTGGAGATTGCCGAGTCGGTTCTGGGATTTCCGGTGCGGCGGGGCAATCCTTTTGGGGTGGGCGGGTTAATGGACATCGTCAGCAACCCGATGCATGCCACCGGCGTGGGGCTTATTTTATACGCGCATCGAAATTATGAGCGGGCCGATCTGAACGGTAAAGGAACGGTTGCCCATCGCGTTAAAAACCAGATGAAAAACTGGATGAAGGCGTTTTTCTAAAATGGAAAGACGCATCGTGTCTCATTATACGAGGAGGCGGTTATGTACGATAAAGATTGTGTTGATCCCTGTTTTACCTTTGACGATGAAGAACTGACGTCGCCGGCCCGGCTGATGGTGGTTGGGGTGGGCGGCGGCGGATGTAACGCGGTCAACAGCATGATTCACTACGGATTAGACGGTGTCGAATTTGTCGCCGCCAACACCGACCTTCAGGTGCTTAATGCGAGCAAGGCGCTGCATAAGATTCAGCTTGGGGCAAAGCTGACGAGGGGATTGGGGGCGGGCGGGAGGCCGCAGGTGGGAAGGGAGTCGGCCCTGGAGACGGCCGATCAGATCCGAGAGGCTGTAACGGGGGCCGACATGGTTTTCGTGACGGCGGGAATGGGGGGGGGGACCGGGACAGGCGGCGCCCCTGTGATTGCCAATCTCTTGAAAGAAATGGGGATATTAACGGTGGGGGTGGTCACCAAGCCTTTTCCATTTGAAGGGCCGGCAAGAATGCGTCAGGCCGAAGAGGGGGTCAGGGAACTTAAGAAGGTATGCCATACCATTATTGTGATCCCCAACCAACGACTCCTCAACGTGGTCGAAAAAGGGATACCGGTTGGCGCATCGTTCCGGTTTGTGGATGACATTCTAAGACAGGCGGTTCAGGGTATATCGGATATCATTAACCAGACAGGGGCCATTAACCGTGATTTTGCCGATGTCCGGACTGTGATGTCGCATACAGGTCGCGCTGTGATGGGAATGGGCGTCTCAAAAGGGAGCAATCGGGCGGTGGAGGCTGCGCAGAAGGCGATCTCAAGCCCGCTGCTGGAAGACAGCTCTATCAAAGGGGCACGCGGCGTTTTAATTAACATCACCGGAGGCCCCGATCTTGCCCTCGACGAGGTTGAGGAAGCGACCTCCATTATCACAAAAGATGTGGATAAAGATGCCGATATTTTGTTTGGCACGGTTGTGAAACAGGAGATGGTGGAAGAGATCAAGGTGACGATTATTGCGACCGGCTTTTCTGATGAGAAGATTTCCGACAAGAAAGAGGAGGCAACCTCTCTTAAAAAGGTCAGCCCGATCTATCTTGAGAAGGGAGGTTATCTGTCAAAGACCCGTCGCAATATGCCAAAAGAGGTCATCAGGAATCAGGATGATCTCTGGAATATACCGGCATTCATTAGAAATCAGGCTGATTAGGAGGGGAGATGGAGAGAGAGCAAAACGTAGCGCTTCAGAATAAGGCGCCGATCGATTTGGCGCTACTTACGCGTCCAGGGGTCTTCCATTTTTTTGGAACAAAGGGACTAACGGATACGACATCTCTTTTTCCAAACCTAAAGAGGCCGAAGGCGTCCATCACGGTCCGCCAGGTCCATGGGGATCAGATCTGCCGGATTACAGATGACGCGCTCCACCGTCTATCCGAGGGGCACTCCCCCGACGCGTCGATGACCGGAGATGCCTTGACGACTAACCGACCTGATGTCCTGATGATGGTCTCGACAGCCGATTGCGTTCCGGTGCTTCTTTTTGATCCTGTGGCAGGCGTGGTTGCCGCGGTGCACGCAGGATGGCGCGGAACCCTTTTGAATATCTGTCCAAAGGTGGTGCGGGAGATGGTATCGCATTATGGCGTAAGGCCGAAAAATCTGATAGCGGGAATAGGCCCTTCCATCGGTCCCTGCTGCTATCAGGTGGGAGAGGATGTCTTTGGAGAGGTGATCAGGTCGTACCCTTACGGGCGTGAGGTAGTCGTGGAACAGGGTGATGGAAAGGCGATGCTCCATCTCGGGTGGTTAAACCATCTTCAACTGGAAGAGGCCGGTCTTCTTCCGGAGAACATTGCTGCCTCCGGACGTTGCACCTTCTGTAACCCGGATGACTTTTATTCCTATCGTCGGGATAGAGGGAAATTGGGGGGTATGTTAAGCGGGATTATGCTTGTTACATAGCAGGCGGTTGAAAGAACCGATCATAGATGTTTTTACAGGAACTGGACAGGAAATGGATCGGCTCAAATGAGAGACGGTGATACTACGGTCGCATACGCCGTTAGATCCATTTTAAAGAGAATTCGAGAAGCCGCCGTACGGGCGGGACGCCATGAGGGGGACATTACCTTGGTTGCCGCATCAAAAGGGGTCGGTGTAGAGGGCATCTGTGAGGCGGCTGCTTCTGGAGTGACAAACTTTGGAGAGAACCGGGTTTACGAGGCGCGCGCCAAGTTTTCCCCGATACCTCTGTCGCATCCCCTCTTCATTCATTTAATCGGTTCCCTTCAGACGAATAAAGTCAAAGAGGCGGTCGGTTTTTTTAACCTGATTCACTCGATTGATTCGCTTCATCTGGCCCAAAAAATTGAGCAGGAAGCGGAAAAACAGGCTATAACACAGCCGGTTTTGGTAGAGGTGAATATCGGTGGAGAAGCGGGCAAGCATGGCGTCTCCATTGAGGCCACACCTCTCTTGGTAGATGCGATCAGGGCGCTCCCGCACCTCTCGCTGCTCGGATTGATGGCCATTCCGCCAAAAACCTCGATCTCCGAAGAGGCCAGGCCCCATTTTTCAAAGTTGCGGACGTTGGGAAATGCGTTAGGGTTGAACCGGTTTTCGATGGGGATGTCATCTGACTTTGAAGTGGCCGTTGAAGAAGGCGCCACCTGGGTACGTGTCGGCACCGCCCTCTTTGGCCCTCGCCCACCTTGGCGGAGGATGGAGAATTGAAGGGACAGAAAGATCTTAGGCGAATTTCCTTTGTGGGATCGGGGAATATGGCCGAGGCGATTATCAAGGGGGTGTTGGGGGCCGGCCTTTTTAAGCCGGTGGACCTGATCGCCTCCGATGTTTCAGATGAGACGTTAAAACGGATTCATCAAAAATATGGAATCCGGACGACCCATAGTAATCGAGAGGCTGTTCGGGAGGGGGGACTGATTATCCTGGGCGTCAAGCCTCTGGTCATCGATTCCGTTCTGGCTGAAATTAAGTCGGGGTGTAAGGAGAAGGTTTTGGTCTCTGTCGCGGCTGGAATTCCGTTGTCTCGCCTTGCGGCAGGTCTGGATAGGGAGGCGGCGATCATTCGCGCGATGCCGAACGCCCCCGCGCAGGTTCAATCGGGCGCGACGGTCCTGGCGCCGGGGAAAGGGGTGGGGCCGGATGCCCTTGCCCTGGCGCTTCAGATTTTTGAGTCGATTGGAAAGGCATGGGTGCTGGATGAACGATACCTCGACGCGGTGACCGGATTGTCGGGAAGCGGGCCGGCCTTTGTTTTTGTCATGATCGAGGCGATGGCGGACGGAGGGGTCAAGTGTGGGTTATCAAGAGACGTGGCCCTTTCCCTCGCGGCGCAGACGGTTCTTGGAGCGGCGCAGATGGTTGTTCAAACGGGCGAGCATCCGGGGCGGCTGAAAGATTTTGTCGCCTCTCCCGGGGGCACGACGATTGCCGGACTGCATAAATTAGAAGAGGGGAAGGTCCGGGCGGCGTACATCTCCGCCGTGGAGGCGGCGACAAGGCGGTCTGAAGAACTGGGAAAAATCGGCAGGTAAAGGAGGAGAAGATTTTCATTATCGCAAATTTTATATCGGCTACCGCAACGGTATTAAGCTACCTCCTGGAATTTTATATGTGGGTGATTATCGTCCGCGCGTTGATATCGTGGGTGAACCCGGATCCGTACAATCCGATTGTCCAGTTTCTTTATAAAGTGACCGAGCCGGTGCTTGATCCAATCCGAAGGAGAATGGGGATGCATCAGATGGGAATTGACCTTTCTCCGTTGATGGTGGTCCTACTGATTGTTTTCTTGAGGAAATTCCTGGTCGATTCCCTTTATGAAATGGCGAACCGATTACAATAGAGGATGAGAAAAACATGAGAACACCTGATGTCCGTCGTTTGAAATTTCAAACAGGTCTTTGGGGGTACCGTCCCCGTGAAGTGGATGCGTTTATGAAACGCCTTGCTGATGGAATGGAGGCGATTTTAAAGGAGAACGAGGAGCTTAAAGGACAGATGCGGACGAGGGATCGAACCCTGTCAGAATTGCGGGGAAAAGAGGTGACATTGACCGGCGCCCTCCCAATGGTGCAGAATGCGCTGGAGGCAATGAAGGCGGCTGCCCAAAAAGAGGGCGAGATGATGATTTGTCAGGGTGGCGTCAAGGCGGAGGAGATGACCCGCGCTTCTGTAAAACAGGTGGCGCGTCTTCAAGGTGAAATCTTGGACCTTCAAAGGAGGCGTGATCTCTCCATGGAAGAGATCAAAGCGATGAGGCAGGGCTTCGAGAGGGTATTGTACGAAACGAAAAAGTGGGAGATGAAAAATGAAAATTACGCCGGTCGATATCCGTCAAATGACCTTCCGAACACGCTTCCGAGGATATTATCCGAATGAAGTCGATGCCTTTCTGGAAGATATGGCCGATGAGCTTAGCGAGATATTAAAGGAAAACGCCGAGCTGCGGGAGCGGATTGAAGAGCAGGATCGCGCCATCGCGGAGCTGAAGAAGAAGGAGGGGGCCTTGACGCATTCCATGGTGATGGCGCAAAAAGCGATCGAGGATATGAAGACAAGCGCCCAAAAGGAAGGGGACCTCATTATCCGTCAGGCGGAAATCCGCGCGGAGGAGGCGACGCGCTCCGCGGGAAGACAGGTGGCGCAGCTTCAAACAGACCTCCTGAATCTTCAGAGACAGCGGGACCTCTTTGTCGAGCGCATTCGCTCTTTAATGCAGAGTTTTGATAAGACATTGCAGTGGGAAAGCGAGAAAAACATCGCAGGGGAGAAGGAGCTTGAATAGATTAAGGTGGGTGATGATGCGGATTGATCGAACATTCTTAAAGAGAACTTTTGCGGCTGCCGTCTTCCTGGCCTTTGCCGTGGTGGCGGATGTGGAATCTTCTCCGCGCGACAATACCTTCAACCAATCTCTTTCGCTCGATCATATTAAGGGAGGGAGGGTTGCGTCCCCCTTGAAAGGGGGATTGACGGCTGTTTATACCATCGAACCTGTTCTTCAGAGCGCGATGGAAAATTATTTTCGGAAGTTCCGTGTCCCTTATGGCGTTTTTGTGGCGATTGAGCCGGATAGTGGAAAGATATTGGCGTTAGTGGAGCACTCTGACGAAAATCCCAGGGCGCGCCATCTTTCCCTTAGGGCGACTTATCCGGCCGCCTCGATCTTTAAGCTGGTGACGGCGGCGGCGGCGATTGAAGAAGGCGCGGCGGGGCCGGACACCTCGATTTCCTATCGGGGAAACGCCTACCGGTTTAGACCGAGAAATTGGGTGTATAACCCAAAACGGGATAAATTCAAGATGACGCTGGGAGAAGCGCTGGCCAAATCAAACAACGCCGTTTTTGCGAAGGTGGCCCTTCGGTGGTTGGATGTCCCGATGCTGATCGGATATGGAGAACGTTTTCAGTTTAATCGTCCGATCCCTTTTGAACTCCCCGTTCAGGTGAGTCAGATGAAGATAGAGGGGAATGGGCGCGATCTGGCAAAAAGCGCTGCCGGATTTGGAGAGGTGACCCTCTCCCCGCTTCACGCCGCGCTCATTGGCGCGGCCATTGCGAATGACGGCGTCATGATGGCCCCCTGCCTGATCGATTTCATCCGGGGACCCGATGGCGGTGAGCTGTATGCCTGCACCCCGAAGGCGTTTGCGACAGCCATTTCTCCTGAAACGGCGCGGTCCATCCGAAAGATGATGGCCATGACGGTTCTCGACGGAACATCGCGAAAGGCCTTCCGGTTCAAGAAGCGGGAGGCCAGTTTAAGAGGGCTGACCATTGGGGGAAAAACCGGCTCCCTCTCGGGAGACAACCCGAAAGGGAAATACAGTTGGTTTGTGGGAATGGCGCCTGTTGATCGCCCTGAAATTGCCGTTGCCGCCTTGGTCATCAATCGGTCTAAATGGAAAATTAAGGCGACCGATGTTGCCAAGGCCGGGTTGGCCTCCTATTTTGAAGAAAATCGTGTCAGGGTCAGTAAAAGTGGTCTCTATCCAAAGGCGCCGACTCAAATGGTCCGCTGATTTTAGGCGCCGACTTCAAAGGATCCGCTGATTTTTCAACCTTCATTCCACCCGCGATCCAATGACAGCGCCTTTGGTCGGCACAGGGGGCCGCCTCTGTTTGACAACATTTTTGCCGATGGCCTATACTTTGTTGGGCCAATCTTGATTCCAGAGCTTCGGGAAGGCGTGGATGCGGGTTACGGTGAACGGAATCGCGCAAGCGGTTCCGGAAGGGTTAAGTGTCGCGTCGCTCCTGACGTCGCTAAAGATCGCTTCGGATCGGGTGGCCGTTGAGGTCAACCTGTCTGTGGTTGACAAACAAGCGTACCATCAGGTTTTTCTAAAAGAGGGAGACCAGGTCGAAGTCATCAGTTTTATAGGTGGAGGGATGTCCTTTGAAGAATGATGGGCCGTTGGTAGTAGGAGGTCTAACATTTAAATCTCGTTTGATTGTTGGAACGGGAAAGTATGCCACCTTTGACGAGACGAGAAAGGCCATTGAGGCTTCTGGCGCGGACTGTGTCACCGTGGCGGTCCGGCGTGTCAATATTTTAGACCACTCCAAAGAAAATCTTCTTGATTATCTCGATCCAAAGAGATACAAAATTCTCCCGAATACGGCCGGTTGTTACACAGCGGAAGAGGCGGTTCGGACAGCGAGGCTCGCGCGTTCTGCTGGCGTTTCCGATCTGGTCAAGTTAGAAGTAATTGGCGATCCGAAAACCTTGTTTCCTGACAACGAGGCCCTTCTGGAGGCGACGCGGATTTTAGTAAAAGAGGGTTTTGTGGTCTTTCCCTATACCAATGATGATCCGATCATGGCTAGAAAACTCGAAGATGCGGGGGCCGCAGTGGTGATGCCTCTGGCGGCGCCGATTGGATCGGGTCTGGGAATCCGAAATCCCTATAATATCCAGATTATCCTGGAAACGGTTTCCGTCCCTGTGATTGTAGATGCGGGGGTCGGAACGGCCTCTGATGCCGCCGTGGCGATGGAGCTCGGTTGCGATGGCGTTTTAATGAATACGGCCATTGCGGGTGCGAAAAACCCGATCCAAATGGCCGAGGCGATGAACTATGCCGTCCGCGCCGGGCGGCTGGCCTATCTGGCAGGGCGGATTCCAAAGAAGCTCTACGCCCAGGCGAGCAGTCCCCAGACCGGCATGATTGAGTAATGCGCGCGTCCCCTTCATCCGATGCCTCCCGTTGATTTTAAGTTGTATCTGATTGGCGATCGAACCGTCGCATCCGGAGGGTCTCTGGCCCATGTGATTGATGAGGCGGGAGAAGCGGGGGTTTCGGCCGTGCAGTTCCGTGAAAAAGATTTATCGCCTCGGGCGCAGTTAAAACTTGCATCGGAAATACAGGCCGTGACAAGGCGGCATCGGATGAAGTTGTTCATCAACGATCGAATCGATCTCTGTCTGGCCCTGGAGGCGGAAGGACTTCATCTCCCGGCCTCCGGTCTCCCAGTCGCTGTTGCCCGAAAAATATTAGGGGCCAAAAGATGGATCGGCGTCTCATGTCATTGCCTGGATGAGGTTAAAAGGGCCGAGGCGGGTGGCGCTGATTTTGCCGTCTTGGGCCCGATTTACGCGACCCCTTCTAAGCAGCGTTATGGTCCTCCTTTAGGGATTGACTATTTTCACAGGGTGAGAAGGGCGAGCGCCATCCCGCTCTACGCAATCGGGGGGATCCGTAGCGGAAGATTGAGGGAGATTTTTGAGGCCGGCGCCGATGGGATTGCCGTTCTTTCCGAAATCGTCTCCGCAGATCATGTTCGAACCAAGTGTCAGGACCTCTTACATGAGATCGATGCGATTGCGCCTTGAGGCCCCGTTCTGTTGACCGAGTTATATAGAGGTGATAGAATGAAACCAAGAAGGGAGCGGACATCGAGGTGAGGATGGTTGATGGCCGAAACAAAGAAGAATCAGGGAAAATCGAATCCTTTTAGAGACACGATGAAAAGACTTTCCGGACAATTCAGCGGTGGCGATTCAGAGGCGAAAGTTTCTGAATATGAGCGGGAGATTGAGAAGTTACAGGCCCATGTCGCCTCGATGGAGCAGGAGCTGAAGGGCTTGCGCCAGACGCGCGCCAACGTCGATCAGGCGATGAAGCAAAATGAGAGGCTGACCGCGGCCCTGGTAGAAGCGAAGAGTCATATCGAGGCCTTAAAGCAAGAGGTTGAAAAATTAACCTCCCCCCCCTCCAGTTACGCGATCTACGCCGGCGCGAATCAGGACGGGACAATCAACGTCTATCTCTCCGGTCGAAAAATGAAGGTGAATTTGCACCCTGATATCTCGACCAAAGATCTAAAAAAAGGTCAGCAGCTCATATTAAACGAGGCGCTTAACGCCGTGGAGGTGGCGTCGTTCGAGCTTCAAGGCGAAGTGGTTTGCATTAAAGAAATATTAGGCGGCGACAGGGCGATTGTCACTCTGCGGGCAGAAGAAGACCGTGTGGTGGAGCTCGCGGAGCCGTTGATGGAAGACCGTCTTGCGGTGGGAGATAATCTCCTGTTTGATTTTCGCTCCGGCCTCGCCTTAGAGAAACTTCCGAAGTCTGAAATGGAAGAGGTCGTTCTCGAGGAGATTCCCGACGTCTCTTATGACGATATCGGCGGGCTTCGAGATCAGATCACCATGGTGAAAGATGCGGTGGAACTTCCTTTTCTCCACCCGGAGCTTTTTGCGGAGCATAAGCTTCTGCCGCCCAAGGGGGTGCTCCTCTATGGGCCGCCCGGGTGTGGAAAGACCTTGATTGCCAAGGCCGTCGCCGCCTCACTTTCCAAGAAGCTGGGTAGTCGTTCTGGAAAGGAGGTGAGGAGTTTCTTCCTCCATATTAAGGGGCCTGAACTCCTCAACAAATATGTGGGTGAGAGCGAACGGCAGATTCGGGAAGTCTTTAAGAAGGCGAGGGAGCGCGCTGAAGAGGGCCACCCGGTCATTATTTTCTTTGATGAAATGGACGCCCTTTTTCGGACACGCGGGACGGGGATCTCCTCCGATATGGAGGCCACCATCGTTCCGCAGTTCTTGTCCGAGATTGATGGGTTAGAGCGCCTTAGAAACGTGATCGTCATTGGCGCAACCAACCGGCAAGACCTCCTGGATCCGGCCATTTTGCGCGCGGGGCGGCTCGATGTGAAAATTAAGATTGACCGGCCCGATGAGAAGGCAGCTTCTGATATTTTCCATAAATATTTAACCGGCGATCTTCCCTATCATCAAGAGTTGCTGGAGAAGGTGCGAGGAGATCGCGCCATGGCGGCCGATCAGATCATTGCCGAGGCGGTGCAAGAGATGTATAGCCTCCGGAAGGAGAATGAATTCCTGGAGGTGACCTACGCGAATGGAGAAAAAGAGATGCTCTATTTTAAAGATTTCTCCAGCGGGGCGATGATTGAGGGAATTGTGTCCAGGGCGAAAAAATATGCGATTAAACGTATGTTGGAGACCGGAATAAAAGGGGTGAAGGTACAAGATATCATCCGCGCCATTCAAGAAGAATTCAAGGAGAACGAAGATCTTCCCAACACGACCAACCCGGACGACTGGGCGAAAATTGCCGGAAGAAAAAGTGAAAAGATTGTTCATGTCCGAACCATGGCCAAGACAGCCGGCGAATCCAAACAGATCGAAACCGTCACAACAGGGCATTACTTATAAGTGATGGCCAGGCAGCGCCTGCCAGAACGAGGAGCATGGGAATAGTGGCCGTCGCGCGTCTGCCCGCACAATCGCAATGAAAAGAATATTGGGGACAGAGACAGAGTTCGGAATTGCCGAAAAGAATTCCAACTCCTTAGATCCTGTCTCTCATTCCATCTTTCTAATCAACAGTTATCCTCATCTTCCTTCCCCTTCCGCGCATTGGGACTATGAAAATGAGAATCCCCTCATGGATGCGCGCGGTTTTGAGGCCGACGGGGAGCGGGAGCGCCCCGGTCCGGAATACAACCGTCTTCTCAATAAGCTCCTTCCAAATGGGGGGCGCCTTTATGTGGATGGGGCGCATCCGGAATATTCCACACCGGAATGCACCAGTCCGCGCGAGCTTGTGGCCTATGAAAAGGCGGGGGAGCGTATCATGGAAACCTGTCTTGAGGTGACGAATCGCCTCAAGCATCATGAAGACCAGTTCGCCATTTATAAAAACAATACGGATAACAAGGGAAACAGCTACGGATATCACGAGAATTATCTGGTGGCGCGCGCCCTCCCTTTCGAAAAGATTGTGACGCAACTGACCCCTTTCCTGGTGACGCGGCAGATTTATGCCGGTTCCGGGAAGGTGGGCGCCGAGAATAAGACCGACGCCGTGGCCTACCAGATCTCGCAACGCGCCGATTTCTTCGAGGTCTGGGTGGATCTGAACACCATGGTGAAGCGGCCGATCATCAATACGCGGGACGAACCCCATGCGGACGCGGGCCGTTACAGACGATTGCACGTGATTGTCGGCGATTCCAATATGTCGGAGGTGACGACCTATCTGAAGGTCGGCACAACAGCGTTGGTCCTGGCCATGATGGAAGAGGGCCGCGAGGTCTCTGGCGTTGATCTTGAAAATCCCGTTTTGGGTATCAAGGAGGTTTCGCGCGATCTTTCTATGAAGAAGACCATCCGGCTGGCCAACGGAGCGGCATGGACCGCCACTGCGATCCAAAGGGCGTATCTGGATGCGGCAGAGACGCATTTTAGCGGAAGCGATGACCCGTCTATTTGGGATATTCTTAAAAAATGGCGCGCTGTTCTCGGACAATTAGAGGCGGACCCGATGCAGTTGTCGCGGGAAATAGATTGGGTGATCAAAAAGAAACTCATCGAGTCGTATATGGAGCGTAAGGTGTGTGGGTGGAAAGATCCCCGTGTGGCGATGATGGATCTTCAGTACCATGATGTGGTTCAGAAAAAAGGGCTCTACTATGCCTTGGAACGGGGGGGGCATGTGGATCGGTTGGCCACGCCAGAGGCGGTGGCAGATGCGCAGGAGAATCCTCCCCGCGGCACACGCGCCTATTTTCGCGGACGTTGCCTTCAGAAATTTCCAAAGGAAGTTTATGCGGCCAGTTGGAGCTCGATTTTGTTCGACGTGGGGAACGCCAGCGTTAAGAGGCTCCCCCTTTTAGACCCGTTTAAAGGGAGTTACGAACTGGTGGGGCCTATGTTGGATAAGGTCCAAACAGTTGCTGAATTAATCGCCATGATCACAGCGTGAGGTTATTATCGATGGCAAAACAGGAGAAAAAGAGGGAGAAGAAGAAGGACTCGGATAAAAAAGAGGAGGCGGTTTCCTCCAACCCGGAGGTAACGGAAAAGGGGAAAAAAATCAAGGAGGAGCTGGATAGTTTAATGGACGAAATTGATGATGTGTTAGAAGAGAATGCGGAGGAGTTTGTGAAAAATTTTGTCCAAAAAGGAGGGGAATAGTGTTTGAGTTTCACGATCCGGGATCGAGTTTCTATCAATTGTTGACCACCCATTATCCCCAGGGGCTTCCAACCTTGCCGGGGTATCCCCATCGGGAGGGCGTGGATTTATCTCAAAAGGTTCCTCACGGAACGACGGTTCTGGCCTTGCGTTATCGAGGAGGCGTTGTCATTGCCGGAGACCGCCGGGCGACGGAAGGGACCTCCATTTCAGAACGTCGCATTGAAAAGGTCCACAAGACAGACCATTATTCTGCCGTTGCGATTGCGGGCGCGGCTGGCCCCTGTATGGATTTAACGCGGCTTTTTCAGGTGGAATTAGAACACTACGAAAAATTAGAGGGGACGGAGCTTTCTTCAGATGGCAAGGCAAATAAGCTGGCGCAGATGATTAAAGGAAATCTCCCTATGGCGATGCAGGGGTTGGTGGTCGTCCCGATTTTTGCGGGCTACGATATCAAGCGGGGGAGCGGCCGTATTTTTAAATACGATATCGTGGGCGGCCAATATGAAGAGGCAGAATATTATGCCATCGGGTCGGGCGGGAAAGACGCCCGAGGGTCTTTGAAGAAAATTTTTAAAAAGGAGTCATCTTGTGATGAAGCGATCTGTATCGCCGTTGAAGCCCTGTATGATGCGGCGGAAGGGGATGTGGCGACAGGAGGGCCGGACATGGTTCGGGGCATCTTTCCGACGGTGAAGTTCATCAATGAACAAGGCGTATCCGATGTGGAAGAGGCGCAGATCAAACGTGTCTTTACAGAAATTATGTCCAGGCAAGGGGGGGGATAGCGCATGGTGATGCCGTATTACGTGTCGCCTGAACAGATGATGCAGGATAAGGCGGAGTACGCCAAGAAGGGGATCTTAAGAGGGCGATCGATTGTGGCCATGGAATACGAAGAGGGGATACTGCTTCTGGCGGAAAACCCCAGCTCGCTGAAGAAGATTTCTGAAATTTACGATAGGATTGCCTTCGCGGGGGCCGGAAAGTACAGCGAATTTGAAAACTTACGCAAGGCGGGGATTCGCCACGCCGATATGAAAGGATATCTCTACAGCAGAGAGGATGTGACCGCAAAATCCCTAGCCAACGCCTACTCCCAATCCCTCGGCACGATCTTTAGCCAGGAGGCCAAACCGTTTGAGGTGGAAATACTCGTGGTAGAAGTGGGAAAGGGATCAGCGGAAAACGAGATTTACCGGATTTCCTTCGACGGAAGCATTTTTGATGAGAAAGAATTTTCTGTCGTGGGGGGAAAGGCGGAACTCCTATTTTCCCACCTGAAGGGTTGCTATGAACGGAAGCCTCTGAAAGAGGCGTTGCAACTTTCCGTAAGCGCGATGGAGGAGGTTTACAATCAAAAGGTGAAGGGGGATAGTCTGGAGGTGGCTGTTTTAGACCGGACCCGATCACATCGCGCGTTCAGGCGACTTTATTCAAAGGAATTAGCCGAGTATCTAAACCATACAAAATGAAAAACCGCGTCTTTGGATTGGAAAGCGAATATGGATTGATCTTTGCCCCGCAGGGAAAGGTCTACCTCCCAATGGAGAAGATTCTGGGTTATATCTTTGAGGGGTTAATTCCTAACAGTTGGCCTTCCAACGCTTTTTTGGGAAATGGGGCGAGATTCTACCAGGACACGGGCTGTCATCCTGAATACTCCACGCCGGAATGTGACAATCTGTTTGACCTGGTGGTGCATGACAAGGCGGGGGAACGTCTTTTGGAGTCGTGCCTCCCCATTGCCGAGAAGCGTCTGAAAGAGGAGGGATTGTCGGGCAGGATTTATATTTACAAAAACAATACCGATTCAATGGGAAATACGTACGGGTGTCATGAAAACTATTTAATGCGCAGGGATGTGGACTTTTGGAAGGTGACGGAGCAGATGATCCCTTTTTTCGTCACGAGGCAGATTTATACAGGCGCGGGGAAGGTGTTAAAGGTTTCCGGCAAATGTCATTATTTCATTTCCCAGCGCGCGCAACATATTCACGAAAAGTCCTCTTCCTCGACCACATCGTCTCGGAGCATCATCAATACCCGTGATGAGCCGCATGCCGATGCGGAGAAATACCGCAGGCTCCATATCATTGTGGGCGACTCCAATATGTCGGAGTACGTCACCTACCTGAAGGTGGGAACAACCGCCCTTATCCTTTCTCTGATTGAGGCCGGATTTTCTGTGCCTGGCATGGAACTCGAAGATCCTGTGAAGGCGATGCGCGAGATTTCGAGAGATCCCACACTGAAAAAGCGGGTGCGATTGGCGGGGGGAAAGGAGATGACGGCCATTGAAATCCAGCGTGCCTATTTGGGGAAGGCGAAGGAGTATGTCACCTCGGAAGATGAGGATGACGTCAGCGTGGATCTCTTAGAGCGATGGGAATATGTGCTCAATGAGTTGGAGGAAGATCCCCAGCGGCTTTCTCGCGAAATTGACTGGGTGATTAAAAAGGAGTTGATCACATCGTATATGGGAGAGAGGGGATGTGGCTGGGACGATCCGCGTGTGGCAATGTTGGACCTTCAATATCATGACGTCAATCAAAATCGGGGCCTTTACTCTCTTCTGTGTCGCCAAGACCTGGTGGAACGGATTGCGACGGAAGCGGATATCCAAAGGGCCCTTGAGGTTCCGCCACAAACGACGCGGGCGAAGGTGCGGGGGGACTTTATCCGTTTTGCCAAAG
>CAYJWQ010000007.1:18629-28112 GCA_964373895.1 uncultured Nitrospirota bacterium
CCGCCACAAACGACGCGGGCGAAGGTGCGGGGGGACTTTATCCGTTTTGCCAAAGAAAAAAACCGATCTTATACGGTCGATTGGACCTATCTAAAATTAAACGGCTACTGGGAGGAGACGATCCTCTGCATGGATCCTTTCTCCCCATCCCACCCGCGCGTATCGGAACTCATTGCAGCCGCGGTACCCCATAAATAGTAGACTACGTTACGCCTCCATCGGTTGCGTTTTTGGGGTTGCGTTTTCGGCCCCGGGGTAATTCTTATGCTCTTTTTCAGTATGTTACGGTTTTCTCGGATCCTCCACGCCAAAAAGCAGACTTTTGGAAAGCCCATGTTTCCGCAGTTCTGCCTGGGGAGTTTTTTGAGCAGTCTCTCTCCCCTGCGAGTCTTTAAGCAACCGGATGCCCTTATGAAGGCGTTTATCCTTGTTCCAATCCTGTTACTCTCGTTCCTACCGGAAGGTTTGTCTGCCGCAACTCCACCGATCAAGGCAAAACAGGGAGAGGCCGTTGCCCTCTCTCTGAAGTTTGAGCCAGGCGTTAGTTCGGTTCAGGGAATTTTTTTAAATCAGAAGATACCGTTCTTTAAGAAATCGAAAGAAGAATTCCTCGCCCTGATCGGAATTGATATGGCGCAGTCTCCCGGCCCGCAACCGTTTGAGGTTATCTGGAGGCAGGGAGAGGAGGCGAAAAGAGAGGCATATGTGATTGATGTGATAGAGGGTGCCTTTGGTACCGAGGCGATCACACTTCCAAAGGAGATGGTTGATCTCGATCCTCCGGCGTTGGTCCGGGTGGAAGACGAAAAGGCGCAGATATTGCGTGTATTTAGCCAGAGTGAAGATCAGAAGGGTTGGGAGGGCCGTTTCCTGGTTCCGGTGGCGGGAAAAATCCTCGGCACGTTTGGATTCCGGAGAATGCTGAACGGACAACTTAGAAACCAGCACAGCGGTGAAGATATCGGGGCGCCTCTGGGAACCCCGGTATTAGCGTCCAACGATGGGAAAATTGTTCTGGTGGGCGATTTTTATTTTAACGGCCACTCTGTGGTCATCGACCACGGAATGGGTCTTTTCACGATGTACTTTCATTTATTGGGCGCCACGGTTAAGGAGGGAGACTCGGTCAGTCGGGGAGAAACGATCGGTTTTGTCGGAAAATCCGGCCGGGCCACCGGCCCTCATCTCCACTGGGGCGCGCGACTCAACGGCGCGCGTGTCAATCCTTTTTCTCTGATCTCTTCTGTGAAATAAGGTTAAAGCAATGTCTCTTTGATTGTAATCGAGGCTTTTTGCTTGAGGGCGAGGGTATACGCATGCAGGGACTTTCGCTGCTTTTGAAGTAAAAGCTCAGAAATGGCCTTTGCTGGATCGCTTGAATTGGCTTTTCCCGCTCCTTCTATTTCATCCGGGGTGAGTGCGACAGCGTCTTTCACCAAGGTCTTTGCCTTCTCAATGAGAAGTTCCCTTCGTTTCTGCCGTTCGAAGTGGGTGGGGGTCAATTTTTCAAATGCCAGGACACGGCGATAGCGTTCAGGGTCGAACTTTCCCTCTTTCTGAAATCCTGGCAGCCGGATGACGGAACTCCTTAGCTCCTCGTCACTGACGAAAAGTTCCATCTCCATCGCTTCTTTCAGCCAGAGCCTCCGTTCGACCAACTCCTCGATCACCCGTTTTCGAAGCGCTTTGTCGTCATATTCCCCCTGGAGTAGTTCGCGATAGAGTGCGGCCGTGTTCTGATAGACCTGACGATATTCTTCAAGCGGGATCGGATCCTCATTCACCCATGCAACGGTATTCTCATCATTGTTGTCGAAACCCCACCAACCCATTGATAACGCAAAAACAGCAGCAAGCACTCCCATGACAATCCGAAAGAAAAGGGGGTTTTCAATCGTTCCTTTCCGCATCATTTTCAGCATAGCGCCTTCCGATACGCCCTATAAAGAGAGTCCAATCTAACATCCCACTAGGGATAAAGCAACTCTCTCATACAATGTTGTCAATCCAAAATAAATAGGGCTTAAGACGAATTATTGTGAAGTAAGTGGGTCTGTGATAAAGCCTCGCATCGGATAGAGTATACGTTTCTCATTTTTACGAATTCCTATCTCTGTTCTATGGTCATTCTTGACGTTTTTCTTTGATATCTGCTATTTTCAATCGGTGGATAGGGGGAGAGATGTGCCTTTTTAGGAAGAGAGGACGGATATTATTTTATGTGATTTCCCTGATTTTTCTAGGAGGGTTTTCTCTTGAAGCGACGGAACCGGTTTCGGCGCGACCGCTCTTGTCCCAGGTGGCCTTTCAGGAAGGGGAGCGGCTGGTTTACGATATTGCCTATCTGGGGGCGAAAACGGGAGTTGCCATATTTGAGATAAAGGATAAGGTTCAATTCAACGGTCGGGCGATCTATCCTATTCTTCTGACAGCGCAATCAAACGATTTGGTCTCCCTTTTCTATCGCGTGGATGACCGGGTGGAAACCCACATGGACGCAGAGGGCCTCTACACGCATTATCTAAACGTCAAACAACATCAGGGGAGGAAAAAGAGAAATAAGACCATTAACTTTGATCAGATTCAACATCAGGCGGTCCAGTTTAAAAACAATAAAACAGAAACATTTGAGATTCCCCCCGCTGTGCAAGACTCATTAAGCTCTCTCTATTTCTTCCGGAGTAGAGAATTACCGAAGGTCGGGACTTCTACCTATATTGACGTACATGAGAGTGAGAAGAATTGGAAATTAGAATTGCGAGCCTTAAAGAGAGAGGAGGTCAAGACCCCCGTCGGGATATTCCAGACGATTAAGGTTCAAGCGCTGGTTCGTTATGAGGGTCTATTTATGGATAAAGGAGATGTTTTTATCTGGTTTTCCGACGATGTGAAGCGGATTCCGGTTTTGATAAAAACGAGAATAAAGATCGGTTCTGTTACAGCGACTCTTTTTTCTAGGAGAGATCGGATGATCCGGGAAGCCCGTTATTCACCCCATCTGGGACTGACGTAATCATGGTGACAGTAAAATGCCCCGTTTGTGAAAAGGAGTCTCTGTGGGAGGGGAATCGGCATCGTCCCTTCTGTTCCGATAGATGCAATCTGATCGATTTGGGGCACTGGGTGAGCGAATCGTATCGGATACCGGAACGAGAGAATAATGAAGTGGGCCCATCAGAAAAGAGCCTGTCCAATCCCCAAAACAGCAAACCGCTCTCTTGAATCCCTTCGCTTGGTCTCTTAGAGCCTGACATTCTATAATAAGGATGCGCCAGCATGAAGCGTCAAAACACAAATATTGATGAAACATCAAGAACCAAAACACGATGAGATTTTGGAAAGTCCGGTTCGGGAAAAGGTATAGGAATTTATCCAGAACACCTTGGAGAAAGAAGTGAGCGATTTTTTGGGAGAGGGGGAATCGGAGCGGAGATCCGAGAGGATCGACATTCTTTTGGGATACCGGAATGGATAAGGATTTGACAAGAAAAGAGGGTGGCCGTTATAATCTCTCCTTCTCATTTCATGGAAATTGATGATGCAAGGGATGACCGGCTATGGACGCGCGGAGGGGAAGTTTCGGGGCCGCTTCCTGGTGGTGGAGTTCCGGTCGGTCAACCACCGCTATTGTGATCTAACTGTTCGTCTTCCTAAGCATCTCTCGCCGTTTGAAGAGGCGGTTAAGAAGAAGGTGTCGGCCCGCTTTTTAAGAGGGCATATCGAGGTATCGGTTAGTTTTAACGGCGCATCGGCCGGTTTAAGACGGTATGAGCTTGACCTTCCATCCGCAGAGGCCCATTATCGCATTCTCAAGAAGCTGAAAGCGGCCTTACATTTAAAGGGCGAGATTGACTTGAGCTTGTTGAGTGACTTTAAAGAGATGATTACCGTTTCAGAGCCGGTTGAGCCATTAGAATCGGTGGGGCCCGTTCTTGAGCGGACGCTGAATCGTGGGATGCTGGCCTTAGAAAAGATGCGGCGCGAGGAGGGGAAGGGGCTTGCCGCTGATCTGGCGTTGCGGCTTGGCCATCTTTCGGAAGCGCTTCAGTTGATTGAGACCCGCAGGACGGAAGTGGTCCGCGCCCACCATCAGCGGCTCAAGATGCGGGTGGCTGAACTGGCAAAAGATGTCCCCGTAGACCCGAATCGGTTGGCGCAAGAGGTTGCAATTCTCGCGGATCGGTGTGACATCAGTGAAGAGGTGGTCCGACTGAATATCCTCCTTGGACAATTTCATAAGACGTGTAAGAAAAAAGAGGCGGTTGGCAGGACGTTGGAATTTTTACTGCAGGAGGTAAACCGTGAGGTGAACACCATTGGGTCGAAGGCCAATGACGCCGACATTTCGCTGCATGTGGTTGCCATGAAAAGCGAACTTGAGAAAATCAGGGAGCAGGTGCAGAACATCGAGTAAGGTGGCGGGGGATGACCGGAAGAAAGGGAATGATATTTGTGGTGTCGGCCCCTTCGGGCGCCGGGAAAACCTCTCTCTGTCGGGACGCGGCGCAGTCGGTGGTTAATCTCCACTATATGGTTTCATATACCACCCGATCTCCTCGGTCCGGAGAAGTCCATGGAAAGGATTATTTTTTTATTGATGAGCCGACGTTTCGAACCCGGATCGACAAGGGCGACTTTGTGGAATGGGCCGAAGTGCATGGAAACCTGTATGGCACCTCGCGGGAACAATTGATCGATTGTACCGAGCGAGGCATTGACGTTATCCTCGACATTGATCCCCAGGGTGCCATGACCTTGAAAAAGAAGTTTAGTGAGGCGGTCTATGTCTATGTCCTCCCCCCGTCGTTTGATGTGCTTCGTCAGCGCCTGCTCGATCGAAAGACCGACTCGCATGAGGAGGTCGCGCGAAGGCTTCATAAGGCGCGGGAAGAGATATGGAATTACCGGCAGTATTATTATCTAATCGTGAATGAAGAGTTTAAACAGGCCCTGAAAGATCTAGGGGCCGTGATCACCGCGGAACGGATTAAGATGAGGCAGGTAAACTTCTCCTGGATTGAGGAGACATTTATTAAACGGCTCGGAAAAGAGACGATTTAAAAGGAGCGACATGGATATTATTTCTCTTCCAATTAAGACAATTAAGACGGCGGACGAAGTGGTGGGTTCACGCTACCGCATGGTGAATATTGCGGCGCATCGGGCGAGGCAGATTATGGAAGGGGTGAAACCGACCATTCAAACAGAGTACACCAAGGCGAGCACCATTGCCCTTCAAGAGGTGATAACGGCGGATATTGAAATACTGTATGGAAAAAACGCGCGGCTTGCCCAGCGTGAAGAGAAACGATTGCGGGAAGAGATGAAGACGCAAGCCCGTCTCGCTGAACGTGAAGAAGACCTGGCATCGGAAATTAAGAAGGAGTTGAACATTTTTCTAGAAACCTCTGATAAATCTGGAAAATCGGAAAAAACAGGGAAGGAAGAATAGCAGGCTCCCATCAAGGGTTATGATGTTATTGGGGAAAAAGGTGCTCTTGGGCGTTACAGGGAGCATCGCTGCTTACAAGGCGATACAGATTCTAAGGGATTTGACTGGGGAAGGGGCGGAGGTTCAGGTGGTCCTGACCCCCGCCGCCCATCGTTTTGTCTCACCGCTGACCCTCCAGATTTTCTCAGGCAGGCCTGTTTTTACCGACCTGTTTGATTTACATGATAAGGTGATCCATCTTACCCTGACGCAAGACGCCGACCTTGTCTTAATTGCCCCTGCGACCGCTGATTTTATCGCGAAAATGGCTGCCGGCCTTGCAGACGATCTTCTAACCTCTCTCCTGTTGTCAGCCTCTGCCCCGGTTGTGGTGGCTCCCGCAATGGATATCGGCATGTGGGATCATCCGACCGTCCAGAGAAATATCTCTATTCTCCGTGAATGGGGTATCCATGTCATTGAACCTGAAACAGGGCCGCTTGCCTCCGGAAAGGAAGGGAAGGGGCGACTGGCCGATGAAAGGGCCATTGTGGAATGGATCGCTACCTATCTTAAGGAAAGAGATAGATTAAAAGGGGAGGTAATATTAGTCACCGCCGGCCCCACCCAGGAACCGATTGATCCTGTCCGATTTATATCAAATCGCTCATCGGGAAGGATGGGGTATGCCCTGGCGGAAGCAGCCCACCAATGGGGGGCGGAGGTTATTTTAATTAGCGGTCCAAGTGGTCTTTCCTCGCCGCCGGGTATAAGGCGTATATCCGTTCGCACGGCAGAGGAGATGAAAAAGGAGACCGAACGCCACTTCCCGGCCGCCTCCATTGTGATCATGGCGGCTGCTGTTTGCGATTTTAGACCGAAGACCGCCTCTTTTCAAAAGATTAAAAAGAATAACGGGCTTAAATCGCTGGCGATTGAACAAACCGACGATATCTTGCAAGGTCTTTCTGCTATAAAGGGGAAGAAACTCTTCGTCGGATTTGCGGCTGAAACCGAGAATCTGACAGAGAATGCCAGGAAGAAACTCTACGCCAAAGGGCTCGATTTGATCGTTGCAAATGATGTTACACAAGCAGGAGCGGGGTTTGACACTGAAACAAATATCGTACAACTTTTTGATAAAAAAGACAAAATTATAAGTCTCCCAAAAATGTCCAAACAATTGCTTGCTTATCGTATTTTAGACGAAGTCCTACGGCTTAAGCCATCCCAAGAACAGCGATAGAAAACATCAATTGAACCCTCTCCCTTGATGGGAGAGGGTGAGGGTGAAAGGTCACCCGCAAGGTTCCCCCCTCCCCTTTATCCCCTCCCACGGGGAGGGGGTTTAGATGACAGAACCAGTTTCTATCGCTGTTCTTGGGAGCCATCCCTTTCTTGACTTTTTCCCATGATTTGTTATGATCGCCCGAATCTTCTATATTAATTATCATGGCTGATAAGGTGTCATCCCGCGAGGTCTCGTATCTAAAGGAAAGGGTTGAAAAGAATCCTGCTTTGCGTTTTTTTATCCCTTTGGCGGAGGCATATTTGGAATGTGACATGCAAGAGGAGGCGATCAACGTCCTTGTAGAAGGGATTAGAAACCATCCTGCCTCTGTTTCCGGTCATAGAATGCTCGGTGGAATATATTTTGAGAATGATCGCATGGATGAGGCTAAGTTAGAGTTTGAACAGGTCTTGGCGCTCAATCCGGAAAGTATCCCTGCCCTGAAGAAATTGGCCATGATTTTTCAGAATAAAAGACAGTTAAATCAGTCAGTTGAAGCGTGTATTAAGATTTTAACCATTGATCCCCATGACCAAGAGGGCAAGCTCCTTTTATCCACCCTTGAGGGGGCGGTGACGTTACAGGCCGAACAGGGGATTTCTCACCCAGCCGGGGAAGTTCGGGATACGGCTGTATCGTCTCCCATCCCGGAGATTTCTCTTGGAGAGTCGCCATCGTTGGTGGAGGAGAGACCGCTTGATGAGATTGTGCTGGATCAAACAGAGGCATCCGTGGTTGAGGCAGAGGAGGTTTCAACCATCTTGGCATCGGCCTATATGGAACAGGGGGAATATCAGGAGGCCGCGTTTGTCTACCGAAAGTTGATTGCGCGGGATTCCGCCGATGAAGAGAGCAAGCTTGGGTTAGAGACGGCGTTAAGAATGGAGGCGGCGCGTCTGTCAAAAGAGGCGGTTGTATTAAAGACCGACCTTCTTAAGGGAAAAAAGGTGCGTTACTTGGAAAGGTGGCTTCAGAATATTAGGGAGGATCGGGAGGGGTTGGAGGGGGCGACGCAAGCCCACTAGGATATGCGATGATTTCAACGAGCGATTTTAAAGGAGGACTCAAGATTGAGCTTGATGGGGATCCGTATGCCATCGTTGAGTTCCAACATGTCAAGCCTGGTAAGGGAGGGGCCTTTGTTCGAACCAAGCTAAAAAACTTAAAGACGGGGAACCAGTTGGAGAGGACCTTTCGTTCAGGTGAGAAGTTTGAGTCGCCGGATCTCATGGAACGTGAGATGCAATTTCTTTACGTATCTGGAGAGGAATATCATTTAATGGACGCCAATACCTATGAGCAGCTTTTTCTAACCGCGGCGCAAATGGGATCGGCGAAAGATTTTTTGAAAGAGAACATGCTTGTGAACATTCTTTTCTACCGGGGGGCGCCTTTGGAAGTGGCGCTCCCCTTATTTGTGGAGTTGAAAATTGTTGAGACAGCCCCGGGGATTCGGGGAGATACGGCGACGGGTGGAACCAAACTGGCGAAGTTGGAATCAGGCGGCAGCGTGAAGGTGCCGCTCTATATTGAGGAAGGAACGATCATTAAAGTAGATACCCGCACAGGAACCTACGTGGAACGGGTAAAATAGGGGTTTGACTCGATAGCGTGGGTGACGATGGATTTTAAGGAAATAAAAAAACTGATTGCGTTGATGGAGGAGGCCTCCTTGACTGAAATTGAAGTTGAGGAAGGTGGGAAGCGTATTAAACTGCGCAAAGAGACGCCGATTCAGGCGGAGCGCCCGTTCCCGGTACAGCCGCGGGAACGCTCCCTCCCATTGCCGGTAGAGACCAAAGGGGTGGAGGACGATCAGACCGTTTTAATACGGTCTCCGATTGTCGGCACGTTTTATAGGTCTTCTTCTCCGGAAATGGAGGCCTATGTTGAAGTGGGGGAGATCGTAAAGAAGGGACAGACCCTCTGTATTGTTGAGGCGATGAAGCTGCTTAATGAGATTGAGTCGGAGATTGATGGAAAGGTGGTCGCGATTTTAGTGGAGAGTGGATCGTCTGTCGAATATGGAGCGCCCCTTTTTAAGATTGAACCCGCGTAGCGCCTGCCGGACATTTTTAGATTGCTCGATGGCAAAGCGATATGTTTAAGAAGATCTTGGTGGCAAACCGCGGCGAGATTTCTCTGCGGATTATCCGCGCCTGCCGTGAGTTGGGTATCCCGTCTGTGGCGATCTATTCGGAGGCGGATGCGGCGTCGCCCCATGTCCGGTTCGCTGATGAAAGTGTCTGCGTCGGCCCGCCCGATCCTGCCCTTTCTTATCGCAATATCCCCAATATTTTAAGCGCTGCGGAAATTACCGGCGCGGAGGCGATTCATCCTGGCTACGGTTTTCTGGCTGAAAATGCCCATTTTGCGGAGGTCTGCCAGACGGCGGAGATTAAATTCATCGGTCCCTCTCCGGATTCGATTGCCCTGTTAAGCGATAAGGTAAAGGCCCGTTCGGTTGTGATACAAAAAGGGGTCCCCGTTGTTCCGGGGAGCGAGGGGAGAATTGCCGGAGAGAAAGAGGCGCGTGAAGCGGCGGAGCGGATCGGCTACCCTCTGATCATCAAGGCGGTCGCGGGAGGGGGCGGGCGCGGAATGCGGGTGGTCTGGAAAGAGGATGAAATCGGACAGGCGTTTCAAACGGCTCAAATGGAGGCCAAGACCTCGTTTGGAGATGATGGGGTCTACATCGAAAAATATTTTGTTGATCCGAGACATATTGAAATTCAGGTGTTGGCCGACGAAAAAGGGAAGG
>CAYJWQ010000007.1:28212-33632 GCA_964373895.1 uncultured Nitrospirota bacterium
TTTGTTGATCCGAGACATATTGAAATTCAGGTGTTGGCCGACGAAAAAGGGAAGGCGATCTATTTTGGAGAGCGAGACTGCTCCATACAAAGACGGCATCAAAAGTTAATAGAGGAATCTCCCTCTCCCACAGTGAATGATAAGCTTCGGAAGAAGCTCGGCCGGGTGGCCCTTAAAGTGGTTGACGCCGCCCATTATACGAATGCAGGTACCGTCGAATTCCTCCTTGATAAAGATCACAAGTTCTATTTTATTGAGATGAACACACGGATTCAGGTCGAACATGCGGTGACGGAGATGGTGACTGGGATTGACCTTATTAAACAGCAGATTCAAATCGCGGCAGGGGAGCCGCTTGCGTTTAAGCAGCGCCAGGTTAAATCGTTCGGCCATAGCATAGAATGTCGCATCAACGCCGAATGCCCTGAAAAGTTTACCCCCTCCACGGGCGTCATCACCGCTTTACACCTTCCAGGGGGGCCGGGGGTTCGTGTGGATACGGCGGTCAATGTCCAGAGCGTGGTGACCCCGTATTATGATTCCCTGATTGCCAAGTTGATTGTCCACGCCGATTCTCGCGATGAGGCGATCAGGAAAATGAAGGGGGCCCTTTCGGAGTTTGTGATAGAGGGAATTAAAACCAGCATTCCGTTCCATCGGAAGGTTTTTGATGACCCTGGCTTTATCAAGGGAAGATATTCCACGAATTTTCTTGAGCGTCTTCTCTCCGCTACCCCCTCCTAATTACAATGTCTCCATTCTATTTCATTACAGATTCTACCGTCTGCCCCGCAGCAGAGACGGGGTTTCAGTCTAAGCGGCAGAAATTGGTGACGGCTGTGGAAGAGGCGATTTCTGGCGGGGCGCGCCTTGTGCAATATCGCGAGACGGGCGCCGAAAGATACAAAATGTACGAAACGGCTGTCCTGCTTCGACAAATAACGACGCGCCATGGGGTGACGTTGATCATCAACGATTTTATCGACCTGGCCTTGGCGGTCAAGGCAGACGGTGTTCACCTGGGACAGGACGATCTTCCACTCTGGGTGGCGAGAAGACTCCTGGGAAAAGAGGTGATTATCGGCATCTCGACCCATTCTCTGGGCGAAGCGATTGCGGCCGAGTTGGAAGGGGCCGACTATATCGGTTTTGGCCCCATCTTTCATACGCAAACAAAGGTCTCTTCGTATAAGCCGGTGGGTGTCGAGGCGATTTCCGAGGTGAAGAAACAGGTTGCGATTCCGCTTTACGCCATTGGCGGTATCACCCTTTCAGCGCTTCCCACCGTGATTTCGGCCGGCGCAGACGGCGTTGCCGTGATTTCGGCCGTGGCGGTGTCTGGAGAGATTCGTTCCAATGTCGCGCAGTGGATTGTCTTATTAAATGATGCGGCGGGGGGGCATTGTTGACATGAGAGGTGGGGAAAAATCACCGCATCATCTTGGGCACCGACAACGCTTAAAGGAACGGTTTCGCTCCGCCTCCGCGGAGGGGATGCACTCTTACGAATTATTGGAGCTGCTCTTAACCTACGCGATTCCAAGAAAGGATGTGAAGCCGATTGCCAAGGCGCTGATCGCCCGTTTTAGAAGTCTCCCCGGCGTCCTGGATGCGGCGCAAAGGGAGTTAGAAGAGGCCCCCGATATTGGGCCAGCGTCCGCGACGCTCATCCGACTTACAAAGGCGCTCTGCGGGGCGTATCTTTTAAGCCGGATTGAGCGGCGCGATCTCTTATCTTCTCCCCAGGCAGTGGTTGATTTTTCCAGATTAACCCTTTCGGGCCTTTCACACGAGGCGTTGATGGTGATCTATCTTAACGCCAAGAATGAGACCGTCGGGCATGAAATTGTCCACGAAGGGACCATTGACCGGACCGTCATTTATCCACGGCGGCTGATCGAGGCGGCGCTTTCGCACCATGCGGCGGGTTTAATCTTAGTCCACAACCATCCAAGCGGCGACCCTTCTCCTTCTGATGAAGATCGGCGCCTGACCCGCACGATGATTGAGGCGACGCGCGCCATGGATATTCATATCCTCGATCATATTATTGTCGGGAGAGACCGTCATTTCAGCTTCATGTCGGCCGGTTTGTTGTAGTCGATCACTTCTTCCCCATGCTCTCTTCCTTCCACTGTAAGACCCTCTCTTTCATCGGAGGATTTTTCATTAGATAGTTTTTGGAGCGTTCAATCTGATCCTCGGTTGATTGAACTTTATTTAAATGCGGGATGAGGCCTAAGAGGGGGATATCTGTCTGATCGGACAGTATTTTGGGATTGGTGCGATCTGCCAATGTGGACGTAGGTGTGGTCTGATTTAAGATCAGACCCAGAAACCGAACGCCATGTTCTGCCCCATAGCGTAGTGTGAGCAGGGTATGATTAATCGTTCCCAGCCCACTTCTGGCAACAAGAATCACCGGAAGATTCAGTAATAAGATGATATCGATCAGATGCGTATGGGCGGTGATGGGGACCAAAAGCCCGCCAATCCCTTCCACGATTAAGAAGGAATGTTTCTGGCGGAGTTGTCTATAACACTCGACTATTTTTTTTAAATCAACCCTCTTTTTTTCCAGGATCGAAGCGCTCCATGGGGCCAAGGGGTGGCGGTAGAGGCAGGGCGTAATCAGTTGGATCGGGTCATCAGACCTTGCCGCGGTTTTAAGATAGCTTCCATCCGATGAAAACAGCTCTCCTTTCCTTCTGCGGCATCCGGTCTCAATCGGTTTCATGACGCCAACCCCGCATGGGGCGAGGGCGCGGGCGATGGCGCCTGCCACCATTGTCTTCCCAACACCTGTGTCGGTGCCGGTGATAAAAATACCCCTGTCCATATTTTTTAGAAAATTCGGCTATCCAGATTAAAAATCTGTCCCGAAACCTGCTTCATCGTAGAGAGATGAAAGATAAAATGGGAGACCTCTTGTAACGTGGAGGGTTGCTTTAACAGATTCTCCTGTACGATTTTCTCTCGTTGAGAGTGGGATAGAGGAGACGTCATCCCTGATGGGAGAAATCCCGGCAGGACCGCGTTTACCTGGATAGGGGCCCATTCAAGCGCTGCAGATTGCGTCAAGGCGATGAGTCCCCGTTTGGATGCGGCATAAGACGCCTGGCCGATCGGTCCGGTATAGGCGCTGATCGATGCGATGTTAATAATGTGTCCCCCCCCGTTTTTCTGCATGAGGCGCCCCGCTTCTCTTAGGCAAAAGAAGGCCCCTGTGAGGTTGACGCCGATGACCGTATCCCATGCGGCCTCTCCTGTTTGTATCAAAAGATGATTGTCGGTGACGCCCGCATTGTTAATTAAAATATCAATCCGTTTCCACCGATCGAGAATTTTATCAAACATCTGTCGCACCGATTTTGAATCTTTGAGATTGGCGGAGAAGAGTTCCGATTCTCTTCCCTCTGCCTGAAACCGCTTAACCAGTTCCCTTCCGCAAGATCGGTTTTGATGGACATGCACCGCAATGGCATCTCCTTGAGAAGCGAATGTCTGGCAAAGGACTTGTCCCAGCCCTCCCGATGCGCCGGTAATCACGACGATTCTTTTTTGAAGGGGCGCCATGTTATATCAGCCGGAGCTCTTTTCCGATTTCCTCGAGTGATTTCAAAAGAAAATCAATCTGTTCTTGTGTATGCGTGGCCATTAAGCTGATGCGCAGGCGGGCGGATCCCTCCGGGACGGTGGGCGGTCGGATGGCCGGGAGGTAGATGCCCTCATTAAAAAGTCTTCTTGAGAACGCCAGCGCCATCTCGCTGCTGCCGACGCGAATGGGAATAATAGGGGTTTCGCTCCCAAGGGTGTCGAATCCAAGAGAGGTTACTTTTTGACGGACGTAACCGGTATGCTGCCAGAGTTTTTTCCTGAACGAATCGTCTTTTTGAATCAGGTTAATTGCGGCGAGGGCCGACGCGAGCAAAGATGGCGGGAGCGCCGTGGTATAAATAAAAGGGCCCGTTTTATTGATCAGGTAGTCAATGAGCAAACGGTTTGCGGCAATCAATCCGCCAAAGCCTCCCAATGCCTTACTTAGCGTTCCCATCTGGATGATTCGGGGATTTGTGATATGGAAATGATCGCAGGTTCCCCGGCCATGGGGACCGAGCACACCTGTCGCATGCGCGTCATCCAGATAGACCAGGGCGTCATACGCTTCTGCAAGATGTACGATTTCCGGCAACGGCGCAATGTCGCCTTCCATGCTAAAGATGCCATCGGTAACGACCACGGCCCTCTGCCCTCGGCTGCGGCGAGAGAGCATGGCCTTAAGGTGGGAGACGTCTTTGTGGCGATAGACGCGAAACGTCCCCTCTGATCGCCGGGCGCCATCAATGAGACTTGCATGGTTCAGTCGATCCGATAAAACAAGATCGCCTTTTTTAAGGATAGCGCCAAGCGCACCGATGTTGGTTGTATACCCGGAATTAAACACCAAAGCTGATTCGGTGCATTTAAACTTAGCCAGTGCGACTTCAAGCTCGGCGTATAACGGGCAATTGCCTGATACCAACCGTGAGGCCCCTGCCCCTACCCCCCAGGTTTCTATCGCGGAAATAGCGGCGGATTTTAAGATGGGATGGTTTGCAAGACCCAGGTAGTTGTTGGAAGAGAAGAGGAGATAGGATTTTCCATCCTGTTCGATGTGGGTGGATGTTGCGAAGCCGACAGCGGTTAACTTACGCAAGAGATGCTTTTGTTCCAGGGCGCTTAGTTCTTCCTTCATGTTGGGCATAGGGATTTCTTGAGGTTTTGATAATACAAGTTCTTTACGATTGTCAACATCCTTCCTCTCCCAAAAAAAAGCGTTCAGAGTTTCAATCTCTGTCCTTGGGTTTCCCAAAATTCCAAATATGCCTTGACAACCATAGGGGGGAGAATTACAATAAGATCAAGGGTAAGCTCCATCCTAAGATGTGGTTGTGGCGTCAGGAAAACCTCAAGCGCGTTCCGGTAGATTAAGGAGGGGTGATGTTCGAAAAATTTACGGATAGAGGGAGAAAGATTATCATACTCGCCCGTGAAGAGGCGGAGCGGCATCAAAACGATTATCTGGGGACCGAACATCTTGTCCTGGCCCTCTTGCGGGAGGGAGACGGGATTGCCCTTTCCGTTTTAAAGCGCATGGGTCTTTCCGTGGAACAGGTACGCTTGGAAGTGGAGCGCAATCTTCCCAGCGGAAGCAATACCATGACCTTTGGGGAGATCCCTTTTACGCCCCGCGTCAAAAAGGTGATTGAGTATTCCGTTGAGGAGGCGAAGCTCCTGGGGCACAATTATATTGGAAGCGAGCACCTTTTATTAGGTTTGCTGCGAGAGGAAGACGGCATCGGCGGCAAGATTATTCGAGGCCTCGGCGGAAATTTGCTGACGGCGCGGCAGTTGACCATCAATCTCTTAAGGAAGTCTGT
>CAYJWQ010000007.1:33732-45109 GCA_964373895.1 uncultured Nitrospirota bacterium
GCGGAAATTTGCTGACGGCGCGGCAGTTGACCATCAATCTCTTAAGGAAGTCTGTCCCGCGTGAAAAAGAGAAGAAGAGCAGCACGCCTGCATTGGATGAGTTCGGTCGCGACCTCACGCAGTTGGCTGTGGATGGGGCCCTCGATCCTGTCATTGGCCGCCATGACGAAATAGAGCGGGTTCTTCAAATCTTGAGCCGTCGTACCAAGAATAATCCTGTTCTCATTGGCGAGTCTGGTGTTGGGAAGACAGCCATTGTGGAAGGTCTGGCGCAAAAGATTGTCGCCGCAGATGTTCCAGATAGCCTCTTAAATCGCCGGGTGATTGCCCTTGATCTCGGTTCTCTGGTGGCCGGAACAAAATACCGCGGCCAGTTTGAGGAGCGATTGAAGGTCGTCATGAAAGAGATTTTATCGGCGGGGAATATCATTATCTTTATTGATGAACTTCATACGTTGGTCGGCGCAGGCGCGGCGGAAGGTTCCATCGACGCATCAAATATGTTAAAGCCGGCCCTTGCGCGGGGAGAAATTCAATGCATCGGGGCGACCACGCTCGACGAGTACCGCAAACATATCGAAAAAGACGCAGCCTTGAAACGTCGTTTTCAGGCCATTCTGGTTCAGCCCCCCTCGGCAGAGGAGACGGTTCAAATTATAAGAGGCCTGAAAGATCGATATGAAGAGCACCATGGGGTAACGATATCGGATGATGCCGTTGAGGAGGCGGTTCGTCTCTCTGACCGCTATATCTCGGACCGTTTTCTTCCAGACAAGGCGATCGATGTAATTGACGAGGCCGGTTCCCGCGCAAAGTTAATGGTCTATTCTCGTCCCGAGGAACTGCGGTTGTTGGAACAAGAGTACAGGAAGATCGCCCGTGAGAAAGACCTGGCCATTCGGTTACAAAACTTTGAAGAGGCCGTTAAGCTGCGGGAGGAAGAGGAGCGGCTTAAAAAGCTCCTCGAGGAAACCAAACGCGACTGGAAGAAAAATCAGGATAAGAACCGGCCTAACATTAGCCGCGAGGAAGTGGCGTATATCGTATCTAAAATGACGGGAATTCCCTTGTTAAGGATGGAGGAGGAAGAGACGCGAAAACTCCTTCATATGGAAGATGAGCTTCACGAAAGGATTGTTGGACAGGAGGAAGCGCTATCGGCGGTTTCACGGGCGATCCGCCGTTCGAGGGCAGGGTTAAAAGGGGAGCGTCGTCCGATCGGATCGTTTATCTTCTTAGGGCCAACCGGTGTTGGAAAAACCGAGTTGGCGCGCGCCTTGGCCTCGTTTCTTTTTAATAGTGAAGATGCCTTGATCCGGATTGACATGTCGGAATATATGGAGCGGTTTTCCAGCTCGCGATTGGTGGGGGCCCCTCCTGGATATGTGGGATATGAAGAGGGGGGGCAATTAACCGAAAAGGTAAGAAGGAGGCCCTATTCGGTTGTCCTCTTTGACGAGATTGAAAAAGCGCATCCTGATATGTTCAATATACTCTTGCAGGTGTTGGATGACGGCTATTTAACCGATAGCTTGGGACGAAAGGTTGATTTTAGAAATACCGTCCTCATCATGACATCGAACCTCGGCACAAGGATGGTTGGAAAAGCGGGGACGCTCGGTTTTCAAAAATCATCTGAATACGATATGTTTGGAAAGATGAAGGGTGCCATTCAGGATGAGCTTAAAAAATCTTTCAACCCTGAATTCTTGAACAGAATCGATGATATCATTATCTTCCATCCGTTGGAGAAAAAACATATCGAGATCATTGTCGATATGCTGATTCGCGAGCTGAATGAGAAAATGGTTGAGAAGGGTGTCTATCTTGAGGTTTCCGAAGAGTTAAAACGTTGGTTGATTGAAGAAGGATATGACCCGACTTACGGGGCCCGTCCGATGCGTCGTTGTGTCCAGAAGAATATCGAAGATCCTCTCTCGGAAGAGATATTAAAGGGGCAGTTCAAGGACAGCAAGAAAATTAAGGGTGTCCTGAAAGACAACGCCCCGTCTTTTATCGAGGAGGAAGCGATGGCGGGTGTTTAGCTCCGCCCAATCCCCGCCGGTTGCTCCTTTTGCCCCTTGCGAAAAAAATCGTGATGCTCTATCATCCTGCCGGTGTAAAATAGTATCCCTGCCAGCCTGATTAAAACAGATCATGTTGCCCACGCCATTAGAGCCGCGCTTTCGGTTAAAAGGCGCAAGCGAATGAGTATTATCTCTGAAGCCTTTAAAAAGGATTCTCTCTTAAAGGCTTTCTTTGGAGAGGAAATCTATTTTCATCACTCTCAAAAGGGACTCCATCCTCATTTTCTTATATGGATGATTTCAGGCGCGATTATTCTGGTGGTATTCTCATTTTTTGCGTCCCGGCAGGATTTAAATCGTTCTTCATCCCTGCCTAAAAAAGATGTGACAATGCCGCTGAAAGCGCCTCCTCCTTTCATTAAGAAAGTATCTAAGAAGCCTTCTCTGTCGCTCCCTGTTGTTGCGAAGCTGGACATTAAGAAAAAGGTAGAGAATCGGGCTTTAACGGAAGGGTTAAACTTTTATCGTCGTGGGAAGATTCATGAGGCCTACGCTTCTTTCAGTAAGGCGGTTTTGCAGATGCCTCAATCGCCGATTGCGCACAATAACTTAGGATTGGTGCTTAGGCGCAAAGAGAAGACGCATGAGGCGATTCTGCATTATCAAGAAGCGATTCGTCTTGATGTCAATTATGCGGAGGCGTATAACAACCTGGCCATGGTTTATGGCGAATTGGGGTTGTTAGATCGCGCGGAGGATTATTATAAGAAGGCGATACGCTTAAAGCCGACGGATCCTGTGTTTAATTTCAACCATGCGACTTTATTAGAGCGGCGCGGAGAATATACGCAGGCCCGCAACGCGTATTTGCGTTATTTGAATCTGACAGATGACAAAGAGGCGATCGCGATGGTTAGGAGCCATCTGGAAAGGTTGAAGGGGTCTTAGATGGTGATTATGGGCATAGAGACTTCTTGCGATGAGACGGCTGTTGCGGTGCTACAGAATGGCAAAGACGTCCTGGCAGACCTTGTTTCTTCCCAAGTGGACCTTCATAAAAAATATGGTGGTGTGGTGCCTGAATTGGCCTGCCGCAGACATATTGAGGTGATCGGCCCTTTGGTGCAAGAGGCCGTAGAGAAATCTGGTTGGCCCCTCTCTCAATTAGATGCGATTTCCGTGACAGTGGGGCCGGGTCTGATTGGGGCGTTGCTGGTTGGCGTCTCTTTTGGAAAGTCTTTATCGTACGCCTTAAAGATACCCCTTCTTCCTGTACATCACCTGGAAGGACATATTGCGGCTGCTTTCATAGAGCATCCGCGCGTCGTCTTCCCCGCTGTGGCGTTGGTTGTGTCGGGGGGACATACCAATCTTTATCACTTGCCGCAGAAAGGGCATTATCGTCTCCTTGGAAAGACGATTGACGATGCGGCGGGAGAGGCGCTGGATAAAGGGGCGAGGATGCTTGGATTGGGTTATCCCGGAGGTCCCGTCATTGATCGCCTTGCGGAGGGAGGGGATCCTGACAAAATTCCTTTCCCACGGCCATACCGGTTTTCGGGAAATTATGATTTTAGCTTCAGCGGTTTGAAAACAGCGCTTATGCAGGTTGTATCACGGAACGGTCGAGATTTGGGATGGGATGATTCTTGTTATTCCGATGTTGCGGCTGGATATCAAACAGCCATTGTAGAATGTTTAGTGGAAAAGACAGCCTTGGCGGTTGAAAAAGAGAAGGCAAAGGGTATCATATTGGTCGGCGGTGTTGCCGCCAACACCCTTTTAAGGAGGAGGATCAAAGAGGCAGGTGGGCGCTTGGGAGTTGAAACGTATATCCCGTCGGCCCGTTATTGTACGGACAACGGGGCGATGATTGCCATGGCGGGGGTTCTCCACTATGAGCGTGGCCATTTCGCGCCGATTGATGTGAGTCCCGACCCAAACATAGAGCTGATATGAGGAGACAGATGAAACCACCTACAGAGATTCTTTTAGAGAGCCACCTCCCTGGTTTAGGAGTCCCGAAGCGAGGGAAAGTACGCGACATATACGATCTGGGGGATGCGCTCCTTCTGGTTGCGACAGATCGTATCTCTGCGTTCGATGTGATTTTGCCGGATGGCATCCCCGGCAAGGGATACGTCCTCACGCAGCTTTCCCTGTTTTGGTTTGAGTGGTTGAGTAAGATGACAGATGGCGTGCCACACCATCTTCTGACTGCGGATGTTGATTCTTTTCCAGAACAATGCCTTCCCTACCGAGAGATTTTAGACGGTCGGAGCATGGTGGTTCGAAAGGCCAAGCCGCTTCTGGTGGAGTGCATTGTCCGTGGATATATTTCAGGCTCCGGCTGGAAGGCCTATTGTAAAGGGGGGGCAATCTCGGGAGAGAAATTGCCTGAAAACTTAGTAGAATCTTCCCTGCTTCCATATCCGATTTTTACCCCATCGACGAAGGGGGAAATTGGGGTACATGATGTCACGATCTCTTTTAATGAGATGAAGGCAATGGTGGGGGAGCTCTTATCTGAAGAAATCAGGGAAATCTGTGTCCGCATTTATAAGGAGGCGTCCTCCCTGGCGGAAGCGAAAGGGATTATTATCGCGGATACCAAAATGGAATTCGGCCTTGATCCTGCCACAGGGCGTCTGATGCTGATCGACGAGCTCCTTACCCCTGATTCCTCGCGTTTCTGGCCCAGGGCGGCCTATCTGTCTGGAAGAGGACAGCCCAGTTTTGACAAACAGTATGTTCGGGACTATCTTCTTTCAATGAAGTGGGATGGAAAGGGCCCCGCTCCCTATTTGCCGCAGGCCGTGATCGAGCAGACGAGCCATCGTTACTTTGAGGCATTGGAACGCTTAACAGGTGTTGCATTCGTGTCGTAGGCAGAGGTTGCGCATATCAATAATCCATTCACGAGGAGGAGAAGCAATGAAAAAACAGCGTATCTTGTTCGTGGTCCTTGTAATGTGGTTGCTTATCCAGCCAATGAATCTTCATGCTGCGGAGGGCACGGTTCGGGAGGTTTTTTCCGATAGTTTCTACGGCGGTCTTGTGGGGACATTGGTGGGGGGGGCCGCGATGCTCCTTGCGGATAAACCGAGCGATAATAAGGATTATCTATCAACAGGGGCCGGTATTGGCATTATCCTTGGCGCGGTATATGGTGTCGCAAAGACCACCAACGCATTTGCCGAGGTTCATGATGGCAATTTGACGGTGTCTGTCCCCACCCTGCGCTTTGAGGTGGACGCTATCGCAAAGGAACGCCTGCCGCTCTGGAAAGTGGATGCCCTTCGGGTAACTTTTTAGATTGATGCCTTGGGTATCAAATCCACCCCTTCGCTCTTTTGACGGGACGGCTTATATCGGGGGGGAGGGGAGACGCGCGCTTCCTTGTACGATGACCCGGTTGTCTGGTTGCGGGGGCCGGATTTGAACCGACGACCTTCGGGTTATGAGCCCGACGAGCTACCAATCTGCTCCACCCCGCAACCGCATCCTATCAAACGTCTCTTCTGAAGTCAATATCTGAAAAGGCCCCTTTATGGATTCTTTGCAGCCTCTTTCTTCGAAACAACAAGAAGCCGTAACCCATGGCGATGGGCCGCTTCTGCTTATTGCAGGGGCAGGAACGGGAAAAACGCTGGTGATTACCCGCCGGATTGCCCATCTAATCGCCGAAAAAAAGGCAAGACCAAGCGAGATTGTCGCGCTCACGTTTACGGAGAAGGCAGCCTCTGAATAAAGCCTATTCCGAATCCTTCCGAAGCGGTGCATTTTTTACCGTAACGGCAGAGCCTATCGGCGGGTCTCTCCAGCCGACAGGCGAAATTATTTTAAGAGGCGCAGTTAATGTCTATTGAGAAAGGGAGTCACTCGTGACGAATATTTTACTCATTGTGATTGTCGTATTGCTGGCCGCCACAGTGGCACTCCTGCTCATACTTTTAAGGAAAGCGTCGCAGAATAATACGTCTGAACTCGCTTCCCGTCTTGATGCGTTTGAAAAGACACAGGAACGGTCCGAGCGCACGATGCGGGAGGAAGTCACTCGGAACAGAGATGAGCAAGGGAAGTCTGCGAGAGAGCAACGACAGGAACTCACAGAGGCCTTCAAGATGTTTGGTGATTCCGTGGTACAACGCATGATGGATGTTGCGGGCACGCAAAAGGTGCAACTTGATGCTTTTTCCGATGCCCAAAAAATTCAGATCGAAGCGATGGTCTCTACGATTGGAAAACTTTCAGAGACCAATGAAAAGAAGCTGGAGGCCGTTCGGGTTACCGTGGAAGGCAAGCTTCAAAGCATTCAGACCGACAACGCCAAACAGTTAGACCAGATGCGGCAAACGGTTGATGAGAAACTTCAGGGAACATTGGAAAAGCGTTTGGGCGAGTCCTTTAAGCTTGTGAGTGATCGCCTGGAGCAAGTGCACAAGGGTCTCGGAGAGATGCAGACGCTTGCGATCGGGGTTGGCGACCTCAAGAAGGTGCTGACGAATGTTAAGACGCGTGGGACGTGGGGTGAAGTGCAACTTGGGGCGCTGTTGGAGCAGGTGCTTCATCCCGATCAGTTTGCTACCAACGTGGCGACGAAGCCCGGCGGCGAGCGTGTTGAGTTTGCCGTCCGTTTGCCGGGACAAGGTGTGGACAAGAATGAGACTGTTTGGCTTCCGATAGACGCCAAGTTCCCGGTCGAAGATTATCAACGCCTGATTGAGGCGCAAGAGCGGGCGGATATCGAAGGGGTGGAAGCGGCGGGAAAACAACTGGAGGCCCGTGTTAAGGCCTGTGCGCAAGAGATCAGCAAAAAGTATTTAAACCCGCCCGAAACCACAGATTTTGGTATTTTGTTTTTGCCCATAGAAGGTCTTTTTGCCGAGGTCATACGCAGGACGGGTTTGACCGAGGTGATACAACGCGAGTGTCGTGTGGTGATTGCCGGCCCCACGACATTGTGGTCAATTTTAAATAGTCTTCAGATGGGTTTTCGTACGCTGGCCATTCAGAAACGCTCCAGTGAAGTCTGGAACCTCCTTGCGGCAGTTAAGACCGAGTGGATGAAGTACGGCGATGTTTTAAACAAGGTTCAAAAGAAGTTGAATGAGGCATCAAACACGATTGATGACGCCAAAGTTCGCTCAAGAGCCATCGGCAAGAAACTCAAAGATGTGCAAGAGCTTCCAGCCAGTGAGGTTGCAACCCTGCTTCCCCAAAAACTGCCAGAGGAAGATTACGATACTGATGTATTATCTGATGAATAAGACTGAAAAGCGTTTCGACGCGGTTGGCATACAAACAAATTTTTAGATGAAATAAAACAGAAAAATGGAGGTAAAAAATGAAACAAATAACGGCCATAGACACACTCATATTATCAATACCTGAAAGAATTCAGCTGGTAGAAGACATCTGGGACTCAATTGCTATTGAAGCGGATGCGATAGAATTAACAGAGCAAGAAAAAAAAATAATCGATGAACGATTGGAGGCTTATCATAGAAACCCTGATTTAGGCTCTCCATGGGAAGATGTCTACAAAAGGATATCGGCCAAAGGATGAAGCACAACGTTAGGATTAGGCCAGAGGCCGAAAATGATTTGAAGGAGGCATTTTCCTGGTATGAAGATAAAAGGCTGGGGTTAGGATAAGATTTTCTGTTGCAGGTTGATGCAGGCATAAGATTTGTGGAAAGAAGTCCTGAAGTTTATTCCTCGGAGTATAGAGGAATAAGAAAACACCTCGTTAAAAGGTTTCCATACAAGATAATCTACCTGATTGAAAGAGAAAGTATAATGGTTTTGGCTGTTATTCATGGCAAAAGAAGCCCTGATTTGATACGCAAGAGAATGGCAGGTATCTAACCAGATGCACTGCACCAAATCAGCGGGTATTCAGAGGTTACACCTCACATTGTTGGCACTACTGTACGTTGATGGCCATAGAGCGTCCCGATCTAAAATCACTTCGTGCGCTGGCAGAAGAGAAGGCCTTTAAACGCTATCTTTGTGTCAGTCTGGAACCCCGTCGCCGACAGGTCGGAGAGATTACCATCCTTCCCATTCGCACATTTCTCTCTGCCCTCTGGAATGGAGAGTACACATAAACCCAGATTATGCATTAGAAAAAAGTGGGCGAATCCCCTCCTTTTCAAGGAGGGGTAGGGGGAGGTTACAGTGTGTTTATCTTTATTTTTCGGTCTGTTTGCTTGAATGCCTTTAAACAAACCCCTCCTAACCTCCCCTTGGTAAGGGGAGGATTTAACCCCATTGCGTAATCTGGGATAAACTTCTGGAGGAAGATGAAGATACGGGTGAAGGTGATGGGATCAGGCCATTAGGGTTTGTCCCGTTTTAGATTTTCTGGCGTGATCCCCCAAGCATCAAGGAACATTCATCATAACAAACTGTGAATTCTCTTCATTCTGGGCATAGTCCTCGGCAATGAAGCCAAGGCTGTAACTTCCGGCTGGCAACGGGGCCATACTCAATTGAACACCGGTAGCTCCCACCGTGAAAGCCGTTCCGGGGAGATACTCCTCGTCATCCGTATTCACGTTATAGCTGGCGAACAAAGGCGTAATAACGTCCCCCTGTTTA
Source organism: uncultured Nitrospirota bacterium (assembly GCA_964373895.1). Taxonomy (GTDB): domain Bacteria; phylum Nitrospirota; class Nitrospiria; order SBBL01; family SBBT01; genus SBBT01. The sequence continues at coordinate 42,366 of CAYJWQ010000007.1, forward strand.
ATGGGAAGAATCTCTTTCGCCGCCACCCCGTTTTCAATCCCAGTCCATCCGCCCATGATTAAATAGTTGCCTGTAACATTCTCGACCATAACCAGGATATCCACCCCTTTGCCATTCAATAAGGCAGGTATAGTATACGTTGTTACCGTGTCATCCTCATCATCCAAATTCAAAGAGACGTAATTGCCGTTCATCGTTACCCACTCTCCGTCCCACTCATGACTAACATTTCCGGCAACGTCCACCTCTTTCGAATCAATCCCAAGAATCAAAACTGTTCCGGTAGCAGGATCGCTTTGTGTGATGACCACAGAGACAGTATCAATATCGTTCCCCTGAACTTGGGCGCTATAAACAAGTCCCGTAAGGGTTTCAGCGGAAAATGTGGGGGCGGTGTCGTCCTGATCGCCAAGTCCCGTATATTGACCAATAAAGGCTTGGTATGCGGTTGAGAAGTTAATGTTGTTATAAGCATGGATCATGGGTGCCAGGTTTGGATTATTTATGTTTTTATGGGGAAGAAATATGGAAAGGCCGTTGGCGTTTGGTCTTGCTTTTCCGTTGACCTTATAGATAACCGCCGAATTCACAGCGGCAATTAGGTTATTCGTTTGTGTGGGATAGGTTATTGCCAGATTACTGGCAATATGTTTTAGGTCAACCATATCGAAATAGCTTGGCTTTCCCTCACTACTCCCATAATCTTCTGCATTACTCCTACCCTTGGCAATGGTTATCCGCGCTGACTGACCGTTGTTCTGCAGGTCTGATCCCGCCGCGTTAGCCAACGCTTCAAGACTGGTAATAACATTGGGGATCAATGAAAGGTCTACAACCGACAGTGTTATTGTCGGCTCCGATTGTGGCCCCACGGCAAGTGCATGGGCTTTATATCCGTCGGCGATCACTTGCCCAAGGGCACTTCCGCCAATGGATGGATTCGACTTTATAGCTGAAAGAATGTTCGTATAATCCCATCCGTGCCCAGGTTCAAGCTCTTCTGATGCCACAAGATATTTGGCATAGGGATTGACGGTATGGGCTGTTTCCAGCGTTGCCATGAGACAGGCGTCGAAGCCGATAATATCAAACTTTTTCCCCGTGGTATTGTAAGCATTCTGAAGAGCCTGCTTAAATTCCGGGAGGGAAAGTCCGTCATTATGATTTTCATCGTTACCAAAGGTTACGCCAGTTGTGGGATTCCCAATTGCTCCACCGCCGTGATCCCACAGAATTAAGACATATTTTTCCGCAGGATAATTCGACATACCCCGCGTAATGAAGTTTTGCAGGGTTGTCGGGTCGCCCATGTTGAGATTTCCTTGATCCGACAATTCTGTTATGCTTCCTTGGTTGATAAGATTTTCTTTTACCGTTCTCCAGCCATCCTTGTTAGCCCCACCGGTTGCAACAACCACCTTGAGGTTGTCGTTTGAGCCGATTTGCATCATTTCTTCAATGTCAGTGGTCCCTGCGCCTCCACCGCTTTCCAGGTCCGACCCAACCATGTAGACCAAGACCGTAGATTTCTGAGAAGCAGTGCCGCTACCATTTCCTGTGGTAGATGGCGTGGTGGTCTCGCCCCCGCCGCAAGAGGACAACAAGATTGAAGAAAGAAAACCAACCAAAACAGGAACAAACCTAGAGCTTAATTTGAGCATAATATTTTCTCCATTATTTTATGAAATGACTTCTAAACACCTTGCATCAAAAGCGCGCTTTTCACATCTATTTCCCATTAGAACAGTCTTTCTTAATTTCAACGTGAGAAAAGGTTATAAGCAAGAAATCTAGGAGGCGATCCGAGCCGGTACGGTACACCCTAATACATGATCTATCCTTATGTGCTACAACTACTTCAGGTGCAAAAGTTCCAAGTCCGATAAAAGCCTCCGCAGACCTGAACTGATCATCACGTGCCAACTCATCTCGAAGATAAATCCCACTGCAACCCGCAGTAAGTCCAAGTAGGACGACCAAGATAAGTTTTTTTATGGATGACCTCATCATTCCTTTCATGTTGATCTCTCCTTCGTTTTAAATTGAGACTCGTTTCTTTGTAGCCTTAATGCCAATCCAGATTTAAAGCCATACACATAGAGCAAATACGACTTCTATCCCTTATAAAATGGAGATAAATGTATTTAATACCTTCTTAAAGAGAAGATATGTAAACATATAATATAGAATTTTGTCAATTTAATCTCCATTATATGCTGTTACATAAATTACTCCCAAGGATAAACATAGACCTTCTTGGGAGGGTGTATGAAAACAATAAAAGAACAGCTCGGAGAAAGGATCAAAGAAATCCGAAGGACCAAAGGATTATCGCAAGAAAAACTCTCTGAAAAAATCGGGATAGATGCCAAGCATTTAAGCAGAATAGAAGTTGGAGGAAGCGGGCCTTCCTTAGATACTTTGGCAAAATTGGCCAAGGTATTGCGTGTTGAAGTGAAGGAATTTTTTGAATTTGCTCATGAGGCTGAACATCCGAGAGAGCTGAAAGAAGTTTTAAACCATTTGATGAAAGAAGCAACCGAAGAAAAACTTAAAATCGCAGTGAAGGTTTTAAGGGCAATAATGATATGAAAGGAAAATACGGGTCAGCGTTAGGAAGCGGTTTATCCTATTCAGGCTTCAGACGGAGCGCCACCCACGATAACGACGCTTGACAATAATCATGCAACGCGTTATTATTTTTTATGATCAAGACGTTTAAGTGTGCCGACACGAAGGCTTTG
>CAYJWQ010000008.1:0-15043 GCA_964373895.1 uncultured Nitrospirota bacterium
GCGATAGAGAACATCCATTGTTCCCTCTCCCTTGATGGGAGAGGGGATGAAAATAGCAGAACCAGTTTCTATCGCTGTTCCTGGGGCGATACAAATTCTTGACAATCCGCGATCGTTTCAATATGATCGCGGGGGATGAAAATTTACACTCCCCGTGAGAGGCCGTTATGTCGGATGTGACAAAATACATGGCACGAATTGTCCCTGCGGTGGGGGGCGATGTAAGCCTGCGGGAGGTCTGTAGGCTGATGAGGGAGTACAAGTGCAGCTATATCGTGGTTGCGGAAGAAGGGAAACCGATTGGCATCCTGACCGAGTCTGACATTGTCCATCGGGCTGTGCCGGAAAACCTGGCTTTTATGACAACGCCGGTCCGTGAACTGATGAGTCAGCCGGTGGTCAGCATTGACGATACAGAAACGATGGAAGATGCCAATGCGCTGATGAAGACCCTCGGATTCAGGCATGTGGTGGTGGTGGATGAGGAGGGAAAAGTGGTCGGCATGATTACGCTCCTGGGGCTGTTGAGATACTTCGAAGACAAATTAAAATAGGGTCTTTCTGCGTAGCTTCTATGCAATTTACGTAGAAGTTTGGGGCAGGGCGTAGACACTTATAACCAGAGAACGTATGTGAGCGTTGGAGGGAAGGCTCCAATCCGGCTTTGCCGGTTGGAGGGGGCGACGCAGGTCCCCTCTGCGGCTTCGCCGCGATAGACAGAGGTTCCATCTTTAATTATTAACCTGAAGGAGGTAAGATCAATGAGCAGTTGGATTCGATTGTTTGGTTTCACTTTGGTTGTGGTTGTTTTCTCGGCGGTATCGGTTCATGCGCAATATGCGGAGGGCCCTGTGGCCGATGGAGGTTCTGTCTCTGGAAAGGTCAGTTTTAAGGGGGCGCAGCCGCCTCCGGCGACCTTTGCGTTCTCAAAATTTCCGCAGGAAAAGTTTTGCTCTCAGGCCGATTCGGACGGCAAGGGGAACCGGGTTCGCCAGGATGTCAAGGTAAAAGGTGGCGGTCTGGCGGACGCGATTGTCTATATCGAAAAGATTGAAAAAGGAAAACCGTTTAAGTTTGGCGGCACGGATGTCGTAGCCGATCTCTGTCGGTTCCTCGTCCAGGGCGGGCCTTCAAAGGCGGTAGGGGTTGTTGTAAAGAAATCAGAATTCCGGGTGACCAACAACGATGCCGACCCTTCCGATCCTAAAGCAGCGGCAGGGATCCTGCATAATCCACATGGATATGAGATCAAAGGGACGGTAAGCACCACCTTGTTTAATAAACCGCTTCCCAACAAAGGCCAAACCGTTAAAGAGATGATTAAGCCTATTTCCTTTAAAAAGGAAGATTCGTTTATGAAGGTCGAATGTGACCAGCATAACTTTATGAATGTCTGGTTTCTCCCTGTCGCAAACCCCTATTATGCCATCGTGAATGACGATGGGAGTTTTTCTATTGATGATATTCCTCCCGGAAAATACGAGGTCAAGGCATGGCATCCGGCGTTAGGTTTTCAAAAGAAGGAGATTGAAGTAACGGCAAAAGGAAAGGCGATGGCAGGTTTTGAGTTTGCCGCAAAATAGCGTCTCATCCATTTTAAATAAGGGGGGGGCAGGGCAACTGCAACCACTTTTTCACTTTACGTGGGGCCGGTTTGCTGGTAAGGGTCGTCATCTTGATCGCTCGATTTCTGCTGGGGATGGCCTTGTTCTCCCTCTTCTTTTTCTTGTTGAAGAGGCTGATCGTGTCATTCCTGGGCGGATTTCCCGCAAAGAGCAAAGAGGGGGTGAACCTGGTGGAGGACCCTTTCTGTCATACATACCTTCCACGGGAGAAGGCCATTGAAATGAGAATCAGAAGCGCCACCTACTATTTCTGCAGCAGAAACTGCGCCGAGGCATTTGAAAAGAAAGAAACCGAAAAAGCGTAAAAAAGATAAAGGAGAGGAACATGGCGTTTGACCCGAACAATCCGTTGGATATAAATGAGCTTCTTTTTCAGATACGCCGCTTTTTAAAACAGATTCTTCCAAAGGCTGGGATAATCATCGGCTTGATTCTGCTCCTTTGGCTGATGACAGGCATCTATATTGTCCAGCCGGATGAGGTCGGCGTGGTGAAGCGTTTTGGCGCGATCTCCCGAACGACCAAGCCCGGTCCACATTATCACATCCCCTATCCCATTGAAGAGGTACTGCGGCCTAAAGTGACAAAAGTTCATCGAACGGAGATCGGTTTTCGCACCATCCATGTGGGACCTCCTGCCGAGTACAGACCGATTCCAGAAGAGGCGCTGATGTTAACGGGAGACGAAAATATTGTATCGATTGAATTTATTGTGCAGTTTCGGATCAAAGATGCCATGGAATACCTCTTTAACATCAGTGTGATCGAGCCGACCATTAAGGCTGCGGCGGAGTCGGCGATGAGGGAGGTAATTGGAAAAAACAAGATTGATGAGGTGCTGACCACCGGCAAGGCAATGATTCAGGCGGGGACCATGGAACTTCTCCAAAAAACCCTAGATAGTTATAAGGCCGGTGTGCAGGTGGTGGCGGTCCAGCTCCAGGATGTCCGGCCCCCCGATCCTGTATCCGATGCCTTTAAAGACGTGGCGTCTGCCAGGGAAGATAAGGAAAAATTGATTAACCAGTCGCAAAGTTATCAAAACGATATTATCCCGAAGGCCCAGGGCGAGGCGGCGCAGGTGATTAACCAGGCCCAGGGATATTCCCAGGCACGGATCAAACGGGCCCAGGGCGAGGCCAACCGCTTTCTTCAAACCCTCACCGAGTATCGAAAGGGGCGGGAGGTGATTAGAAAACGGATCTATATCGAGACGCTGGAGGAGGTTTTGTCGGGCGTTGAGAAATATATCGTGGATGTCAAGGGGGGGGTTGTGCCGTATCTCCCGCTCAAGGAATTAAAATCGGCGAAAGATTTTGCCAGGGAGGGGAGAAATGAGTAATAAAGTCTTGGGTTATCTTGGGATAGTCATGGCCGCCTTAATCCTTGGGGTCAGCCCGCTTTTTATTGTGGATCAAACCAAATTGGCTATTGTTATCCAATTGGGAAAACCGGTCAGAACCATCAAGTCGCCTGGGCTGCAGATGAAAATCCCTTTTGTCCAGGATGTGGTCTTCTTCGATAACCGGCTGCTGCATTATGAGGCCCATAAAAGGGAGATTATTACAAAGGACAAAAAAACCCTGGTGGTAGATAACTTCGCCAAGTGGCGCGTCATTGATCCCTTGAAGGTCTATCAATCGGTCCGGGATGAGCATGGCGCGCAATCCCGCCTCGACGATATTATCTATTCCGAACTTCGCGTCGATTTGGGGACGAAGGACTTAATCGAGATCGTTTCCGGCGGCCGATCGGAGATTATGCATATTGTCACGAAGGCCAGCACGGCGAAGGCCGCAGAGTACGGATTGGAAATTATTGATGTCAGGATCAAACGGGCCGATCTCCCCCCCGAGAACGAAAAGGCGGTCTACGCCCGAATGCAGGCGGAGCGGGAGAGAGAGGCCAAACGGTATCGCTCCCAGGGAGAGGAAGAGGCGCAGAAAATTCGCTCCGGTTCTGAAAAAGATCGTGAGATTCTCCTGGCCGATGCCTACAAAACTGCGCAGGAGGCGATGGGGAAAGGGGATGCCAGCGCCTTTAAGACATACGCCGAGGCCTACAGTCAGGATCCCGGTTTCTTTGAGTTCACGCGATCGATGGAGGCATATAAAAAGGCGTTTAAAAAAGACACCGTCATTCTGACCAGCTCTGACATGGAGTTCCTAAAATACCTAAAAAAAGATTGAAGGGAAAGTTTTCCGACGGAGGCAGACAGGCAATTTCTATGGAAGAGGGCAAAGAAGATGCCATATTCGAAATCCATATCATTACAAATAAAATTTCGAGGGTCGGGCTGGCAAAGATGGCAGAGGGACAATATGGCAATATGGTGAAGGCGGTCGTGGACGTCGGGCGGAAGGTGATGGCGATTGGTGGAGAGCTCCATGCGGACGCAGAACGCGCGCTCATGGAACAGGGCGCGCGGCACGATGATCTCTGGGGCATTAATCTTTATCCCGGACAGTCGCTCCGGGATGAATTGATCGAGTTTGATTCTTTAATCAATATCCGGCCACGGCAGGGAAATCGTTCACGCGGCATAGAAGATCCGGTTATCCGGGACAGGGTGATTGAGATTGTAGCGTCGCTCGTGGAATAACATGCCGGTGATTCACAAAAGTCCCGCAGGAGGAAGATGGGGCAGGCTGCCGCTGATGGAACAGATGGGCCATATTGGAAGCGAAGTGAGTCGCGCGATTTCCTGGCATAAAAAAGGCAACATGGAAATCAGAGACGCGGCGCTTGAGCGGGCGATTGAACTCTTTGACTTGACCATCGCCGATCCTCGATGGCGAAATCGCCTAAAAGAGATTACCCGCGCCAGAGAAGTCGTCTGCGATGTTTTCTACGGCGATAACGTCTATCAAACCTCGCTTGAAGCGCTCAATGAATATTTCCTTCAATTTGGTATTGCCGCCCGCCTCCAACAAACCAGTGGCCTCTAAGTATCATTCTTGAGCGGCGACTTACCTGCTTATGATCAGCCACAAATAGGCGACGGCAAGAGAAAGGTACATGAACGCAGAAAGCCACAATATCCAGGCAGATCTGCTACTGGGTATGGCCCATCGGGGAAGATGCGGGGCGAGGTATCGGTAATTGAGAAAATAGAGCGCAACCGGGAGAATCACCGTTCCGATAAAGCCAATGACGGCGCTGATTAAAATCAATGGTCCCGGCGCGGCAAAAAGCATGGTGATCGATGTGATCACGGTGAGGACCACCAAAAAGAGGTAATACCACTGACGCATCGAGAACCTGCGACATTTCGGGAAGAGGATGCAGATGATGTCGGCCTGTATCCGGCTTACGCCATCCACGGTTGCAAGCCAGGTGTCGGAAAGAAAGGCTGCGGCGACGACTAAAAAAAGAATACGGCCGATGGCGCCAAGGCTCACCTCAAAAAATCGGCTCTGAACGACGGCAATTTCATACTCCTGTGGCAACAATCCTTTTGGGAATAACAACGCGTACGCCAGAAGACAGGTCAGTAACGTCGTCAAAAGGTTTCCTAAAACCCCAATGGACACGTCGGTGTAAAGATAACGCCGCCAGCGGCGCCAGTGACCTCCTCCCGCCTCCTGTGGCAAGTTCCCTTCGGAGGTCATCACCTCCTCCTTCCCGATGATGGGGCCGGTAATCCGGCCCATATAGGAGGCCATGCCGCACCCCTTATCACGAAGCCAGTACGAATAAAAAAGGATCCAAAAACCGCCCAACCCGGCAAATGTGATGGCGGTCAGGAGTTTCGTGGCGTCTTCTACGTCCCAGGGACGGGGGATGGGGCCGGAAGCCCCAAGCAATCCTTGAAGGAATGAGGGTAGAACCGTCATCACGTCGGCCTGCAGCGAGGATAAAAAAAGTCCCACGACGGTCACGAGTGCCACCCCCTTCATAAAATATTCAATCATGGTGTAGACCACGCGGCTAAAAAGAATGGCCATCAAAAAGAGTGCAATTAAGGTGTAGGCCCAAAACAGCGTCTGGCCCCGCGGTGTCCACCCGTCGGGGAAATGGGTCAAGGCAGCCATGGCGGTTCCCCCGGCGGAGGCAAAGGCCCCAAACCAGAAGAAAGAGGCCGACATCAACACCCAGAGAAAGAGGCCAAAACCCCGACTCAACCGAATCAACCCGTGGAAAATGCTCTCGCCGGTTAAAAGGGTATACCGGCCAATCTCAACCGTAAGCGGCACTTGAAGAAGACAGGCGGGAATCAGGAGAGGGAGAAAAGTTAGGCCATATTTCGCAATCATATACGGCCACCAGATCAACTCGCCGCTCCCTTGGGCCAGGGCCATCCAGACAATCCCCGGCCCCAGCGCAATCTTCCATCCTGGAAAAGAGGGCATCTGTTTTCGTCCGTAAGACACGGCGTCTCCTTATACAAGGCCGCTATTGTAGCACCTTTGATTTATCTTAAGAACCGTCATTCCCATTAAACCGAGGAACAGCGATAGAGAAGATCTAATGCGGCGAAGCCGCAAAGGGGGGGGATGGGGGGGGCAATGGAGCCTCCCCCTCACACGCGCGCTGTGCGCGCTGAGTCGCTTCGCTACGGTATATTATCTACCCAAAAAACGTATATCTTTTAGACACAGCGTCTAATTGTTCCCTCTCCCTTGATGGGTGAGGGTTAGGGAGAGGGTGAAAGATCACCAGCCTGGTTTCCCCTCCCCTCACCCCCTCCCACAAGGGGAGGGGGTTTAGATATCAGAACAAGTTTCTATCGTTGTCCCTGGGTTAAAACAGGGTTTCGCAATTTTGGGGTAACGGTGTTAATATGCTATCGAACTTATGGAACTATTTCATACCGAAAATTACACGTTCAATCCCAACGCTATTCCGGTGGCGATCTGCGCCGTGGCCATTTTGTCTCTGGGGTTGTTGGTCCTTGAGAAGAATCCAGCCAGTAAAATAAATCGTTCATTCCTGTTTTTTACAAGCCCCATTTTTATCTGGCTCATCGGATATGCCTTTTCCTATCACGCCAATAATCCGCAAACGTCCCTGACCTGGGCGAGAGGGGCTTATCTAGGGGTGGTCTTTATCTCACCCGGCGTTTTCTATTTTGTCACGGTCTTGACCCGGGTTGAGAGGCCCTGGCGCCTATTCACCAGGATCAGTTTCCTTATCTCCGGTCTCTTTCTCCCTCTGGCGTTCTTTCACCCGTTATTTATTTCCGGGACCGAATTGCACTCTTGGGGATATTATCCCCGGTATGGCCCGATCGGGGCGCTCTTTCTGATCGCGTTTTTCACGCCGATGCTCACGATGTTCTATTTACTCAAAAATGCCATCGGCAAAGAGATCTACACCCCACGGCAGCAGAGACAATTTCGCATCGTCTTGTTGGGACTCTTGGTTGCCTACACCGGCGCGGTCGATTATCTTCCAAAGTTTGGGGTTGATATCTATCCGGCCGGATATATTTCCATCCTCCTCTTTGTGGCCATGACGTCGTACGCCATCCTCCGGCATGGCCTCTTCACCATCACCCCCGCCATCGCCGCCCCGGTGATTATGACCACCATGGCCGATTCATTATTGGTTGCGGACCAAGAAGGGAACGTGGTCATTGCCAACGACGCAGCCACCTCAACATTAGGTTTGCCCATTGCATCGATCGTTGGAAGACCTCTCGGCGATTTTTTCCCAAAGGCCGACCTCCTCCTTGAAAAATCAAGAATACTGGGGCCGACAGAACAGATCCTATCGGTAGACGAAGAGACCACGCTTCTCACAAGAGGTAAAAAGGAGATTCCCGTCTCCCTTTCAGCGGGTGTCATCCGGAGTGCAGAGGGGCATCTTGTTGGAATCACGGCGGTCTGTCATCATCTTGGGAAGATTAAAGCGCAGTTCTCACTGATTGAACATCAGAAAGAGGTTCTTTCGCGTGAAGTTGCCGAACGGATACGCGCGGAAGAGGGCCTACGGGTCTTGAATGAAACATTGGAGCAGCGCGTGGCCGAACGCACTTCTGAAGCCAACCATCGCGCAGAGGCGCTGGCCCGTGCTAACGCCGAACTGGAGCGGTTTTCCTCTGCCGCCTCGCACGACCTTCAGGAACCGCTTCGGACGGTTATCTCCTTCTTATCGCTTTTGGAGAAACGCTACAAAGGGAAGTTTGATGCGGATGCCGACGAGTTTATCCACTTTGCCACCGAGGGGGCGAGTTGGATGCAGATACTCGTGGACGACCTTCTGGTCTATTCACGTATTACCGGGAGGCCGGTATCGTCTGTCGCCACCGACAGCATGGAGGCCGTAAACGGCATGCTCGCCCATCTGAAGGTCGCGATCAGCGAGAGCGGCACGACGGTGACGCTTGGGTGTTTGCCGATGGTGATGGCGGATAAAACAGAGTTGATGGAGCTGTTCCAAAACCTGATCGGCAATGCCATTAAGTTCCGGAGCGAGGCGCCGCCTTCTGTGAGGATTTCAGCCGAGCGCTCCGCCGAAACAGCCGAGTGGCGCTTTTCCGTCTCCGACAATGGTATCGGTATAAAACCGGAGTATCTCGAAAAAATCTTTGTTATCTTTCAACGCCTGCATACCAAGAGAGAAATTCCAGGCACCGGCGTCGGGTTGGCAATTTGCCAAAAGATCGTAGAACGCCATGGCGGCCGTATATGGGTGGAATCGACGCTGGGAAGAGGCTCCACGTTTTATTTTACCCTGCCTGCCATAGAGGGCAGTCATAAGCCTGCTACGTCTTGAGGGTTCGGCCAAGCGATCTCTGCACACTTTCCACTTTGCTTACGATCCTGCCACTCTTCCCCTTCCGATAGTCAATTTTGACGACTGTTGAAATCCGGTCGCAATCTTCCCTCATCCGCTCCCAACAGGCCTTAACGGTAGACCACACCTCATCCCACGGCCCCTCGATGACCGTGCCCATCGGATTGAGCCGATAAGGAAGCCCGCTCTTTTCAATAATCTCAAGCGACCGGGAGACATATTCCCCCACGCTCTCCCCCTTCGTCAAAGGAGACATCGAAAATTCCAATAAGATGACTTCATCCTTCTTCGTTTGATTCGCCATATTCCCTCCTTAAAATGTCAGGCTCGTGGCAGAGTAGTATCGGTTCGTGGTGTTTCTTCCCCCCAACCCCCCTTAATCCCCCCTTGTCAGGGGAGAAGCCGCCTCCTCCCGTTCTCCCCCTGATAAGGGGGAGTTAGAGGGGGTTACTAAACCCACAGAGTCAAGTCTGTCCAAAGGTCGGCCGCAAGGGTCGGCTGACCCTCGGGGGAAAGGGCCTCATCGCTTCCCCTACCCACAGTTCTCCGCTAAAAGCCAAATATGATTTATCTCCTCCGATAAAATGGAAGGGGGACGACCTGCGCAGCCCTCCGAACTTGATTCACCTCCACCTCGATATTGGCGCCGGATGTTGCCCCAGCTATTGCCACGGAGGAACGGACATATCCCATGGCAATCACCTTATTTAAAAAAGGGGATGGTGTTGCGCTCGTGACCCATCCGACTTCTTTCTCCTCCTGAAATATCTTATCCCCCTTTTTCGGAAGATCGGATCCTTCCAGCAGCAATCCATAAAGATGTTTCTTCACGCTGCCGTAGGTCTCAACCCGGGCAATCACCTCCTGCCCCGGATAGCACCCCTTGGTATCACTGATCGCCTCCGCTTTCAAACCTGCCTCAATCGGTTTAATCTCTTCATCCATGTCGATCCCATAATACGGCCGCCCCGCCTCGATCCGAAGCGTCTCTAACGCTGCATGGCCGATAGGAATCATTCCAAATTCCGCCCCCGCCTCCAGGAGTTTCCCCCAGAATCGGTTCAACGCCGCCTCCGGAATAAAGAGTCGGTAATCTTCTTCCCCCGTCATCGATCGCTTCACGCAGACAACGATGGTCCCCTCGATCTCCCTTTGGATGAAGGATTTCTCTTCGGCAGGCAGCTTCCCTAAAAAGCGTTGAAGCGCCTTGCCCCCGTCAGGCCCTGAAATCAGGATCTTCCCCCAGGCGGGGGATTCTATCTTGATGCGCGAACGAAATTTATAACGCGTTAAGTATTGCGAAACAGCCTCTGCCTCCGCCCCCTCCATCTCGATCAGGATTGCCTCCGGCAGGGCATAAAGGTAAAAATCGGCCACCATCTTCGCTTTGGCGGTTAAAAGGGTGCTGTAGATTCCCCTTTCGTTTGTTAAAAGCTTAAGATCGTTGCTGGCCAGATTCTGGAGGAAGGGGATACGGTCTTCCCCCGAGACAAGGAGCATCCCCTGGTATGAGAGATCGGCGATCCCCGCGTTTTTCCGCACCGCCCGATATTCAGACGAGAAATCGCCATAGTGGTCAGGAAGCATCCATGCCCCATAGGGGGAGAAACATGCCCCGCCTTTTTGATGCTGCGCATGTAAGATCAGTTGTGGCATGAGTCCTCCTCCAGGGAAATGATCCCTTCACGCCCAGGAACAGCGGTAGAAACTGGTTCTGCTATCTAACCCTCCTCCCCGTGTGGGAAAGGATGAAGGGGAGGGGGAAGCCTTGCGGGTGACCTTTCACCCTCTCCCTAACCCTCTCCCATCAAGGGAGAGGGAACAATTGATGTTCTCTATCTCTGTTCTCGGGTCACGAACCCCTTTCAAAGACTGACCTTTACCCGATACTTGACACCGTGGGTATGTTGAAGGTCAATGACTGTTATTCCCCTCTTTTGTAAAGAGGGGTTAGGGGAGATTTTCACAGTGATCTCTCTATGGCTTCTAAAACGGCATCCAGATTCTCCCATACCTCTCTATCTGAAATCCTCATCACAGTGATTCCTGCCGCTGCCATATCATCCTCTCTCACACGATCCTTTTCTTTTCCTTCCATACTGTAATGTTGACCCCCATCAACCTCTATAACAAGCTTTGATCTTGGACAGTAAAAATCGGCAATATAACTCCCGATTACTGGCGCTTCCGGATTCAGCGTGGGTTTCCCAGGTTCTTCCCCTCCCTCAATGGGAGGGGCAAGGGGAGGGAACTTGATGATGCGCCCTTCTACCCACGCTAAGGAGCCGCGATGAGCTCGATTACTTTCTGCCTGTAAAATTGCAATCCTTTTATTTGTTTTCTCCGTATCTTTGACCATAACAATCTTTCTGTATCGGTCATATTATTTCTTAAATTTCTCGATAACGGCTTTAGGCTCTTATGGCTACAAAAACATGGTCACGGGTCAGTGTTTTCAAATCCCCCCTTCCCCCCTTTTCTAAAGGGGGAAAAGTTATCCCACACCTCTCCGCATTTAAACCCCTCTTTAAGAAAAGAGGAATGAGGGGAGATTTGATCCAAACCCTCTACTTTCCAGCCTCCCCTTTTTCAAAGGGGGCAACTAACCCACGGTGTCAAGTGTGTCCAAAGATCAGTTTTCATGGAGGAGTGGGCCTCCCCCTTTGTGACAAGGCGGTCTCTATTGTTTGAGGCCGATCTCAAGGAGACGGACGCTTTTTTTGCACGTGGTTGGTTCGGAGGCTCTGCAAGGAACGCTGTCTCGTATCTTATATAAGATAAAAACGCTTCCATCGCGGCTGACCGCACCGGTGAGGGTAACGGATGGCGTATCCGTAACGACCAGCGTTAAGTCTCCATTGGCCGCCACGCTGTAGCTTCCCGTGGCGCTGAAATTATCCGAGATATGAGATATGGTGATGGAAGGGCATGTGGTTGGCGAGCCAGAAATACACTGGTCGAGCCTCTTTACACCGGTGATCGCCCCTTTTGAAGTAAAGCTGCCGCTCCCGTTAAACTCGATCACCCCTTTTCTGGCCGTCGTGCGGATGTCTGCCGTAGATCGAAAGACATCTCGAAAGGCGGCAACGTTGTATTTACCGTTTAGGCTGGCGGTCGAGAGATCGGATCCCTGCCGTAGGGCCAGGGCCATCGCTACCGCCCCGTCGGTATGCAACGCCCCGGGCGCTAATAGAAAATTCCCATCCGCACTGATGCCACCATTCCCCGTGAAGGGCGTTCCTGTAAGGGTCAACTCGCCGGTGGAAGAGGCGGTATAGGTTCCACTGAAGGGGCCCGTTGCCGTGTCGTTGGTCAGAGTCGCCGCAAGGGCGCAGCCGGTTGCTCCGGGGGTGCAGGTGATATTCTGGCGCATCAGCGACCTTGAAAAGGTTCCAGTAAAGCTGGTGGTGTCAAACGTTATGACTCCAAAGGCCACCCCGGTCGAGAAACGACCCCATGATCCATCTGCCGTGGAATTTGCCGGCATTTCGGATTTGATTTTAAAAAAGTTGTAGGCCCCGGCAACCGTGCTTGAGGAAATACCGCTCCCCTTTTTAATCGCCACGCCGATGCCTACTTTTATGCCGGTGGTTCCATCTCCCCGGGGAGGGACACAAGGAATCACAATGATCTCTCCCGTCGGGTTAATAAACCCGATCACCGTCCCCTTGCTGGCTCCAATCTCTACGCCGCCAATCCTGGTCATGCGAAAAAATATCCGTCCCCCGCCGCCCAGATGATACGTTCCTTCCAGAAGATAGTCATTGGTGAAGAAGGAGCGGGCGAGAATGCGCCTGCAGATGCCTGACGCGGCGGTGCAGGCCTCACTAAGCGCCACGTTTTTTTCATGCATGTCTAACGAGAAGGTCCCATCGGAGTTGATGGTGAGCGTCGCGTTGACCAGGTCACGCGCATAACCGTTCGGACCCATTGCCCCATGAAACCCAACCAGGTTATAGACGCCGCCAAATTTTCCTGGCGCCGTTGTATCACCGGAACCAGAGATTCCATCGAGCGACAAGTCAACCAAATTTCCCAACCTGGTCTTAATCTCGCTGATCGTGTCCGCAACGTTGGATTGGATCAATGTTGTATCCTGGGCCGATGCCCGCACCATATTAAGAAAGGCGGCAATCTCATCTTTTGTAAAGTTGCTAAGCGCCCCTTTTTTCTCTTTGATTTTGTCAATCATCGCCTGCGTTGCGAATTTTGTCGCAGGATCCATATCACACGTGGTTGAAACCGCAGGACAGTGGAATACGCTGGCGTGATCGATGTTTTCTATCTGGACTCCCCCGGCCTGAACCATCAGATCGCTTGCCAGGGAGACCCCGGAAGGCAAGGTCACCGAATAATTTCCACTGGAATCGGTTGTTGTGCTGCCGAGAAGGCCGCCCACCTTCTTCCCATTGTCATCCACCTTAAAGACAAAGATGGAAAGGGATGTTCCCGCCACCAGTGTGCCGGCGTGATGTTCGTTCGTAAAGAGATTCCCCTTGCCGGAGGAGGTGCCAGGGACGGAAACGCTGCCTGTAATCGTTATCCCGCCGCTGTCGCTGCTCCCCCCGCCTCCCCCGCCGCCACATGCGGCTAAGAAGAGGCCTAATAGAAGGCAGATGACACTAAAAAATCGTTTCATTGGGATACCTCCTTAATCTTTATAGAAGCAGACGCAATCCCTTTATGCCGGGTTGTTTGGAAATCGAGCAGACAATAACAGGGAGGGTATCGCCGATGAATCTGTTTTGTCAAATCACTCTCGTCCAAATTAGGTCTTAAAAGTGGGGTTCCCCTAATGTCCAACCTTTCACACTTGACACTGTGGGTTGGTTCCCCCTTTAGAAAAGGGGGGAAGGGGGGATTTGAAAACACCGGCCCGGTGACAATGCTTTTGTAGCCATAAGAGCTTAAAGCCGTTTATGAAAATCTCCCCTATTCCCTCTTTACCAAAGAGGGGGACAACAGTCATTGACCTTCAACATCCCCACGGTGTTAAATCCGTCCAAATGCCCAACAAAAAAATGGCCCACCTCTGGGCCCCCAACTAATTTGGGCAGCAGTGTTGTCAAATCGCAAAATACGGCTTGACCGTATCTGTTTTGTCTTATATCCTGTCGTTCGATTCGTTCGATCTTGGGGGACCATATCCAGAAGGGCAACGGTGCTTAAAGCCATCATCTTCGATTGTGACGGTATTATTGTCAACAGCGAGCCCCACCATTTGAAGACCTTTCAACAGACATTGGAGGAGGAGGGAATCCCTCTTTCAGAGAAGGAATATTATCAAAAGTATCTGGCGATGGATGACAAGGGATGCTTTGAAGCGGTCCTTCAGTTACATCAACGCCCGATCAACGATGGAATCCTTAAGGGCCTGATTCTCAAAAAGATGGCCCTCTATCGGGTCTTGTCCCAACAGGAGCTCTTCCTTTATCCGGGTGTCGTCGAGTTCGTAAAAGAGGCAGAGAAACATTACCGGTTGGCGATTGCCTCTGGCGCTTTCAGGGGAGAGATTAAGTTTGCCCTTGATAAGGGGGGGATCCGATCATTTTTTAAGGTGATTGTCAGCGCGCAAGATGTGAAACATGGAAAGCCGCATCCGGAGGCGTTTTTATGCGCCCTGGCGAAACTCAACCAAATTGCTACAGGTTCTACCCCCATCATGCCCAAAGAGTGTCTTGTTATTGAAGACTCCCTCCATGGGGTGGAAGCGGCCCGTGCGGCAGGGATGAGATGTCTGGCCGTGACGAATTCTTATCCGAGGAGATTGCTTGATGGAAAGGCCGACTGGGTTGTCGACAGTCTCTCTGGCGTAACGCCCCAGGATTTTGCGTCGTCCTTTTTAAACCCTATATAGTATGAGGAGGATCGGTATGGGATATTTTATATGGTTTTTCACTATTTGGATCGGCGCCTTGGCCGTTACAATAGAGGCTTTCGCACAAGAGAAGAAACTCCCGTCAGGCATCTATGCCATTATCGAGACAAGCATGGGAACAATGACCATCAAGTTATTTGACAAGGATGCGCCTAAGACGGTTGAAAATTTTGTGGGGCTTGCGGAGGGGACGAAGGTGTGGATCGATCCAAAAAGTGGGGAGAAGACCAAGCGCCCCTTGTATGATGGCGTCATTTTTCACCGTGTCATCCCAGGTTTTATGATTCAAGGGGGAGATCCGTTGGGCGTTGGGATGGGAGGTCCCGGTTATGAATTTGAAGATGAATTTTCGCCGAAATTAAAATTTGACCGGGGAGGGAGGCTGGCGATGGCCAATGCCGGGCCCAACACCAATGGAAGTCAATTCTTCATCACGGAGGGTCCAACCGAGCACCTTAATAACCACCACACCATTTTTGGACAGGTGATTGAAGGAGAAGAGGTGGCCCATAAAATCGCGAGGGTTGCAAGAGATCGTCGTGACAAGCCGAATCAGGATGTGGTGATGAAGCGGGTTCGCATTCAGCGTGTACAATAGCAGGCTCTTGAAAAAGTCCATCTGCTTACGTTCTCGTTACGTTCTCGGTTCCTCGGAGATCCTCACGTACCTCCTAAGTACGCTGCGGTCTCCTCGTCTCCTGCGGCCTCGCATCTGGGACTTTTTGAACAGCCTTAAGACAGAGCGGGAGGGAATCGGTATCCTTTTGGGATGACCACCACCCCATTATCCGAAAGGGTA
>CAYJWQ010000008.1:15143-44444 GCA_964373895.1 uncultured Nitrospirota bacterium
GGGAGGGAATCGGTATCCTTTTGGGATGACCACCACCCCATTATCCGAAAGGGTAAATCGCAGGCGGTCCCTTTCCAGATCGTAACCGATTTTTTCTCCCTTCGGGATATACACCTCTTTGTCAACGATACACCGAACAAGGTGGGCCCCTTCCCCGACATGGACCCCCGAAAAGAGGATAGAATCTTCTACGAGCGCCCCGGATTCCGCCCAGACATTGGGAGAGAGGATTGAGTGGGTAATTTTGGCGCCGATGATGACATCTCCCCCCGATAATACCGCATTGGTCACCGAGCCGGCCTCTCCTGTGGCGGATCGGACCATTCGGGCGCATGGGTATTGGCCATGGTATGTCCGAATGGCCCAATCTCTCTGGTAAAGATCAATGGGGGGCACCGGATCGAGGAGATCCATATTCGCTTCATAAAGGGCATCCAGTGTGCCGACATCGCGCCAGTAATGATCCTGGCTGACCCGCCCTCCATTTTCTCCAAACTCGTAGGTGCGAACGTCATGGCTCTCGATAATATGGGGAAGGATGTTTTTCCCGAAATCATGTCCGGAGGCCTCGTTACGATGATCTTTCTCCAGGATGTCGAGAAGCATCCCAAGGTGAAAAACGTAAATTCCCATTGAGGCGAGGGCGTGATCGGGACGGGAGGGCATCGGGGGCGGATTTTCTGGTTTTTCGATGAATCCTAAAACCCGATGGTCGCGATCGGCCTCCATCACCCCGAATGAGTGGGCCTCTGTCAAAGGAACCGGCATGCAGGCAATCGTCACATCTGCTTTCTTTCGCGCATGTTCCGCCAGCAACTTCCCATAATCCATCCGATAGATATGATCTCCGGAGAGGATCAGGACATATTCCGCTTTGCTCCGTTCCAGCAGATGGCGGTTTTGATGGATGGCATCAGCGGTTCCAACGTACCATGCCTCCCCCATTTGCATCTGGGCGGGGACGGATGTGATAAACTCCCCAATTTCGGGATTGAAAATGGACCAGCCATCCCGCAGATGTTTGTGGAGGGAGTGTGATTTGTATTGGGTGAGGACTAAGATTCTCCGAAGACCGGAATGGAGACAGTTCGAGAGGGTAAAATCAATAATGCGGTAAATCCCTCCGAAGGGGACAGCCGGCTTGGTCCGGCCAGAGGTTAAAGGATGAAGGCGCGAACCCACCCCTCCGGCGAGAATAATTGCGATTGTCTTCTCAATATTTCGCATGTTCGCGTTCATCTGTGGGTAGAGTCTATTCAAAATAGACTTCAAATTCAATGAAAAACTTGCGTTTCTTTAGAATTGGGGAGATGATAAGGGCCCCGTTTCCACGGAGGGAGCGATAAAATGCTTGAGGATACGTTTGCGGATATTATGGGGAAGGCCCGGTTTGGTATGGGGCTGTCTCTTGCCGATCTGGAAGGAGAATCTTCCTTTTCAGTCGGGCGGCTGCGCTCTCTGGAAAGCGGTGTGCCTCCCACACAAATGGAAATAGAACGGCTGGCATTGATGTTAAAGCTCGATCCGTTAAAACTTACCGCAATTGCCAGGTCGAATTGGGAGCCCCGGAAAATGGATATCCGGGGGGAAGGTCTGATCGTCCGGAGAATTGATGGAAAGATCGGCAGCTATCCTGTGAATGGCTATCTTGTGATGGATCGTGTTAAGCGGGAGGGCGCGCTTTTTGATACCGGCGTCAGCCCAAAGAAGGTCCTTGCGGCTTTGAAAGAAGAAGGGATAAAACTGATGGCCCTCTGTATTACCCATAGCCATGCCGATCATATCGACGGCGCCGATGCCATTTATCTGGCGACCGGCGCTCCGATCTACCTTAGCCAAAATGAATTATCTGGAAAGGGAAAAACGGGGGTCGTTCTTCTTGAAGAGGGGATGGAAATTTCTGTGGGGCGGTTTCATATCCGGCCGTTAAAAACCCCTGGGCATACCCCCGGCGGGACCACCTATTTCATGGAGGGGGGAGATTTCCCTCCGATCACATTTGTCGGCGATGCCCTTTTCGCAGGATCGCTTGGCCGCGCCCATGCCCCTTCCTCCTATCCTGTTTTGCTCAACTCTGTCCGGACGGAAATTCTCTCTCTTCCCGGGGAATCGGTCCTTTTCCCAGGACATGGCCCGACAACGACGGTGGAAGAAGAGCAGAGGCATAACCCTTTTTTTGTTGGGCCATTTTAATGGTTTTGCGTTATGATTTAGAACGTTCCCTTAATTTACCACTATGGGCTTGATTATTTTTGTCGCATTTTTTAGAATCCGACCAGTGAGACGGCTTACATCTTTGGTATTTCCTTTAAGATAAGGGGTTTATTTCATGGATTCAGAGAAGATCGAACGGGTTTATGCGGCTTATTCGGGGTTCTATGATCTCATTTTTGGCCGCCTGTTTGATGGCTCGCGCGCCAAGGCAGTGCGGTTATTGAATATACAAAACGGGGAGACCGTCTTAGAGGTGGGGGTGGGGACGGGCCTTTCTCTCCCTTTTTATCCGGGTGATTGCAAGGTGGTTGGCATCGATTTTTGCGGGCCGATGCTTGAAAAAAGCAGGCGTCGCCTTCGCCAGCGCCCACTTCCGCATATCGAGCTGCAAAAGATGGATGCAATGAAAATGGATTTTGCCGACAGCACGTTTGACTCGGTCTTTGCCGCCTATGTGATCTCTGCCGTTTCAGATCCGCATCGGGTGATTTCTGAAATGATCCGGGTGTGCAAGCCGGGGGGGAAAATTGTATTGCTGAACCATTTCCAAAACGGGAACCGAATTATCTCCGCTTGCGAAAAGGTGGTCTCCCCCTTGTGTAAAAAACTCGGTTTCCGGGCCGATCTTGATCTTGCCACGCTGTTAAAGGGGAAGCCGTTGATGGTGGAGAGGAAACTGAAGGTCAAGCCTTTCAATTATTGGAAGGTGGTTCGGTGTGTCAACCATAAGGAAGGAAAAGTTTCAGAAGCAAATCATACGCCGCGATTTACGCGCTTTTCAAAAACAGTGCAGCTTGATTTGCTATAGACCATCACTCTTGTCCAAATACCCAACAAAATAAATGGCCCACCTCTGTGCCCCCAACTAATTTGGACAGCAGTGATAGACCCTGCTTCATTCCTCTTCGGGTTTAAGACGCTTAATCTCCTTTACGATTTCTATTTCGGCAATATGGGGAACGATTTCTCTCGCGACTTTTTCAATAATGGATGCGATGGTTTCTCGGGTGAGCGTCGATTCCATGGCTGGAGCGCACGCCTCCCTTACGACCTTTTCAATGACTGCCTGAATGTTGCTTCGCATTGTGTTATCATCTGTTTCTTTTTCTATCTCCCCTCTATCATCTGACAGCGGTTTTCTTCCTCCGTCGGCGGGGTCTTTCTGCTGGGGAGCGAGATGGGTATGGGGAGAGGTTTGCATCCTGTTCTCTTCTTCCATCGGTGCGGTGGATAAGCCTTTGTTGGAGTCGCCTTGGGAGTTGTCTTGACGTGAGAAGGGTTCATTTTCTAAATCGGGCGTTGCCTTGGGGGAGGTCGCACGTTTCCTCACTTCGTTGGTTAATTCCAACGCGTCCACCGGTTTCGTAAGAAAGGATTGAACGCCTGCCGACTCCCACTGGACTGGATCACAACTCTCCTCGGGGCGCATCATAAGGATTACCGGAATCACCGTGAGCCGCTCCTTCTGTCGTATCTCTTGGAAAAAAGTAAGGCTGTTCATCTCTTCCGGATTAAAGTCGGCGAGGATCAGATCGGGCGGGTGTTTGAGGGCAACATCAATGGCGGAGATGCCATTGTCCACAACGGCGGTCTCGAACTCTTTGCCATGCAAAGCCGACTCAACCGCCTTTTGCACAGTAAGATCGCTCGTGATGAGCAGGACGCTCGCCATTCCCCCCTCCGAAGATGGTAAAGCCGTACCATATTCACCATGGAGAGTCAAGATCGTGCCGATTCCAAAATCCACCGCCTAATTTTATAAGGACTTGATAAATTTTGGAAATCGACCACTTTTCTTCCACCAGTCTGGTGAAGGGAAAAATGAGATTTCCCCTGTAACAACAAGTCGTTCTGGAAACAGGCGGTGGGTTTTGTGCAGGGCCTTGCATTCAGAAAATTACTTTCTTATACTATGGCGTCTTTAAACAAGTCTGTACGATCTATGTGAAAGGAAGGAGGACGGTATGAAAAAGGTAGGGTTGTTTATGATGGTTGTGCTTCTGATGGCTGCCTGTTACGGCGGGGGAGGAGGGTCAGGGAGTCAGATTCCATCCTTGATGTCTCCTTCGGATATGGGCAATCAAGCTGCGGCGGCGAAGAACAATGAAGGTGTAGACCATCTTGTTCAGGGACATTATAACGTTTCGACCCCGATATTTCAGGAGGCAGTCACCGTGGCCCCCAATTTTGCGGAGGCCCACTTTAACTTAGGCGTCTCCCTGGATGGAGAGGGGAAACATCCAGAGGCGACCGAGGCCTTTAAAAAAGCAAAGGAGTTAGGGGCGGCCAATCCTAAAATTGCTGAAGCTGCGATTTTAAAAAAACATCTCGGTATGTAAGCGGTTGTGAAAAATTCATCGGCGCGGCAGGGAACGCTCCATTTCACGCCTGAAGAGTATCAAAAAATTGACTTGCTTAAAGAGACCGCAGAAGCCGAAATCTGTTGGGATGGCGAAGTGCCGCGCGATTGTCATCGGGCGACACTCTGCGGCATTGATGTCGTTTTCTTTAAGGGGATCGACAGAAGCGAAGAATGCGGACAGTATCAGCTCCACGTATCCCGGCGTTCGGACCCGCCCGGTCTCGATGAGGTTCAAGCCATGGCGGTTGCATTTTTTGGAAACCAAACCTACCAAATTATGCCCCATGAACGTAACCATGCCATCGTTCGCGTCATGGGCCTTTTCTTTTCTTTCCCATCATCGTGAAAGAATCTGAAGATTTGCTTTCTTTGCGCCTGATTGATTAAAATTAAATTCAGGTGGGCATCATGGTCAAGGTAAGGACGGTTTTTTATTGTCAGGGGTGCGGTTTTCAGTCCCAGAAATGGCTCGGAAGATGCCCTGATTGCGGAACATGGAACTCGCTGGTTGAAGAGCGCCCACCTGCCGAAGATCACGAACGGTGGGTGGCGCGGGTTTCGGGTGATGGGGGCGGCTCACAACCGAGGCCGATTTCTGAAATCAACCTGTCCGAAGAGGCCCGTTTTAAAACTGGTCTGGGGGAATTGGATCGGGTTTTAGGCGGTGGGGTGGTTGCCGGATCGGTAGTGCTGATTGGCGGCGATCCTGGCATAGGCAAATCAACTCTGATTCTCCAATCGATCAATGCCCTTGGTTCCGGCCGTGGAAAGGTTCTTTATGTGTCTGGGGAAGAGTCGCCCGCCCAGATTAAAATGCGGGCCGATCGTCTCCATATTTCTTCAGACTACCTCTACATCTTGGCCGAGACATCCCTCGAAGCAATTATTCGTCAGGCGGAAGAGATAACG
Organism: uncultured Nitrospirota bacterium; assembly: GCA_964373895.1. Taxonomy (GTDB): domain Bacteria; phylum Nitrospirota; class Nitrospiria; order SBBL01; family SBBT01; genus SBBT01. Next base: position 20,629 of record CAYJWQ010000008.1, read on the forward strand.
CCTTTGGCGATCGTGGTCGATTCTATCCAGACCGTCTACACGTCGCAGCTTGCCTCCGCGCCGGGAAGCGTTACGCAAATTCGGGAGGTGGCCGCGCAACTCATGTACTATGCCAAGCGATCCAATGTCGCCGTTTTTCTGATTGGGCATGTGACCAAAGAGGGGGCGATTGCCGGTCCCCGCGTCTTGGAACACATCGTTGACACAGTTTTATACTTTGAGGGCGATAAAGGCCATTCTTATCGGCTCCTTCGGGCCGTGAAGAACCGGTTTGGTTCCACCCATGAGGTCGGCGTCTTTGAAATGAAGGGTTCAGGACTGGTGGAAGTGGATAACCCCTCCGGCCTTTTCTTAGCGGAACGGCCTAAAGATGCGGCCGGTTCTGTAGTCGTCGCGGCGCAGGAGGGGACCCGGCCCATCCTGGTTGAACTTCAAGCCCTGGTTTCTCCCTCCTATTTTGGCACGGCGCGGCGAATGGCGTTAGGGGTTGATCCCAGCAGGGTCTCGCTCCTTCTCGCTATTTTGGAGAAACGGGCAGGCCTGCAGCTCTCTTCTTTTGACGTTTTTGTGAATGTGGTCAGCGGCATACAAATTGAGGAACCGGCGATCGACCTTGGCGTCTTGACCGCGATTGCCTCAAGTTTCAGGGAGAAGCCGATTGATCCCAATACCATTGTCGTTGGAGAGGTTGGACTGGCCGGTGAAGTCCGAGGGGTCCAACAAGTAGGCCAACGGATACGGGAGGCGGAAAAACTCGGCTTTAAACGGTGTATCCTTCCAAGGCGCAACGAGCAGGCGTTAAGAGAGGAAGAGGCGTTTAATGGCGGCATGGAGATGATTGGTGTATCCCATGTGGCAGAGGCGCTGGAAATGATATGAGAATGCCCCAACTTACACATACAGTAGGGTGGATCATTCTGATTATTTTAACAGGATGCGCCGTGCGTGCCCCTCTGCCGCAGGACGCCCTTAAAAAAGATGCCTCGCTTCAGGAACTGCTTCACCTTTACCAGAATCGAAGAGACGAAATGAAAGGGTTCAAGGGGCTCGCCAATGTGACGGTCGCCTCCCCACGATCGGGTCGTCAGAGATTTAAAGCCGCGTTTTTCTCCGAGCATGGCCAAATTCGAATTGAGGGGTTTGATTTGTTGGGCGGCACTCTTTTTGATTTCACAATGACCCCATCGACCGCTTCCTTGACAATCCCTCTAAAACGCAAGACAATTCACTTAAGCCGTGACGCCTTCGAAAAGATTGCGCAGAAAGAGGCGCCGTTTGGGTCAATCGAGTTCCTTGATTGGATAAAGCGGGCCGGTATTCCAGAAGTGACCCCGTATGTTCCGGTTTTGGAGAAAACGGATGATTTCCTTATTCTTTCCCTCATGGCGTTTCATCAGGAGAAGGCGTCTCTGCAGGAAAAGGTCTGGATTGAGCGAAGCGCGCTCTGGGTCAAGAAGGTGGAGGTGTTTGATCCAGCGGGCGCGCTGCGCGCCGTTGTTAGGATGGATCATTACCGGAAGGTCGGGCAGCAAGACATCCCCTTTGTCGTTGAGTGGGAAAACCAACAAGAGCGGGTGGCCGTGCAATTTACGGAGGTCGCCCTGATTCCAAAGGAAGGATCGCTATAGAGTCTTTGTGCGTAACTTCTATGCTATTTGCGCAGAAAGTCGGCTGAATGAAGATATTAGCGATTGAAACGGCCACCATGGCTGGGGGAGCGGCTTTACTGGAGAAGGAGCGGCTTATTGCGGAATGTCGGATTGATATCCGGTTTCGCCATTCGGAGCGGCTTCTCTGGGCCATTGATCATCTTTTAGAGGTGGGCCAGACCGCATTAACCGATATTGCGGCCATTGCCGTGTCGTCTGGCCCCGGTTCTTACACCGGTTTGCGCGTTGGTCTGGCAACAGCCAAGGGGCTTGCGATGGGATCCCAAAAACCGCTGGTCATGGTCCCCACGCTTGAGGCGATGGCGGCGGCATTTCCTTATTGCCGGGCCCTGATCGCCCCCTTCCTTTATTCCAGACGCACAGAAGTGCATTGGGCCTTATTCGATTCTCATGGAGGAAGTCCGCTTCGCCTCTGTCCCGATGCCACCTCTTCTGTGGAAGAGGCACTGCGTCAAATGGGGTCTTTTAAACGAGAGATATTATTTGTAGGGGAGGAGGCTTTAAAATATAAGGAGATCATTATAGATGCTTCTGGCGGGCAAGCCCTGTTTCCTCCTTTGGCCTTGCAGCCTCCTATGGCATCGTTTGTTGCCGAGATGGGGTTAGCACGGTTCTTAAGGGGGGAGGCGGTTTTACCTCATGAGGCGATCCCAAATGAGATGCAGGTTTCGTCAGTCGAATTTGTGAGGAGGTAGCGTCTCAATCAGAAAGACTTTTATGAAGGCCAGATCCCTTTCAACAACCGTTGAGAAAATGACGAATGACGATATTCAACGTGTCATGGAGATCGAGCACGCCTCCTTTTCCGCCCCCTGGTCAAGGCAAATGTTCCTGTCCGAACTGTCAGAGGCCCCCTTTTCATCGTCATACGTCGTAAGGGAGAACAGGTCCCGCCGTATTGTAGGATACATTACCTTCAGGGTGGTTTTCGATGATCTTAGCGTGATGAACTTGGCGGTCGATCCCGCATATCGCAAGCGGGGTATTGGGGGAGAGCTCATTCGTTTTGCCATGCGCATCGGTCATACAGGTGGAGTTCGAAGGGCCACGCTGGAAGTTCGCGCCACAAATCTGGCGGCCCAGAACCTTTATAAAAAATTTGGGTTCAGAGAGGTCGGATGCCGCCCGAACTATTACAGCAGACCGACGGAGCATGCCTTGGTGTTCGAATATGGTGTTAATTGTGTTCTTTAAATGACGAGAGGGAACAAGTTTTCAGAAGAGGTAAAGATGGGGCAGGGTTTGTTAAGGGACCCTGTCAGGGATCTTTAAGGAGGGTGGGCCATGGAAGAGATAAAAGGGGTCATTGATGTTTTGCGTGAACAGAATCGACATTTTCGGAGTGTGGAAAAAAAACATACGGAGTTTGATCAGATACTGCAGGAGATGAGTCGGAGGAAGGTCTTAACGCCGCAAGAGGAAGTTCAGAAAAAGATCTTTCAGAAAGAGAAACTGGCGGCCAAAGACGATATGATGGAAATGGCCCGTCTCTACATCGGTTCGGAAAAAACAGAAAAAACTTCAGCCCACCGCCCTTCTTCTTGAAAAAGGGATCAACCCTAAGGGGGAATGTTGTTCGGCATCGGTTTCCCGGAGCTTATCTTTTTATTGGCGCTGGCCCTTGTCATACTCGGTCCCGATAAACTCCCTGTCATTGCCAGGACCTTGGGAAAAGGGGTCTATGCGATTCGACGGGCGGGCGAGGCGTTCCGGATGGGCCTTGAAAAGGAGGTGGATCCCATACAAAAAGGGCTGAAAGTTCAGGAAGGATTCGACGAGGGTGAGCAAGATCGAGGGTAGAGATGCGGTAGCGATGCCGATCAGTGGACACCTCCGAGAGCTTCGGCGCCACCTGATAAAATCCCTTCTTGTTCTCCTCTTCTTTTTCTCCGTCGCCTTTTATTTATCTGCTGATGTGGCATCGTGGCTTCGCAGGCCCTTGGATGCCCCCTTGATTTTCCTTTCACCGGCGGAGGCCTTTTGGGCAGATTTAAAGATTGCCCTTTTCATCGGTTTTCTTTGCTCCCTCCCTTTTATTCTCTATGAGGTTTGGAGATTCGTATCTCCCGGTCTGCTTGTGGAGGAACGCAGGCGATATCGGCCGTTCTTGGTTTTTTCCGTCCTGTTTTTCTTCCTGGGGGTCGCATTCTGTTATGGGGTCGCCCTCCCCTTTGCCTTGCGCTTCCTGATTCATTATGGACGGCAGAGCGGGATTACTCCTCAAATCTCCGTCTCATTGTATGTGGACTTCGTGTTGAAGTTTCTGATTTCCTTTGGCCTGATTTTTGAGCTTCCGGTGGCGATGATCCTGCTGTCAAAAATGGGGATGCTGACCGTAGATAATCTGACACGGCATCGAAAATATGCCGTCCTGGCCGCTTTTTTCATTGCGGCCATCCTTACGCCGACGCCGGACATCTTTAACCAATGTGTGATGGCCATTCCGATGATCTGTCTTTATGAAGTGGGTATTGTGGCTGTTCGAATTTTTGGGGCGGGCGCGGTCTCTATGAAGAAGCAGGAATCAGCGGAGGCATGATGTCAAAAAGTAAAATAGGCGTGGTTTTTCTTGTTGTAATTGTGATGGGCGGTTTCTTTGTCTTCTCGAGAAGGCCGAACCCCGCTCCCATCCCCTTTGCCAAAATGATCCAGCAACGCCCCGATTACCATCCCCCCGTTTCAGGGATCACCCTCTATCATACCGGGGGGCCATTTGGCGTCGGCGTGGTTCAGGCCGTTGCCGCCGGTATGAATCAAACACTATTTGTTGGAACGTATGGAGAGGGGATCTTCCGAAGCGAGGATGGGGGGGCGCATTGGGTGCCGGCGAATATCGGTTTAAACGATAAGTTCATCTTGAACGTGACAGGTGTGAAGGAGGAACTGCTCTTTGCGGGAACCATCCGCGCGGGGCTCTTCGTCAGCCATGATGACGGGCGCCATTGGTCGTCGGCTAATCGGGGTTTAGAGAATACAGAGGTTCAATCTGTGACGGCGCTCCCTACGAAACAGCTTTTTGCGGGAACAGGCCAGGGGGTCTATACCAGCCGCGATCAGGGAGGGCACTGGGTCCCTTTCAATGAAGGAATCGGAAGTGTTCTGGTGCGTAGCATCGTTGCGGACAGAGCGGGTGTTCTTTATGCCGCCACACAAGGCCGGGGAATTTTTAAAAGGAGGCCTGGGGAGGATCGATGGAAGGAATGGGTCCGGGGATTTTATGATCAGGGGATGGAAGAGCGGGCTGTTCGGACATTGGCTCTTGGAAAAGATGGAACGCTTTTTGCGGGAACCCTGGGCACCGGCATCTTTCGAAACGAGGATGGCGGGACGCAGTGGAGGCGTGTCAATAGGGGGCTAAACAATCTTTCCATCCGCGCCCTCGTGGTCGATCAGCGTGGCATTCTGTATGCTGGAACGGGAGAAGGGGTCTTTTATAGTGAAAACAATGGGGGGGGCTGGTCTCCCTGGCATGGAGGGATGACCGATCTTCAGATTCATGCTTTGGTGGTCAGTGAGCAGGGAGACCTTTACGCCGGCACGGGAGGCGGTCTCTTCCTCGGGAGGTTAGGTACGCCGTGGCATTCGCTCCATGCGGGATTGCTTATTTCTCCCATCAAGACCATTGATTACGATCAAGAAGGGGTGACGGTTGGGACCGCTGGAAAAGGTGTTTTCATGGGTAAAGATGATCACTGGGTCTCCGATAACGTCGGGTTGGTGAACCTTTCGGTGCGTGCCATGGCACGGGGCGCCACCTTTGCCTATATTGTGACCGATGGCGGGGTCTATAAAAGGCAGCTTGGCCGTCATCGGTGGGATCCGGTGGAGGGGATGCTTCCCTCGAAGGTGGCCGCAATCGTCATTGATAAAGCAGATCACGTCTATGTCGGCACGGAAGCGGGGCTTTTTGTCTCTTCTGATCACGGAAAGGGCTGGGCGAGGATTAAGTCCGTTGATTCCGGCCCTGTGACCGCTTTGGCCCTCGATGGAGAACGGATCCTGGCCGTCGTCTCGGATGCTGTTTGGATAAAGTTGGCCGGCCAATGGAAAAAGGTAACAACGCCATCCCCTTTTCAGTTTTTAACCTGGCGGGAGCGGGACGATTTTTTTTTCGCAACAGATGATGGGATATGGAGGGGTGATCAGAACGTTTGGATGAAGACCGGAACGCTTCCTGATATAGGGCGTATTATGTCGTTTGTGGCCCATCCTGAAGATCGCGACGTGCTCTACATCGGATCGACCCGGGGGCTTTACGTTAGCGCGGATGGGGGAGAAAACTGGCATTCCGCGCATCTTCAGGGTGGAGAGCTCTACGAGCGTCAGGTGAACCAGGTGCTGCCAACGGTAGATGACCTTGTTTGGGTGGCGACAGAAGAGGAAGGGGTGTTGCTCGGAATCGACAAAATTCCAAAGTGGGGAAGTTTTAAGCGGTTACTGAATTTACGTTGAGGGAGACACCTCAATGATGTCATCGATAATCTTTTGATCAATGATGCGAAACGCCCGAACCATCGGCGCTCCCCTCTCTTTAAGGGAGATAATCAGGTAGTGTGCATCGGGATAATAGGCAAGGCGCACATCGGTTTCCGATGGATAGGCGGGTGAGTGAGGATGCGAGTGGTAGATTCCCAGCATCCCGATCCCTTGCTCTCGCATCTTCTTGAATGCCAACAATTGCCCTTTTGGATCCATCACATAACGAAACCTTCGGTCCGACGGAACCCCTAAAGCACGGGCCGTTGGATCGTCTGGCGGGAGATTTTGGATTCGATAGAGTTCCGAAACAACGATGCCCACTCCCGCAAGGAGCCCGCAACATTCGTTGGGAGACGCCTCTTCCGCATGAGAAATTATCTCGCCATAAATTTTACGGGAGAGCTTAAGCATATCGTTCAAAACAGGGTGCTGAAAAACTCATTGTTCAGCAACCTGCTAACGCAAAACTAACCGGCGCGCTGTTGTTTGCGCGTCCGCTTGAGTGATTTGCTATGAGAAGGAACAGATGCAATGGGTGTCTTTGATCTTTCCTGTAGTTTCCATTTTATTTCCCCATTCGTTGCGTGTTCTATAAATAATTGCCTGCCTCGTCGGTACATGAAAACGCGCGTTCCGTGTCCTTCACAAAGACCCAGGAGGATTGCTTTGCCGTCTCCAATCTGTTTTTCCCATTCACGAGCTGTCTGGGTAAAATCTCCAAGACAGTCAGGCGGACACTGGGTCTTTTTATTTATCTCTGGATAACCGTGTCCATAACAACCAAGTCCACCAGGCTCCCATTCGTGACAAAAGTCAGCCATTTTATCCCCTTCCCTTTTCTTATAACCAGTCGCTCCGCCTCGGATGTCTCATAGTATCGATCTCTTCTTCATCTCTTCGTGAAACATCTTGTGATAGAGGATATCCCATTCAGGGCTCCCCTCCACAATCGCGCGTGTATAGGAGCCGAGCTTCTTCCGAATGAGTGCGTCAATAACGTCATCTCGAGACAGATCCGATAAAATAACCCGCTTGATCGACCGAAGGATCGCAGACCGCTCTCCCGTTTGCTCCACGTCGGGATCTTTTTCCAACGCTTGTAATATCCGATGGGAGAGATGGTTGATTTTGTCTTCGCTTAAAACCATATGTTTTATACGATCAGATTACGCTCTTTTATAAGCTGCCTTTTGATCATCTGGAACATTTTTTGATAATCGGCTCCTTTGGCTTCCATTTCCTTCTCGTGGCGTTTCATGATCTCCTTGACCTCTACGTTAAGGCGGTCTTCAACTTGAAGTTCGTCAATCACGACCGATTCTATTTTTGAAACCAACAACTCTTTCTTTGAATGATACGTAATCAGGCCCTCTTTAAGAAGGTTCTCTGCCAATGACCTTGATATGACCAGGATGCGCTCTTTGGATATTCTCATGTCGGCAGGATAACAAAGGGGCCGTTGGGAGTCAATTTGACGTTCTGGAAGATCCTCTAAAACAGAGGGAGAGATAGAGAAGAGGCAAAGGCCTTCTCGGTCGGTAGTGTGTAGGTGAGATGATACGCACTTGAGGGGAGAGTTTTGTGCGTCCGTGTGTTGACTTCGTTGGCAACCTATTGTATTTAGAAGGGAATTATGATATCTACGACAGGTTACAGAGTGATTTTCCTCGGGAAGTTTTATCTGATGATGATGGAAGCGAAGGGATAACAATGAGAAAAATTGATATCGCAAATAATCTCTTTGAGAAGGTGGGGATGTCAAAAAAGGAGGCGGCAGATTTTCTCGAAGTCGTTTTGAATGCCATTAAGGAGGTTTTGCGGAAGGGAGAGACCGTAAAAATTGCCGGATTTGGCAATTTTGTTGTGCGTCAGAAAAATGAGCGGAAGGGGAGAAATCCAAAAACGGGAGAAGGGATTGCGATTACGCCTCGCCGTGTTGTGACGTTTCGGCCCAGCAAGGTCTTTAAGAAACTTGTGAACCCATAATGCAGGAGAAGCTGTTTTACAAGATCAGTGAGGTCGGCCGGATAACAGGGCTTGAGCCCTATGTCCTTCGGTTTTGGGAAAGAGAGTTTCCATCGCTTCATCCCAGGAAAAGCAGAGGGAACCAACGTGTTTATTTAAAAAAAGAGATTGATCTGATCTTACATATAAAAGAGTTACTATACCATGAAGGGCTAACCATCGCCGGGGCGAGAAAAAAGCTTGCTTTACGGTTGCATCCCCGGGTGCCGGAAGATGTCTGGTGGAAAACCATTCATAGCGTCAGGAAAGAGTTAGAGGAGGTCCTCCAAATTCTAGATGGCTCGGGGCGTAGCGCAGCCCGGTAGCGCACTCGTTTGGGGTGCGAGTGGTCGCTGGTTCAAATCCAGTCGCCCCGACCAAGTTAGACATTCGTTATTTGAAAGGAAACGTACGCCCTCGCTTCGCGTGGGAATAAACTCACAAACTCCAAGCATAAACTATTTCAGATCATGGTCGGGTTCCTTTCTGCTGGCGTGTGAATAACAGGCCTACTACTGCTACCACAAGCCTAAAAAGTGGTCCAGTTTTTCCCGACCATTGTATGTCTATTTCTTTTTGGAAAACAGGAAGAGGGCGACAGAGAGAAAAAAGATGACGCCGGCGTTCATGCCGATATCCCACATGTACTGTCCAAAGGCATGATCGTCTATCCCCACGCCGATCGGATGATGCGTCCCCGCGGAGAGAATACGCCGGATGGAGGCGATGATCCCAATATAGAAAAAAGGTTCCAGTTGAATCGTGTGCACCTTCAGGTAGTTAATCACGGTTCCGAGTATTTCTAAAATAATCAGCGCCAGCAGTGTCTCACTGACCAAGACCAAAATAGACTTCATGGGGGCGGTCTGCACCGTCTTAAAGAAGTCGGCCCAGGCAAAGATAAACGCGGCCGCCAACAGAACAATGAAGGCCACCCCGATGGCCATGTAAATCCACATGTCGGCCTTCTCCAGAAAGGCCACGCCCTTTTTACTAAAGTTGTCTTCCATGATGATCTCCGGAAATATAGGTTTTTTCCTTAAAAGACTTCAGTCGAAGCGCGTTGGCGGTCACGCTTACGGAGGAGAGTCCCATTGCGGCAGCGGCCAGAATCGGCGAGAGGAAAATGCCGAAGAGGGGATAGAACCACCCCGCCGCCACTGGGATGAGTATCGTATTATATAGAAACGCGAAGAAGAGATTCTGTCTGATATTCTTGATCGTCGCATCCGAGAGAGAAAGCGTGTTGACCACCCGGCGGAGATCTTCTCCCATGAGGGTGATATCGGCGGCCGCGATGGCGATGTCGGCGCCGGCGCCCATTGCGATCCCGACATCGGCCTGCGCGATGGCAGGGGCGTCGTTGATGCCGTCTCCCACCATGGCAACACACTCTCCTGCTTGCTGCAGTTCCTTGATCTTGACCGCCTTGTCTGTAGGGAGCACCTCGGAGATGACCTGATCCATGCCGGCCTTATGGGCGATCATTTCCGCCACGCCGTGATGGTCGCCCGTTAATAAAATCACCTTTATCCCCATCCGGTGCAAGGCCGCGACGAGTCCCTTGGCCGATTCTTTCAGACTGTCCGAAAGCGCGATTAAACCATACACCTTCCGATGCACAGCAACCACCACAGAGGTTTTACCTTGGTCTGAAAGTCTTTTCACATCGTCTTGATAGGGAAAAAGATCGATGCCATTTTCCCCCAGCCATCTTGGCGTTCCCACCAAAATTTCCTCTCCTTCAATAACCGCGCGGATACCCTTTCCCGGCATGGCCTCAAATTGTTGGGGGGGAGAACAGACCGCCCCCGCCTCCTTGGCCGCCGCGACGATGGCCCTTGCATAAGGATGTTCAGATCCCATCTCCGCGCTCGCCGCATAGAAAAGAAGCCGCCCCCCATCCTCTTGGCTGATCACATCGGTCACGGACGGCCGGCCATGGGTCAGCGTTCCGGTCTTGTCGATAACCACCGTTGTGATTTTTCTCGCAAGTTCCAGGACCTTCCCATTGCGTATCAAAATGCCCATTTCCGCGCCGCGGCTGATCCCGACCATCATGGACGTCGGCGTGGCCAGACCGAGGGCGCAGGGACAGGCGACAATTAAAACCGCCACAGCCACCATCAGGGCGTCTGCCAGAGAGCCAAAGTATAACCATCCGGCGAAGGAAACAAGAGAGATGGCGAGGACGACCGGCACAAAAACGGATGCAACGCGATCGGCCATCCTCGCAATGTCCGGTTTAGCCCCCTGTGCCTCTTCAATGAGGCGGATCATCTGTGAGAGGAGGGTTTTCGCCCCCACCCCCTTCGCGACAAACACCAATCGGCCGGTTTGATTGACCGTTCCCCCCACGACGCGATCCCCGTTTTTTTTCTCAACGGGCAAGCTCTCGCCGGTCATCATCGATTCGTCCACCGATGAATATCCCTCCACCACCTCGCCGTCCGCCGGAATCCGCTCTCCCGGCCTAACGATGAGCCGATCTCCAACCGCGATATTCCTAATTGGAATGGCCTCCTCCGCGCCATGATCCAGCAGGCGGCAGGCCAGGTTCGGCTGGCTTTTCATAAGCCGTCGTATCGCCTCCGAGACCTTCCCCCTGGCGCGCCCTTCCATCACCCGGCCAAGGAGAATGATCGTGATAATGGTGGCCGATGTGTCGTAATAAACTGCCGTCTCGCCAAAGGGAAAGAAGGTTGCCGCAAGGCTATAAAAATAGGCGGCGGAGGTTCCAACGGCAATGAGGGTGTTCATGTCCGATGTCCCCTGTCTGGCCCTTGCCCACGCCCCTTGATAGAAGGGCGCCCCTCCCCAGAATTGCACCGGCGTCGCCAATAGGAATTGAACGATGAGCAGGGTCTGGGCGGGGGGAAGACGGGAGGCGCCAATCATATCCCAGAGCATGATTCCCAAGACAGGAAGGGTGAAGATGGCCGAGCCGATAAATCGCCACAACAGGGCACGATCGACCCCCTCCTCGCCCAGAGGCAGGGGGATCTCGGAGGCCGTATCCTCCAAAGGCTGATAGCCGGCGCGCGAAATGACGCCTCTGATCTCTTTAAGATCGATCGTGGCGGGGAGGTATTCCACGGTGGCCTGTCCGGTGGCAAGATTCACCGAGGCAGAAACAACCCCGTTGACCCCCCGAAGGGCGCCCTCAACCTTGGCGACACAGGATGCGCACGAAAGGCCTCCGATTTTGATAGTAATCTTTGCCGCCGCAATCTTCCCTTGATTCGCTGTCACGCCGCTAATTGGCCCCATTGCCATGGGCCACCTCATCGTACATGTTGCCTATCATACCATCTCGCAAGTCTCCTGGGCGACACCCCCATGAAATAAAGGAGTAAGACAATCGCGTTTCTCGCGCTGGTCTGGAGCAGGCCATTCTTTTGCCATCGCCGGCAGGAAGTTGTCATCGCTTGTTTGAGCAAGATTACCTTGCCGCACTGTTTCAACCGTCGGATGAAATCGACATCTTCCATCAGGGGAATGTCGGCGAATCCACCTAACGCCCGAAAAATTTCCTTTCTTACAAAAAATCCCTGATCGCCATAGGGAAGTTTAAATAGAGAAGATCGCACATTCGCCCCCCACGAGATCATCCTTAAAAAGAGCGGATGCGGGTGGTCTATGTTTAGGCGAAACGCCCCCCCGACCACGCGCGGATCCTTGAGCGCGCGGATAATCATGGCAGGCCCTTCATCAGGCAATACCGAATCGGCATGCAGGAAAAGCAGGATGTCGCGGTCTGCCTCATTCGCCCCTTCGTTCATCTGTCGGGCCCTCCCTAAAGAGGAGGATACGACGATGCGTTCTGGGCCGACGGACGCCCATGAACGGAGAATGCCGATCGTTCCATCGCGGCTCCCGCCATCCACCAGGATGGTCTGCATCTCTCTAAATCTCTCAAGACGCGCTAAAGCCGCTGGGAGAATTCCCTCTTCATTAAAAACCGGCACCACCACGGAAATGGCGCTGCTGAGAGCCGCACTCACTTGGATTCCCTGCAATTTTTTGAATGGCGTGAGGAATGGCCGGGAGGAGGATTTCAACATTCTCGCGCACGGCGCGAGGGCTGCCGGGAAGATTGATAATCAGGGTATGCTTGCGGATGCCGGCAATGCCGCGGGCAATGATGGCACGCGGATTTTGGCGATACCCCTCGGTGCGCATGATTTCAGCCATTCCCGGAATCTGCCGATCAATCACTTCCAGGGTCGCCTCTGGGGTAACATCACGCGGGGAGACGCCCGTGCCGCCGGTGGTAAAAATAAGGGCCACACCGCGCTGGTCGCAAAAATCAATCAGGTACTCCTGAATGATCGCCTTCTCATCGGGGATAATTTTATAGGCGACCACCTTCCCGGGAAGCCTTTCGACGAGCTGATGCAGCAGAAGGCCGCTTTCATCCTCTCGCAATCCGAGAGACCCTTTGTCACTGATGGTGAGGATGCCGACCGAAAACATGATTTCCTCGCAGGGGGCTAAAAAAGCCTCGGTTCTGAACCCGCAGGTTGAACCTCCTCGCTCTTTTTTACGCCAAAATGCCGGTAGGCCATGTCGGCTGCCATCCTCCCGCGGGAGGTGCGGTCAAGATAGCCTCCTTGAATCAGATAGGGCTCATAGACATCTTCCAGCGTCTCTTTCTCTTCGCCAAGGGCCGAGGCCAGCGTCTCCACCCCGACCGGCCCCCCGGAAAATTTCTCAATGATCAAAAGAAGCAGTTTTCGGTCGATGGCGTCAAAACCAGCGGAATCGATCTCCATCCTGGAAAGGGCGTCTTTGGCGACCGCGAACGTGATTATGCCGTTTGATTCCACCTCGGCAAAATCGCGAACCCGCCTTAATATCCGGTTGGCAATTCTGGGGGTTCCCCGTGTGCGGGCCGCAATTTCGAAGGCCGCCTCCGACTCGATTTCAATGCGCAATATCCGCGCGGATCGCAGAATAATCTCTTTTAGCTCTTCGGGCCGATAGAATTCAAGCCGGCTGATGACTCCGAACCGGTCCCGAAGGGGCGAGGTCAACAACCCGGCCCGGGTGGTCGCCCCGATTAAGGTGAAATGGGGGAGATCAAATTTCAGCGTGCGGGCGGAAGGCCCTTGACCGATGATCAGATCAATTTGAAAATCCTCCATCGCGGGATAGAGGACTTCCTCCACCGTCGGATGAAGCCGATGGATCTCGTCAATAAAAAAGACATCTCCTTCCGCGAGATTGCTCAAGATGGCGGCAAGATCTCCGGGGCGCTCAACCGCGGGCCCGGACGTCGACTTGATATTCACCCCCATCTCGCGGGCAATGATATTGGCAAGGGTGGTCTTCCCAAGCCCCGGGGGACCATAGAAGATCACATGATCCAAAACATCCTTCCGCTTTTTTGCCGCTTGAATATAGACCCTTAAATTCCCTTTAATCTTCGCCTGGCCGACGTATTCATCCAGGGAACTTGGGCGCAGATGCGACTCGATCCGTTTTTCCTCATCATTGATCTGGGTGGATAAAAGGCGTTCCATCAGGAGCTCCGTTAGGTAATCCGTTAGATGATCTTGGCCAGTCTTTTTAGCGCCTGCTTGACCAGGCCCTCGACAGAAGGCCCGTTTAATTCAGGCTGAAGCTCGGCCAGGACATTTTTGGCCTCGCTTCGGTTATAACCCAAGTTCACCAGCGCGGAGAGGGCGTCGGCAACGATTTGATCTTCCCCTCTTGCAAGCGGCCCGGAAAGGGGGAGACCAGACAGATTTAATGACGCCACCTTCTCTTTGAGTTCCAGCACGAGTCTTCCTGCTGTCTTCGGCCCCACTCCGGGAATGGCTCGCAGCCTTTGTATGCTCCCCTCCTGGAGGGCCGCGGCCAGATCCATGATCTCCATCCCTGACAGGATGTTCAGCGCAAGCCTCGGCCCGATGCCTGATATCCCCAAAAGGAGCAGAAAGAGCTCTTTCTCCAACAGGGTGAGAAATCCGTATAATTGGAGCGCATCCTCTCGGACATGGGTGTATATGTGCAGAGAGGCCGTCTCTTTAACCTCGGGCAGATGATAGAAGGTGCTAAGCGGGACAAAGATCTGATAGCCAATGCCATGAACGTCGATGATTAAGAAAGAGGGGGTTTTCGTGGTAAGGATGCCGGTAATCGACGCAATCATTTTCCTTGCCTCTTTATGCGTGTGATGAGGCGGCCAAGACCTTCTCCTGAAAACGCGCTGAATGCAAGTGGCAGATGGCAATGGCCACCGCATCGGCCTCATGGTCTGACTTAAAGGGGTGGGAGTGTTTCAAGAGCGCACTCACCATCTGCTGTATCTGATGTTTGGTTGCCCCGCCGTAGCCGACCACCGCCATTTTAACGGCGCGCGGCGCGTACTCAAAAACGGGAAGGTGATGAAACGCCGCTGCCAGAAGGGCCGCCCCCTTGGCCTGCCCCAGCTTTAACGCCGACTTAAAATTTTTGGCAAGAAAGGTGTCTTCCAGGACGACGGCTTCCGGATGCTCCTTGTCGATGATCCGAGAGATGCCGTCAAAGAGGGTCTTGAGCCTCTCCGGGAAGGGATCGGCAGAAAGGGTACGGATCTCTCCTACGGTCATCAGGATCAACCCCCCCCCTCTGGTCTCTTCCACCATGCCATAGCCTGTTACCCCAATTCCTGGATCAATCCCTAAAACGCGCACCGATTAGACCGCCTGCCAGAAAAAACCCTTATCTTTACAGTCCGAAAAATCTTCTCCACGAGACATCTACCCTGCGATCTTTGCCATCACATCTTCTGGAATATCGAAATTGGCATAGACATTTTGAACATCGTCATGCGCCTCGAGGGCCTCCATCAATCGGAACATCTGTTCCGCATCTTTTCCGTTTAATGGGACATGGTTTTGCGGTCGAAAGGTCACCTCTGAAAACGAAGGGGTCAGATGGGCATCGGCCAGCACCTTTTTCACCTTCTCGAAATCAGCGGGGTGGGTGATGACTTCATAGGTTTCCGGGTCCTCCGAACGGATATCCTCGGCGCCCGCATCAAGCGATAGGGCAATAAGCCGCTCCTCGTCAATGGCTTTCTTCTCCAGGACGAACTGCCCTTTTTTTTCAAACATCCATGAGACGCATCCGGACTCTCCCATACTCCCGCCATGTTTGGCGAGAAGATGGCGAATTTCCGAGACGGTCCTGTTTTTGTTATCGGTGGTAATCTGGATCATGATGGCGACGCCGCCTGGCCCATATCCTTCATAGGTCATCTCTTCGTATTGAACGCCCGGAAGCTCACCCGTGCCGCGCTGGATCGCCTTCTTTATATTATCCGCCGGCATGTTCGCCTCTTTGGCCTTGAGAATAGCCGTACGAAGGCGGGCATTCCCTTCAGGATCTCCCCCTCCTGTCTTTGCCGCGACAGTGATTTCCCTGATAACCTTGGTGAAAATCTGGCCCCGCTTGGCGTCTGCCGCCGCCTTCTTATGCTTGGTGGTCGCCCATTTCGAATGCCCCGACATAACCGATGTTTCCATTATGGAAGAACGGTTTCATTGTTAACATATTCCCTATGGGGAGTCAATTGCGTGTCTTTCTGGCGGGGAATACAGAGGTTTGAATAGGAAAAGTTGATCTGTTATGATGGGCTACCCTTTTAGCGCTTGCTGTGAGGTCTGTAAGCCTTCGTTTGACAAATCGTTCCCCCTCTCTGGAAGGGGGCAGGACGCTTGCCGTAAAGGCTGTGGAAGATAAGGTGCTTACACTTGATTTTAATACCGATGTGGTACTCCTTCTGGGGCATGGTAGCCGTGATGCCACCGCGCTTGAGGAGTTTTGTCAGTTTGCCCGTCTGTTCAGCCAGTGGAGCGGCGTCAAACGGGTTTGCCACGGCTATATGGCATGGGCGGCGCCATCTATTCCCGCCGCCATTGATCAGGCGGTTGTGGAAGGGGCAAAAAGGATAATGGCCGCCCCCCTTTTTCTCTTCCCGGGACGGCATCTCCTGGAAGATCTGCCGCGCCTCCTGATGGGATCGAAAGAGCAGCATGCAAACACCGAGATCTATTATGGAGAGGCGTTAAGTCATCACCCGAAACTGCTTGACCTTGCCAGGATTCGGATCGATCCTTCAAAGGATCAAAGACCTGTCAACGAAACGGCGCTTCTGGTGATCGGGAGGGGAACACGTGAGGCGACTTCCATCCTGGCTGCCCTGGAATGGACCCGGGAATTGGGTCTCGCTTATCCTCACGCCGTCTGTTGCTTCGCGGAAGTGGCAACCCCCTCTATTTCAGAAGGATTTGAAAGATGCGTTCAGTTGCGCGCGACAACCGTCGTCATCTTCCCCTGTCTTTTGTTCTCCGGGGTTGTTCTAAAGAGAATTTATGAAGAAATTTCCGTGATGCAGCGGCGATATCCCGAATTATCTATCCGGACAGCGGGGCATTTTGGAGGCCATCCCCTTCTGGCAGAAATCGTCTTGGAGGGAATCAAGGAATCAAAGCCGATAGGAGCGATACCGATAAGATGAAACAACGCATTTTAACCGGTGACCGGCCAACCGGTCGGCTTCATCTGGGGCACTACGTAGGTTCACTGGCCAATCGCGTCTCTCTACAAGAGCAATACGAGACGTTTATACTGATTGCGGATGTCCAGGCCCTGACCGACCATTTCGAGCATCCTGAAATCTTGCGTCAGAATATTCGGGAGGTGGTGAAAGACTATCTTTCTGTTGGGATTGATCCAAAAAAAAGCACGATTCTTCTTCAATCGATGGTTCCGGAGATTGCCGAGCTTTCTGTCTATTTTTTAAACTTGGTAACGGTTGCCCGTCTGCAGCGCAATCCGACCGTTAAGGATGAGATGCAGCAGAAGGGTTTTGAACAAAACCTGCCAGCAGGGTTCCTGGTTTATCCTGTGCACCAAGCGGCGGATATTACTATTTTTCAGGCGGACCTGGTGCCGGTCGGCAAGGATCAACTCCCCATGATTGAGCAGACGGTTGAGATTGTCAGGCGGTTTAACTCCCTTTATGGAGAGGTGCTCGTCGAACCGAAGGCGCGTGTGGGTGAGTTCCCACGTCTTCCCGGAACGGATGGCCATACGAAGATGAGCAAGGGCCTGGGGAACGCCATCTATCTTTCCGATGACACGAAAACAGTGGAGGCCAAGGTGATGAAGATGTACACCGATCCAACGCGCATCCGTTCAACCGACCCGGGACATCTGGAGGGAAACCCTGTTTTCACCTATCATGACGCCTTTAATGCCGATAAAGGGGAGGTCGGCGAATTAAAGGGGCGTTACATCGAAGGCAAGGTGGGAGATGTCGAGGTTAAACGTGGTTTGGCGAAGGTGCTCAATTCTTTCCTTGATCCGATACGGGAACGCCGCGCGCGGTTTGAAGGGAACGAGCCGGACATTGACGATATCCTGATGGAGGGAACCGATCGCGCGCGTCTTGTCGCAAAAGAGACCATGGGTCAGATCCGACGCGCCATGAAACTTGATTATCATTTCCATGGGCCCGAACAGACTACTAAAAATTGACGGGATTGTCCGGCTATGTTATATCCTTCCTCCAATACCCTCCCTCCAAATTGTATCTTAATTGCATGACGGCGGCGTAGCTCAGTCGGTAGAGCAGGTGAATCATAATCACTTGGTCGGGGGTTCGAGTCCCTCCGCCGCTACCAGTTAAAAATCAAGTATTCGGAAGGTCCATCTTCTAAAATATACCAAAACGGCCTTCAGAGTTTGTGAGTTTATTTGCCGTTTAGAAAATGGGCCATTGATTTTTCGAGGGAAATTTAGGTTCTTTTGAGTTTCAAGTGGGCAAATCCCCTCCAAGGAGGGCCCCCTTTCAATCCCCTCCTTTTCAACTATCTCTGTCCCACATCTTTTGCTGGACACGGGGGTTGGTTCAATAAGCCTTCTCTCCTCATCCCTCCCCTTCAAGGTGAGGTGGGGATGGGTTATGGAGAATGAGACCCACCTTTTTAATCCAAGGCCCCAAAAATCCTCTCGGTTACAGCTTCAATTTGCCCAAGAACTTCATGATTCCAGAAACGTATGACGCAAAAACCTGCATTTTCAAGCTTTCGGGTGCGAATTTTATCTAAAGTCTCACTCTCTGTATGTTGTCCACCGTCTATTTCAATAACAAGCCTCTTTCCAAGGCATCCTACATTCAACCTTGAAGTGCAACAAAATCCAGAACAAAGTCATCAAAGGGATGTTGCCGACGGAACTTATATTCTGACATCTGTTTATTACGCAAGACCTGCCAAAGGAGTCGTTCTGCATCCGTCATCGCATGACGAAGATGGCGCTGAATCTTCGCAACTGGCTTAACCCAGCACAGCCTGATGGGGAAGGAAATCTCCTTTTCACGGTACAACAGATATTGGTCTATTCCAGTAAAATTGCGTGTGATCTCCTTTTTAAAATCCTGTTAGCGCCTTTTAAGAAACCAGGCCATCAGCTCGCCCGAAGTCAGCGGAGGGCAGAGATGATTCCCCTGTCCCTCATCGCATCCTAAGTCGATTAACCGCTCCTTGATCTCTTCGCTTTCTATCCCCTCGGCAACCACCTTCAACTTCAAGTTGTGGGCGAGATCAATAATGGAGTGGATAATCACCAGAGCGCTCTCATTTTCTGACATCTCTGTGATGAACGATCGGTCAACCTTAATTTCGTCCACCGGCAGCCTCCGAAGGACGCCGAGCGACGAATAGCCGGTTCCGAAGTCGTCAATGGAGATACACACCCCCATTTTTTTTAATGTCGCAATAGTCTCCTGCAAACGCCCGGGATCCTCCATAAGGGCGCTTTCGATGATCTCCAGGCGTAAAAGACGCGCTGGCACCGCATATTTTTTTAGCAGCTCTGCAATCTGGCCGGCAAGTTGCGTATCTTTCAGGTTTCTGGAAGAGAGGTTCACCGACAGGCAAAATTCCCCTGCCGACTCGCGTAAGGCGCGACTTTGACATAAAGCCCTATCGAGCACCCATAGCGCCAACGGTTTGATTAAACCGGTCTTCTCTGCCATCGCGATGAATTCAGCCGGCGGGATGATGCCCTGCGTTGGATGCCTCCAACGCACAAACGCCTCCACCCCGCTAATCTCCCCTGTTTTAAGATGAAACTTAGGCTGATAGAGAAGAAATAACTGATCGTGGTGGAGGGCGTGACGCAATTCGCCCATCAACGCAAGCTTTTTTGGGTCATATCGATCCTCTTCGGATGTATAGACGGCATACCCTGTGTCTCTCTCTTTCGCGTTATACATCGCCACATCCGCCCGCTGGAAAAGAATATCCGCTTCCTCGCCATGATCAGGGAAAAGGGCAATCCCGATGCTGATGCCGACATCAAGGGCCATCCCCCCTATCTCAAAAGGGTGTTCCATCGCTTTTAATATCTCTTGCGCAACAACAGTTGCCTCATCACCGGCCCCAAGCAGCGCCCCGAACTCATCTCCTCCCAGGCGCGCAACCGTATCTGCCTCCCCCAGAATACCTTGCAATCGTTTCCCCATCTGTTTTAGAAGGAGATCGCCATTGCGGTGGCCGAGGGTGTCGTTAATCTCCTTGAAACGGTCCATGTCCATCAAAAGCAGCGCCACTTTTCCCCCTTCACGGCTTCCGGCCAGCATCACCTGTCGCAGACGATCATGAAGAAAGGTACGATTGGGAAGATCTGTTAAGGGGTCATAATAGATCATCCTGCGGATTGTCCCTTCCATCCGCGCCCGATAGGCGCGTTGTTCCGCCTCGCGGCATGCCCGCTCAATTCCTGGAACCAATCGCGAAAGGTTGCTCTTCATGATGCAATCATACGCGCCCGCCTTCAGGGCAGCCGGCTCCATATTTTCCGTCATCTTCCCCGACACCACAAAGAAGGGAAGATCGAGCCCCTTCTTTTTTAAAAGGCCCAACGCGTCGAGCATGTTGAAATGATATAAGGAAACCTCCGAGAGGATGACATCCCACGCCTGCCGATTCAGCGCCGACGTCATCGCCAGGGGGGTGGCGACCCGTTCAAACGCCGGATCATAACCGCTGCGTTCCAGTTCTTTCACAATGAGTGACGTATCCGTCTCTGAATCTTCTACAATTAACACGCGAAGCGGCTTTCCCATCTTCTATCACCACTGTTTACTGGTATCGAAGCGCCTCGGCAGGATCAAGCCTCGCGGCTTTATACGCCGGATAGAGGCCAAAGGTCACGCCGACGACCACCGCAAAAAAGAATCCGAGAAAAATGGCGGAAGGGAGAATCACCGCGGTCCAGCCCGTGATCGCCTTTCCGGCAAGCCAGCCGAACCCTGCCCCCAGGAGTCCTCCCAGGAGAACCCCGATCACCCCTCCGATCAGGCTGATGGCGACCGACTCTATTAAAAACTGGATCAGAATCATCCTGGAGCTTGCCCCCACGGCCTTTCTTAACCCAATTTCAGAGGTTCGCTCTGTAACTGTCACCAGCATAATGTTCATGATTCCAATGCCGCCGACTAAAAGCGAGAGGGCCGCGGTTCCCCCCAGGATCACCCGAAACGTAAAGATGATCAATTCGGTGCTCCTGACCAGCTCATCCTGACTCCGGATGGAGAAATCCTCTACCCGATCATGCCGTTGAAGAAGGAGGTTTTTGATCATCTGATCGGCCTTCTTCATGTTGCGGCGCTCATCCACCTTCACAATGAAGGAATTTAACTCATCATTCCCCTTTAAAAACTTGATCGCCGTGGAGACCGGAATTAAGACGGTCTCATCATAGTTGATTCCATGAAGCGCCCCCTTCTCTTTGAGAACGCCAATAACGGTAAAACGATGATCATTAATCTTGATGTGCGATCCCAATGGGGAGGTCCCCAAAAATAATTCCTTCACCACATCTTTGCCTAGCACAACCACTTTCTTGAACTCCGCCATATCTTCAGAAGAGAGGAACCGGCCTGTTTCAACATCGTAGTTCCTGATTTCACGATAGCTCTCCTTCACCCCCTCCACCATGCCGCTGTAAGCATGGTCGGCGTAGGTGAGGTGGGATGAGATATTGATCACCGGCGTCACCTCTTTTGCGTAAGGGACCACCCTCTTGACCACATCGGCGTCCCCGTAACGCAGCCCCCTCGATCGCCCCGAAAAGGCGCGCAGCTCTTCATCGTTTAACTTCTTTGGACGCACCGAGAGAAGGTTTGTCCCCATCTTCTCAATCATCTCCACCGTGAGTTTCTTCCCCCCTTCCACAATGGAGGACATGGCGATCACCGCCGCCACGCCAATAATTACCCCCAGCATGGTCAGCCCCGATCGGAGCTTATTCCCAGAGAGGTTTTTTAGTGCGCTGGAGAAAATCTCAAAAAGATGCATCACAAACGTCCTACGGTCTTTTTTAGTAAAACTATCCCTTTTTGATCTAAGTTGCAAGAGAAGAGGCGCCATGCACCTGCAGAATCTATTGACAGACCCACTACCAACAGATATGTTTCGCCATCCGATGACAGCACATATTTTATTTTTTCTGATTCTCCTTGGTTTTGCCTCTTGCGCCTGGGGTGAGGAGCCTTTAAAGCCGACGCTTATGGCGATCTCTTCTCTGGGTCAAACAATTAACATTGACGGGAAACTCGATGAAGCCGTCTGGCAAAGCGGCACGCCAGCCAGCGATTTTGTCCAACAGCGGCCGGAGACGGGCCAGCCTGCAAAAGGAAGCTCACATGTTCATGTTGCCTTCGATCAGGGCAATCTTTACATCGCCGCCGAATTGCACGATCCCGATCCCTCCCAGGTATATGGAGATGAACGTCATCGGGATGCCTCATTCGATCGGAGCGATTCTTTTGCCATTTTAATCGACACCTACCATGACCACCAAAATGGCTACCTCTTCGAGACAAATCTCCTTTCGGCCCTATCGGACGCCCTTATTGGAAAAGAGGGGGCACAGGTCAACAGGGAATGGGACGGCCTATGGGAGGCGGCGGCAGAGAAGCGTGCATTTGGTTGGTCGGTGGAGTTTCGCATTCCATTTGAAACCATTCGTTTCCGGCCACAAGAAGGGCAGACGTGGGGCATTCAGTTTCGCCGCCGAATCCCGCATCTGAAAGAAGACTCCTTCTGGATCCCTCTTACACCCGAGCAAACTTTCTTTGAAGTTTCGCGGGCGGGCCATCTTGCCGGTATTTCAGCCCTTCGCCAAGAGCGTACCCTCTCGATTAAACCGTATGTAAAAGGAATCTATGACAACAACGGAGGGGGAGGGCGCGACAGCGATGGTGGCGTTGACTTGCGCTATAAATTCCGAACGAATCTATCGCTTGATCTGACAATCCATACCGACTTTGCCGAGACCGAGGTGGACCGATTCCAGGTGAACCTCACCCGCTTTCCGCTCTTTTTTCCTGAAAAGCGGGAGTTTTTTCTGGAGGGGAAAGGCTTTTATGATTTTGGCCTCAACGGGAGGATTCAGCCCTATTTCAGTCGAAGAATCGGCCTGATCCAGGGAACGCCGGTTCCGATTGCAGGAGGAGGGAAACTGACCGGAAAGATGGGACCGTATGGGGTGGGACTTCTTTATATGCAGACAGAAAAGGGGAGCGCCAATTCCGAGCGATTTGAGGTCATCCGTTTCACCCGCGACATGGGACTTCGATCAAACATTGGAACGATCTTTACAGATCGCGCAAGCCTGGCCGCTTCGGATAAAACGATCGGTTTTGATACAACGATCGCACCGACTTCTAATATTGTGACAGAGGGCTTTTGGGTTCAATCCGACAATCAGAATGCAAAAGGAGAGGCCGCTTTTGGACAGATCGCGTGGCGCACGCCAACCCTTCGTACCCTTTTATATCAACTTCGGGTGGATAAAAACTTCGATCCCAAACTCGGCTTCATCCAGCAATCCGATCTGATTGAGACACAGCTCTATCTGGATGTCCGACCCCATCCTGCCACCGGCCCCATACGTGAACTCGGATTCAAAGGAGAGGCAACCTATCAAACGGATAGAGATAAAAGATTTCTCTACCGAAGCAATTACTACCGGGCGTTGGCCGATTTTAAGGCCGGCCACTTTGCCCTGGCAAGTTGGGATCCGCAACGTGAGCGCCTCCCGTCCGATTTCACCATCCGATCCGGAATCACCATCCCTTCAGGATACTATGACGATGAACAGTACCATCTTTTATTGGTCTCCGATCAAAGAAGATCGCCCGCGGGTTCCGCCAGCATGAAATGGGGTGGATTCTACGGCGGCAAGAAAAACTCATTTAAACTCAGCCTCGCCTTTGCGCCAGCCCCTGGACTTAAACTGGGGAGTGGATGGGGAATGGACGCTGTGGCCCTTCCACAGGGGAGTTTTGTCAGCCAGATTATAGAGGGGGATATCGAATGGTCGGCCACCACCCGCGCCCTTTTTCGCGGTCTCATTCAATGGGATAAGGAGGCCGAGTTGATCGCTGCCAACTTCCGCTTCTCCTGGGAGTACCGCCCCGGCGCCCATCTCTTTTTCATTGCCAATCCCTCGCGCCAGGGACATGCCGACACCCTCCTCGTCATTGCCAAAATCACATATCTTTGGGAAAATTAAAGGCGGTTCCGTAAAGTCTGAAAGGGTATAGGCTGGTCATTCTCTCTGGCGTTTTACCCGGTCGAATAAACCCGGATTACGATA
>CAYJWQ010000009.1:0-39488 GCA_964373895.1 uncultured Nitrospirota bacterium
CCCTCTCCCATCAAGGGAGAGGGAACAATTGATGTTCTCTATCGCTGTTCCTGGGTCTCTATCTATTATTCCCATTGCCCCTGTTTTTGTGTATACTGCTGATATATTTCGTTCCTATTCGGGAGCAGTTTAATGTATGGTGTCATCCTGGCCGGGGGAAGCGGAACGCGGTTTTGGCCATTAAGTCGTGAGGCCTATCCAAAACAGCTTCTAAAAATTTTCGGCAATCAATCTTTGATTCAGACAACTTTATCCCGCATCACCTATCTCATCCCAATGAAGCAGCTCTATATCTTAACAAACTCCTTACAGGCAGAACAGATCAAACTCCAATTGGACCCTAAGTCCATGCCCTGGTTTATTTCTGAACCGATCGGAAGAAATACCGCTGCGGCCATCGGTCTTGCGGCCATCACCCTCCGGAAAAAATTCAACGATGACAACGATGGCAACGATGGGATGATGGCCGTCCTCTCGGCAGATCACTATATTCGGGATATCAACGTTTTTACCGATGCCATCCGTTTGGGAAAAACGCTCGCAGAAAAAGACTATCTGGTGACACTTGGAGCGAAGCCGACCCGACCCGAAACAGCCTACGGCTATATAAAGAAAGGGGAACCCCTTCAAGAGGGTCCGGCTGCCTCCGTCCTGAATTTTATTGAAAAACCGACCAGAGAGGTTGCCGAACAGCTTGTTAAAGCGGACGATACTTATTGGAATGCCGGCATTTTTATCTGGAAAATCTCGACGATTCTTAGTGAGATTAAGAAGTATCTTCCGGAGTTGTCAGAGGGTCTTCTTGAAATTGAACCACACATTGGGAGCGAACACGAAGAAGAGATTCTCCGGAAGGTTTACCCCCAGCTCCCGTCCATTTCTATCGATTATGCTGTCCTTGAAAAGTCGAAGCGGCTGGCAATCATTCCCGTTGATATGGGATGGGAAGATGTCGGCTCATGGAACGCCTTGGACGAGGTGCTTCCCAAGGATACAAATGGCAATATCCTGACGGGCAATGTAGTCAATATTGACAGCCATAATAGTATTGTGTATGCGGGTAAGCGGTTGGTGGCCGTGGTGGGACTGGGTCAAACGGTTGTGGTGGATACGGATGACGCAACTCTCGTTTGCGCAAAAGGTGCGGCGCAAGAGGTTAAAAAAGTGGTGGAGGTCTTAAAGAAACAGGGGGGCGATGTGCACCGGGTTCATCGGACCGTTGTCCGCGCCTGGGGAACCTATACCGTTTTAGAAGAGGGAAAGGAGTATAAAATCAAGCGAATTATGGTGAATCCTATGTCGCGGCTTTCGCTTCAAAGCCACAAGATGCGAAGTGAGCACTGGGTGGTCGTCTCCGGGACGGCCCGCGTGACCTGCGGGGAAAGCGTTTACACCATTTCCGCAAACCAGAGCACCTTTGTCCCGATGGGGGTAAAACACCGGTTGGAAAATCCGACGGATGAGCCGCTTCAAATTATAGAAGTGCAAAACGGCAGTTATCTTGGAGAAGATGATATTACACGGTTTGACGACGACTATGGGAGGGTAACGCATTAATTATGTCTATTTTTAGAGAATATGATATTCGAGGTATTTACGGCAAAGATTTAGGCGAGGCGACCGCTGTCGAGATAGGAAAGGCCTTTGGCACATGGCTTCAAAGGGCGGGCGGCCACAAGGTCTCGCTTGGCTACGACGTTCGGTTAAGCTGCCCATCGCTTAGAGAAGCTGTTTTATCGGGGCTTCTCTCTACCGGGGTTCATGTGGTCGATATCGGTTTATGTCCGACGCCTGTTCTCTATTTCTCTCTCTTTCATCTTACCGTGGATGGCGGCGTGATGATTACCGCAAGCCACAACCCGGCAGAATACAACGGTTTTAAGCTCTGTTTTAGGAAACAGACCTTATTTGGCGCGGAGATTCAAGAGATTCGCTCTATTATAGACGGTCGTGATTATTGCCAAGGTAGCGGAGAGGTCACGTTTGCGAAAGATTTCTTATCCAGCTATCTTGATTTCTTTGTAAGGCATTTTGGCCCCCTTCCCAAAAAGGTCGTTGTGGATTGCGGCAACGCCGCCGCCGCCCTGATCGCCCCTGATATTTTAAAGCGGCTTGGTTGCGACGTGATCCCGCTTTATTGTGAGCCCGACGGACGGTTTCCGAATCACCATCCCGATCCAACGGTTCCGGAAAATCTTTCCGACCTGATCGCATCCGTCCGAAAGGAAGGGGCGGATGTCGGTGTGGCCTTTGACGGCGACGCCGATCGTCTTGGCGCTGTGGACGAAAAAGGAAACATTATATTTGGAGATATGCTCACACTTCTTTTTGCGAAGGATATTCTAAGAGAGAGGTCGGGCGCGACGATTATCTCCGAGGTCAAGGCCTCGCAGATTTTTTATGACGAAGTGGCCAGATGCGGCGGGGTTGGGCTGATGTGGAAAACCGGCCATTCCTTAATTAAGGCAAAAATGAAAGAGACGGGCGCGCTCCTTGCCGGAGAAATGAGCGGGCACCTCTTCTTTGCCGACCGATATTTTGGATATGATGACGCCATCTATGCCGCTTGCAGGTTGATCGAGATTCTTTCAAAAGGGGGAAAGCCCTTATCCTCCTATTTTTCCGACCTGCCAAAAAGTTTTGTGACGCCGGAGATTCGGGTGGATTGCCCCGACGATAAGAAGTTTAATGTTGTAAAACGATGTCTGAAATATTTTTCTGAAAAATATAAAACGATTGACATCGACGGGGCGAGGGTGATGTTTGATGGCGGATGGGGGCTCATACGGGCATCCAATACCCAGCCGGCGCTGGTATTGCGGTTTGAAGCCGACTCTCCGGAACGCCTCGAGAAGATACAAGGGGATGTCCATTCGGTATTGGCGTCATTGAGTTAATCCCTACTTGGAATACATGATGAAAGCATTGATTACCGCGGGAGGACGAGGAACGCGGCTTCGCCCTATTACGCATACGGAAAACAAACACTTAATCCCGATCGCAAACAAACCGATGATTCACTATGCCATTGAGGCGGTCATCTCCGCGGGGATTCTCGAAATCGGGATTATTGTCAATCCGGAGACGGAAAAAGAAATAAAGGCGGCCTTGGGAGATGGAAGGAGATGGGGCGCCCATATTTCATATATACTCCAGGAAAAACCCGCAGGATTGGCGCATGCCGTTCAATCGGCCCAGGACTTCATCAAGAAAGATCCGTTTGTTTTTTATCTGGGTGATAACGTCATTGTGGGGGGAATCCAACAATTCGTGAAGGCGTTTCGTGAAAACCGCTCCAACGGCCATTTTGTCCTCTCCAGAGTTCACGATCCACAGCGTTTTGGTGTTGCGGAACTAAAAGATGGCAAGATTATCGGAATTAAAGAGAAGCCGAGAAGACCGAAAACCCCCTTTGCCGTTACTGGCATCTATATTTATGACGAACATATTTTTGAGGTGATCCGAGCCATCAAACCCAGCAGACGGGGGGAGCTTGAAATCAGCGACGCGAATCAACAGCTCATTGAACACGGGTTTACCGTTACCTATTCCGAAGTAACCGGCTGGTGGAAAGACACGGGGCAACCCGAGGATCTTCTGGAGGCGAATCGCTTTGTCCTGGATCAGATTGTGGAAAGTCCCAGTGGCCCGACTGTCTTTGGGACGGTTGATGTAAAAAGTGATCTTCGTGGAAAGGTGATTATTGAAAAAGGGGCGAAGATCGTTCAAAGTCAAATACGGGGTCCCGCCATTATCGGAAAGGGAACCCTTATTAAAAATAGCTATATCGGACCTTATACCTCTATTTCCGAGGACTGCGTGGTCATAAACAGCGAGTTGGAATACAGCATTATTCTGGAGCGGTGCAAGATTACCGATATCGATGTCCGAATCGAAAAAAGTCTCTTGGGTCGTGAAGTGACCCTCTATCAGGGAAAGATACGACCGAGGACCCAAAAGTTTATCACCGGCGATCAGAGCCAGATTGAGCTAAGCTAAACGTGGTTAGACTTTAAGCACGATGAAAATTCTTGTTACGGGCGGCGCAGGATTTATCGGAAGCAATTTCATCCGCCACCTGATAGACAACGATCCCTTCTGCCATATTATCAATCTCGATAAATTAACCTATGCGGGGAATCTCGACAACCTGTCCGGTCTGAACGTCCACTCAAGGTATCAATTCGTCCGGGGAGATATTACCGATCAATCTCTGGTAGACGCCTTGTCCCAGGAGGTGTCTGTCACTGTCCATTTTGCCGCAGAAACCCATGTGGATCGATCGATTGTCAATCCAGATGCGTTTATTAAAACGAATGTGACGGGGACCTATCTGTTGTTGGAGGCCGCAAAGAAATTTAATCATTCTCGATTTATTCATATATCGACGGATGAGGTTTATGGGAGTCGCGAAGAGGGCTACAATGAAGAGGGGGCACCCCTTTCGCCCAGCAGTCCCTATTCGGCCAGCAAGGCCGCTTCCGATCTTCTGGCGCTATCCTACTACAAAACGTATGGCCTGCCGGTGATCGTTACCCGCTGTTCAAACAATTACGGGCCGCACCAGTTTCCCGAAAAACTGATCCCGTTGGCCATTACCCATGCGCTCGAAAATAAACCGGTTCCCGTATATGGAGATGGCCGCTACATGCGGGATTGGCTTTATGTCGTTGATCATTGCGAGGCGATCCGACAGATTCTTCGCCAGGGAAGGCCGGGGGAAATTTACAACATTGGAGGACAGATGGATAAGACGAATCTGGATGTGATCCATCTCATATTGGAGAGTTTGAACAAACCGACTTCTCTGATTCAATATGTAAAAGACCGGCCAGGCCACGATCGCCGCTATGCGATTAATCCTGGTAAGATTACGACTGAACTGGGATGGAGGCCGTCGCATCAATTTGACGTTGCGATCGAGCATACCGTGAAGTGGTATCAGGAACACCCACAATGGTGGGGACGGGTTAAGTCAGGTGAGTATTTAGAGATGTATGGGAAAATTTATGGAGTTTCCCTGTGAAGGTTTTAATCACGGGGGCAGGTGGGATGCTGGCCCGCGCCTTTCTTAATAAAAAACGGAGAGAATGGAATGTATGGGCCGCCACGAAGGGAGAGCTTGATATTGCCGATCGGGAGGTGGTTAAACGAGAGGTGATGCGGTTTCATCCCGAGTTAATGATCAACTGCGCCGCCTTTACCCGCGTGGATGACTGTGAAGGCAATCGGGATCTTGCCTTTGCCATCAATGGGACTGGCGCTGGAAACCTGGCAGAGGCGGCCAGAGGAATTTCGGCCCGCCTGGTCCATTTTAGCACCGATTATATTTTCCCAGGCACAAAAAATGTGGCCTATGACGAGGAAGATGCCGCCTCTCCGATTAATGCGTATGGGGCGTCAAAATGGGAAGGGGAATGCCAGGTTCGGCGGCATCTTGAAAACCATTTAATTATCCGGACCCAGTGGCTCTATGGACATGGGGGCAACCATTTTGTAAAAACGATTCTCCATCTTGCAGGAAGACAGGACCAATTGATGGTGGTGGATGATCAGGTCGGTTCCCCCACATGGACAGAGGATTTATCCGAAGCGGCCTTGGCGCTCGTCTCTAAGGGATGTTCCGGGACCTATCACCTGGTCAATCGGGGCCACTGCAGTTGGCACACGTTTGCCTGCGCGATTATAAAAGAAGCGGGTCTTTCAAATAGAGTCAATCCTTGCGCAACTTCTGAATTTCCTCGTCCCGCCAAACGTCCTGCCTACTCCGTCCTCTCAACAACCAAAGCGGTTCATGAATTAGGAAGCGCGCTTCCCCATTGGGAAATTGCGCTAAAACGGTTTATCCATTCCATTTAAGGGGGCTTGTTAGGAGGGTCTGCATCGTAGCTTGCCTGCCCTTCCCCTATATTTAGCCCGACTTACGCAGGATTGTTGAAAAACCCGTTTATCGGCGTGCGTGTTCAATAAGAGGGGTGAACGCCGCATAGCGTCCGGTCTGATTGATCAGTTTTTTTAAGGTTTTAATTTTCTCCCTGTAAGGGGGGGTCCGCTCAAGATCGGACAACCCGACTGGCAGCCGATAACGCCAGTTATGGGGGCCGACTGTGCCAGGCATGTTAATCTGTTCGTCAAACCCAAAAACATCCTGAATCGGAATAATAACCAGCCCGGAACCCGACTCCAACAGGCGCTCTAAAATGGCATAGTGCAGTCTGTCTGAAAATGGTTCATCGGGCAGGAACGGATAGGCAAGGAGGGAGAGGAAAGAGGTGCGCTCATCCATAGGAAGGGTTTGCCACCAGTGGGATAATGTGTCTGTGTCGTGTGTTCCTGTCGTGGCAAGCGAGACAAAGGGGTAACCTTTTGGGTCAATATAATGATCGTCGAATTTTTGCCATCGCAAGATTTTATATCCCGCTATATTGAATTTTTGCAGGGATAACGAAACAAACTTAGGAATAACGCCCAGGTCTTCGGCAATCGGCAGACATTTTCCGGCCTCTTCGATTATCACCTGCAGGATTTGTTTCCCGCGTTTTGCCTGTTGCACCCTTCTCTTCGGTTCAAAATAGGGATCTTTGTCCTTGGGCATGACCCAGACACGGAAAAATCCAATGAGATGATCCAGGCGGATGAGATCGTAGCATTGCCGAAATTCACGAATGCGGCGCCGCCACCAAAGGAAGTCGTTTTTCTCCATCGCTTCCCAGTGGAAAAGGGGGAGGCCCCAATCTTGTCCCTTTTCATTAAAGGCGTCGGGTGGGGCGCCAAACGTGTCGCGATCACTGAAGAGATCGCCTTGACTCCAGGCGTCTGCGCTGTCTCGGCTGACCAAAAAGGGGAGGTCTCCCATGATCAGGACATTTCTTTTTTCCATGTGCTTTCGAACGATCTTCCATTGCTCCCAGATGGCCCACTGAAGATATTTAATAAACAGGAGATGCTCTCCGCTCTCCTGGCTTAGTTTCTTCAGCGCGGACGGATCGCGACGACAAAAAGACTCCGGCCAATCGATCCAATGTTGCCAATGGTTTTTCTCTTTCAGAAGACGAAAGAGGGCGTAATCGTTTAGCCATTCCCCCTTTTCACTCATAAACCTTTGAAACGATTTGGCGCGGGGCGACTCTTTTGCCCACTCTTCTCTCTTAAAGTGGCTGAAGGCAAGTTTAAGAAGACGGTATTTGAAAGACCGAATCGGCTCGTAACAGACGTTGCCGCTTTCCCTCCACTTCTTAAGATTGGCCGCTTCAGATGCGAAGACTTTCTGCGCGGCGTCGCTTTTTTTAAAATCGTCCCAGGCGTTTAAAGAGAGATAGATGGGATCGAGCGCAAAACCGCTTAAGGCAAGATAAGGACAGGTCTCATTCGGGGCAGTTTCATATATCGGAAGGATTTGAAGGATGTGGAGGTGATTTTCTGTAAGCCAGTCCACAAGGGGAACTAGGTCAAGAATCTCTCCGATTCCAAAGTTCTGACCGGTTTTGACAGAGAAAAGGGGAATCATAACCCCAGCCACTTTTTGCCGAAAGAAAAGGGGGGAAATGATCACTGGGGAGGGTTTATTCACCATCGGTGCAAGGGGTTGTAATCAGTTTTGAAACCATACCACAAGAGAGATATAAAAGGGAATCGGTAAATAGAAGATGCGATCTATTATAATGCCAACAAGAAAGACAATCCTACTTTATATAGGGCGGTAGATATTTTTTTCTACCACGTATTGATTTTTTCCTTGATTCCTGATTTTTTAAATGTTATATAAAGAAAATTTTTAAGGGTGCCGGATGACGACTGCTATCAGGGAAAGCCCGTTTGTTCGATTTCACCAGGAAGCGTCTTCCTACGAAATAAAAGTAGGTGATTTTGAAGGTCCCCTCGATCTTCTTCTGCACCTTATCCGGAAAAACGAGATCAACATCTATGATATCCCGATCGCGCTGATCACGCGGCAATATATAGAAACCCTTGATCTCATGCAATCGCTCAACCTGGCAATTGCGGGCGATTTCCTGGTGATGGCCGCAACATTAATTCATATTAAATCAAAAATGCTCCTTCCTCCCGGGGATGAAGCTGATGAAATTGAAGAGGGGGATCCACGCAGGGCACTCGTCTGGCAATTGTTAGAGTATCAAAAATTCAAAGAGGCGGCCTGTTCCCTGGAAAAGCGAGAGGCCTACTGGCGAGATATATACGGTAAGGATCCCTCCCCCTTGACATCAGATGTGGAAGAGATTCCATTGGTTGATTTGAGTCTGTACGATCTGCTCGATGCCTTTAAAAGGGTCTTGGCGCGTGTGCCGGATCAGCGGGTGTTTCAGATTACAACCGATGAGCTCTCGGTAAAAGATCGGATGCAGTTGCTTATGGATAAATTAGAACAGGTCGAGAGCCTTCTCTTTGATCAGTTGTTTGAGGAGGTGAAGACGCGTGAGGCCATTGTGGTCGCTTTCCTGGCCCTTCTTGAGTTGATACGGTTGGGCCTTGTCCATATCATTCAGGGCGAATGGTGCGGGCCCCTTCGTTTATTCAAAAATGTTGTTGGAGAGGGCAAAGTCGATGGAGACGCATGAACTAAAGCCGATTATCGAGGCGCTGCTGTTTGTGTCTGGGGATCCGTTATCCGTTGACAGGCTCTATGAAATATTGGGTGGGGTAGACAGGCCAAGGCTTGCATCGACGGTGATGGCGTTAAAAGAAGAGTACGCGCGGGTTGACCGAGGGCTTCAGGTGGTTGAAGTGGCGGGAGGGTATCAACTTGTGACACGGGTTGAAATGGCGCCGTGGATCAAGCAGATGGAAAAAATAAAGTTGTCCTCCCGTCTCTCAAGGCCGGGCCTCGAGACCCTGGCGATTGTGGTATACAAGCAGCCGATCACACGGTCAGAAATCGAAATGATCCGGGGTGTGGATGTGTCCGGCGTCCTAAGAACGTTAATGGAGAGGAAACTCATCAAAATGGTCGGGAGAAAAGAAGTCGCCGGCCGGCCAATGATGTACGGTTCCACTCGAGAGTTTTTGCAATACTTTGGGCTTCCCAATTTATCAGCGTTGCCGACGCTGAAAGAGTTCGCCGATTTAGGGGAAGTAGCGGGTGAAGAGGGGGAAAGAAAATCAGACCAAAATGGCGTTATAGAGTTACAAGGAAGTCTTCCCTGGGAGGGTCCCTCTGAACATCATTAACATGCTCTTTCCAGGATTGGCAGCCCTTTCGAATCTGCATCCGCTTTTTGTGCACTTTCCGATCGCTTTTTTTTTAGGGGCGCTGATGATGGAAGGGATCGCCATTTTTCGAGGGGAGCGGTTCCATCTGGCTGCAACATGGATGTGTTACTTTGGCGCAGTCACGGCAATCATAACCGTTCTGACTGGATTTATCGCGGAATATTCCCTGGCCGCGACCGATCCAAGGGGTCATGACAGCCCCGCCCATAACCACATCCATATCCATAGAAATTTTATGATTGCCTCCACCCTGTTAGGGGTGTTTCTTGCCCTCTATCTCTTTTGGATCAACTATAAGGAGAAATGGGTCTTGCATCGTATTCGATTTTTTATCGGATTGGTCTTTCTTTCATTGTTGATTTCATTGGGCGCAGACCGTGGCGCCCGCCTTGTCTATGAGTTTGGGGCAGGGGTTAATCCAAAAGTGCTTAAAGAGATTCCGCACGAGGAACATGAAGAGGGGAACCATCATTAAACTGGAGGGTTGATATGGAGCAGATCAACAGATCCATGGAGGGGATAGAGACGTTTTTCGTGAATATGCTTGCGGATCGACTGGCGCATCCGGAAGAAGTGTGGTTTACGGAGTCGGTGACCGCTTTACAGAAAAACTTTGATCGGACCGTTTTTCTAAAAACTTTTTCGTCGGCTTCAAGATACCTCGGCGCATCCCCTCTCGATCTCTCTCCGTTTGAGGGCACGCGTTTAAAAGCCTTAGGTCTGGCATGGCCCCTATCCCGTTGGGCGCTTGATGATCTGGGACGGGCCATATTGCTTCTTTTTGCGTCAGAGTGGCTATCGGAGAATGGGTTTCTTTCTCTGGTTTTTGAATGTTACGATGATGGAGATCTCCGTGGGAAGCAGTCGGTGATCCGGACGTTGCCGCTTGTTCCCTCTCCGGAACGTTTTCTAGAAATTGGGATTACTGCATGCCGCGGCCCCGTTCAACTCCTCTTTGAAGCTATTGTATGCGAGAATCCTTATCCTGCCTTGTATTTTCCTCCTATTCCCTTTAACAGGATGATACTAAAGGCCCTTATCAGCCAGGCGCCTCTTGGACAGATCGTTGGTTTAAAGGGTCGGATGTCGCCGGAATTAATTCAGACGGCGCTTGTCTATGTCAGTGACCAGAAGGGTGCGGACCGACCGGTGCATCCCGACATTCACCTCCTTTTGCCGGAAAACAGCATTTTCTCTGAAGCAGATACGCACGAGCGGGTCTTGCCTTAAGGAAGCGAGCAGGTATGGGTGCTAAAGAGAGGCCGGCTGTTTTTACCTTTCCGGAAGGAGCGCGAATTTTTGACTGAGAGCCTCTTGGCCACATTAGGGAAAGCGCTTCCTAAGGCAAAGCTAAAAAATGGCACTTTTTGAGGGGTTCTGTCTAAATGAGATAAATAAAAAGCCTTGTTTTATAAGATGTTATGGTTGTATTTTTTACATGGCATTTCGTTTGCTTATCTATATATGGGCAAGATTGTATAGACGAAAGCTCCATTATGGGTCGAAATGCTGCTATATTAGATATACAGAGACGACTCTTTTAGGATAGGGAGATGATTCGAGTCTTTAAAAGGTATTTTTCCATACGGAATTCGGTTTATTTCCTTTTTGAAAATGCGTTCATTCTAATCTTCCTTCTTTGGGGAACAGCCATCGGGAGTTTCAACAGTGGTGTGGCCTGGCCGTATATGATTGCAGTGGTGGCGATCGCTCAATTTGCCCTTTATTGCGGGGACCTTCGGCTTCCCGCCCCTCGATTTTCCTTTAGGGAGTTTCTAAAAGAGCATTCCCGCGCTATCCTTTGGTGGGCCCTCTTCTTATTCCTGATGTATCTGGTGATTCCTTCCTCCGTTATTGCCTGGCGGCCATTTTGGTTAAAACTGGTTCTATTCCCGTTTTTACTGATCGGACTTCGTCTTGGATATCAACTTCTGGTCACGTTGCACCGATGGGATACGACGATCTTGATTATTGGTTCCGCCCCCGTCGCGGGGTTATTGAAGAACATTCTCTTCTATGACAAAAGCCTCGGTTTCAGGGCGCTTCATTTTCGATGGGATATTACCTCGCCGGATACCCTGGCGGAAGAGTGGGCGCGGCTCTCCACGATTGTGGCCGAACACAAAATAAAAAAAGTTGCTGTTGCGTTACATGAACGCCGAGGGCAGCTTCCGGTTGAGTCTCTGTTAAATCTTCGCGTGCAAGGGGTCGAAGTGGTTGATGCGGCCTCGTTTTATGAGGAAATCTCAGGTAAAATATTGATCCATGCTGTAAGACCGAGCAGCCTCATCTTTGGTGAGGGTTTCAGCCGCCTGGATTTTGCGCTGATCCTAAAGCGGGGTCTGGATATTTTCCTTTCCTTCCTCGGCCTGGTTTTGTCTGTGCCGTTTTTTATTATTCTTTCACTTTTAATCAAGCTTGATTCGAGGGGGCCGGTGTTCTACCGGCAGGAGCGTGTGGGCGAAAAGGGAAAACCGTTTATGCTAATTAAATTCAGGTCAATGCGGCATAATGCCGAATTAAAGAGCGGCCCAGTTTGGGCCAGAAAGGACGATCCCAGGAGCACCAGAATAGGTCGGCTGATGCGTCCCCTGCGCTTTGACGAAATTCCACAATTGGTCAATGTTTTTAAGGGGGAGATGAGTTTTGTCGGTCCCCGGCCGGAGCGCGCCGTCTTCGTTGATCAGCTAAGAAAGAAAATCCCTTACTATAGTCTGCGTTTTTCCGTGAGGCCTGGGGTTACAGGATGGGCGCAAGTAAAATATCGGTATGGCGCGACCGAAAAAGATGCCTTGGAAAAGCTCCAGTACGATTTATACTACATTAAACATCTCTCACTTTTTCTGGACATTACGATCATCTTTGAAACCATTAAGGTTGTACTGGCCGGAAAAGGCGTGCATTAAAAGTTTTCCTCCCCGTTTACCATTAGAAATCCGCGAATCTTGACTCTATTGTTTTGAAAGTGGTACTTTTCCAATTCGGAATCTGACGCTGTATTGCTGTTTAGGAGAAGATGACAAACGTATATATTATGTGGCGCGTGTGAAAGAAGGCCGCGCTCCCACCAGATTATCAGACGACCTAAAAAAAATCTTAGACCATGCCGCCGGGAAAGAGATAACGATACAGGAAATCATTGAGATCCTTCATGGACGGGGGTTTGATATTTTGGTTATCCTCCTCGCGTTTCCATTCCTGCTGCCGATTCCCCTTCCGGGTCTCTCCGTAATTTTCGGAATGGTGTTATTGTTCTTAGGCCTCCGCATTGCCCTGCGTAAAAAACCTTGGCTGCCGCACCGATTTCTTGAAAAGAAGATACCCTATACACTCTTGAGCAAAACAGTGTCTGCAGTGCTGTTAGTTGCTTGTCGTATGGAGAAAATACTCCACCCCCGACTGCGTTTTTTCACCCGTTGGCCCTCCTTCAGCGTTCTAAACGGGCTGATGATTATGTCGAGCGCCTTTATCCTTATGCTTCCCCTTCCGATTCCCTTTACAAATTCGTTGCCCGCCCTCTCAATCATTCTTCTGGCTGCCGGCATGATGGAAGAAGATGGCGCGGTGATATTTTTAGGTTATCTTGCCGCCGCGGTTGCCTGGTTTTATCTGATTTTCATTTGGTTGGTTGGCAATGCCGGGATAAAAATGGGGCTTCACTGGTTTGGATTTTAATTTTCCAGGCAGAGAAATGGGCGAACAATGATCTGGAGATTTCTATCTCATTCGCCTCAATCGGCCGAGAGGAACATGGCAATTGATGAGGCCATCGCGCAGAGGTTTTCTGATGGAGCCTCTCTTCCCACATTCCGTCTATATCAATGGTCCCGCCCCTCTTTTTCGATTGGGTCCTTTCAGAAACTTGACGCAAATTTCATAAATGACCTTGCTGTGAATGCGATTCCTATTGTCCGCCGTATCACAGGAGGACGCGCCCTCTTGCATGATCGAGAGATCACCTATTCCGTGATCGCAAGCACGCGTGCCCCCATCTTTTCAGGGGGCATTCAGGGGACATTTTACGCCATTGCCCGCGGCCTTCTTGCCGGATTAAAACAGTTGGGCGTTGAGGCGGACATCTACGCCCCACCCTCTCTTCGTAAGAAGAATGTAAGCCCTTTCTGCTTTGCGGCCACATCGCAATATGAAGTGACAGCACAGGGAAGAAAGCTTATTGGCAGCGCGCAAAAACGGTGGACAACCCATTTCTTGCAGCACGGGTCTTTCATCCTTTCCCATAGCGCTTTTGCAAAGCGGTTTATACCAGAAAATCAAATTTCCCTCTCATCTCTTTTAACTAAACTTCCAAATGATGCGGATTTGGTTTTGGCCCTTAAAGGCGGGGTTGAGTCTGCGCTGTCGGTCCATTTTGCGCCGCAGTGTCTCACCCTGGAAGAGGAGAAGATTGCCGCTGATTTGGTTAGAGAGAAATATGGAAATCCGGCATGGAATCTTTATCGTCATATTCAAAATGAAAACCCCTCTTTGCCCGTTCTTGATGGCGTGACGCTTTCGCTGTAAAACCTGTTCATTCTGCTTCAGAGACAATATACAGAACATCTTAAAAAATTGAAAATTCCTTGACAAAATATGGCACCCCCACTTATATTTAGAGACTATCTATTGTTAATGGGAATGGAGGTTTTGATATGGCGAAGGTCTTAGAGGGGCAGGGAATGGGGTTGCTCTCAAAATGGGGAATGACGACTCCCCATTTTGTGGTGATCACGGCGCTGGATCAGATAGACCGTCTTGCCCAGGCCAATGCCTGGATTAGAGAGTCGACGCTGGTGGTCAAGGCCCATGAAGCAATTGGTTCCCGAATGAAGCTGGGATTGGTGAAGGTGGGGCTTGATCTTGCCTCCGCGAAGCAGGCTGCGCAGGAAATGTTTGGGAGAGAGATTTCTGGCACTCCCATTTCCCAGGTCATTATTTCAGAGATGGTTGCCCATCAAGCGGAGTACTATCTTGCGGTAAAATCGACCCGTGAGGGGGCCGATCTCTTACTGGCTAGTTTTGGCGGGATTGAGGTGGAATCTCGCTGGGATCATATCCGCCGAATGGCAATCCCCCTGGGATCAGATCCGACGATTGAGTCGCTGGAGGCCCTGGCGAAAGAGGCTGGTTTCCAAGGGGGTCTTATCAGAAAAGTCGCCGATTTTGCGATTAAGCTCTATCAATGTTATGACCAGGAGGATGGCACCTATATCGAGATTAACCCTCTGGTGGCACGGGAGTCGGATGGGGAATTGGTTGCCCTCGATGCCGTAACCATGGTCGATGCCGATGCCCGTTTTCGTCACCCCGACTGGAATTTTGCCTTTGCCTCGGAGTTTGGGCGTCCTTACACCAACTACGAAAAAACAATCATGGAGATTGACTCCCGGATTAAGGGCTCTGTGAAGTTTATTGAAATTCCGGGGGGAGACACCGCCCTTTTGCCCGCCGGGGGCGGGGCCTCGGTCTATTACTCCGACGCGGTATTGGCGATGGGTGGCAAGATCGCCAATTATGCCGAGTATTCGGGCGATCCACCCGATTGGGCGGTCGAGGCTTTAACCGAGAAGATCTGCTCCCTCAAGGGAATTCGGCGCATTATTGTGGGCGGGGCGATTGCCAACTTTACAAACGTCAAGAAAACCTTTGCCGGGATTATTGCCGGGTTTAGGAAGGCGAAGGCCGATGGGAAAATGGAGGGGGTCGAAATCTGGGTGCGCCGGGGCGGCCCTTACGAGAAAGAGGGATTGGCGGCCATGAAGGAGCTCGGTAATGAGGGCTTTAATATCCATGTGTATGACCGATATACCCCCCTGACCGATATTGTCAATTATGCGATTACAGGAGCGGCGAAATGAGTATTGTTGCGAATAGAGAGACATCGGTTCTGATTCAGGGAGGGCCTGCCGGGGCGAATGCGGCCCGCCGGATGGCCGAATTCTGTCATCTTAATCGCCTTCCCCTGAATGTGTTGGCTTTTGTCTTTCCGCCAGATGCGGGAAAGACGGTGGAGATCCCTCTGGGAAGCCAACTGGTGTCGATCCCGGTTTATAAGACCGTGGCTGACGCCACAGCGGTATATCCCCAGATCAACGCGTCGCTCGTTTATGTCGGACCGGATCGCGCCTGCAAGGCGGGCATGGAGGCCCTCGCAGACCCGCATATTCAGCTTGTCTCGATGATTACGGAAGGGGTCCCGGAGAAAGACGCAAAGCGCTTAGCTCTTGAAGCCAAAAAACAGGGCAAGATATTTAACGGTCCCTCGGCGATCGGCATCGTTTCTGCCGGAGCGGCCCGCCTCGGTGTGGTGGGTGGCTCGTTTGAAAATCTGATCCTTTGCAAACTCCATCGGCAGGGTTCTTTTGGAGTGATCACAAAATCGGGCGGGCTGTTAAACGAGATTATCTGGATTTGCAGTCAGTTTGCCGATGGGATTACCACGGCGATCGGTGTGGGCGGGGATGCCTATCCCGGATCGGACTATACCACTTATCTGGAGATGTTTGAGAACGACCCAAAGACAAAGGCGGTTATTGTGGTCGGGGAGATGGGGGGGGATCTGGAGGAGCGGGCCGCCGCCTGGTTTGGAGAGAAAAAACGCCGCATCAAGCTACTTGCGGTGGTTTCTGGATTCTGTCAGGAGCATCTTCCGAAGGGGATGAAGTTTGGTCATGCGGGGGCGAAAGAGGGTCTCCATGGCGAGGGGTCGGCGAGGGCCAAGGCGGATGCGCTGATCAAGGCGGGGGCCATCGTGCCTGCGACCTTTGGGGGGCTGGGGCCCGCGATTCGGAAGAGCTACGATGAAATTATTGCGAGCGGCGAGGCCCAGCCGGTGTTAGATGGCGATCTCCACGCCCTTCCCAAACTGCCCAAACAGGTCGAGGAGGCGATTAAATCGGGTGATGTTTTTGTGGAGCCGTTGGTTAAATCGACCATCTGCGACGATCGGGGCGATGAGCCGCTCTATTGCGGCTATCCTGCGTCCGAGCTGATCAATAAAGGGTATCACATTCCTCATGTCATCGGTCTCTTATGGGATAAGCGGATCGTGAGTCCCACAGAGGCGGAGGTTATCAAGCGGATTGTCATGCTCTCCGCCGATCATGGCCCGAGCGTCTCCGGGGCCCTGGTGACGATTATCGCTGCCTGCGCGGGCATCCCGATGTCTCAAGCGGTAGCGGCGGGGCTAATAATGATCGGCCCCCGTTTTGGCGGCGCTGTGACCGATGCCGGGCGGTGGTTTAAATATGCCGTAGATCAAAAACTCTCGCCCGATGCGTTTTTGGAGTATATGAAAAAGAATGTGGGGCCCGTGCCGGGTATTGGGCATCGGATAAAGTCTGTGAAAAATCCAGACAAGCGGGTGAAAGAGCTGGTTGGGTATGTGAAATCGCAGGGGATCTCGATGCCCCATTTAGACTTTGCCTTATCTGTTGAAAAGGTCACGACCTCTAAAAAAGACACCTTGATTCTGAATGTAGATGGGACGATCGCGGCCATCCTGGTTGATCTCGGATTTCCTGTGGAGTCGCTCAATGGCTTCTTTATCTTGTCGAGAACCATCGGATTAATCGGCCACTGGATTGACCAGAACAGACAGGGAAGCCGCCTGATCCGGCTGTTTACGTATCTTGTGAACTATGCCGCTCCCAAGAAGCGGGAGGTGCCGCCGCTCTCTACCCATTCCAGACCGGTTGAGACGCGTGAAGAGGTGTTCAAACCCTAGTCTGTGAGCATATTTGGTGAGGATACTTTAGAAACTTTTATTTCTAAGGAGGAATAACCGTGTCTGTTAAATTGCTAGAAAAATTGTATGCCGGGATGCCAAAGCGGCTCCAGGCGGCCAGGGCGAAGTTTGGGCGGGGGTTGACGCTGGCGGAGAAGATTTTAGTCTCCCATGTCGATGACTGGGAAACGCAGCCGTTTGATCGTGGAAAGGCCCAATTATTACTCCGTCCAGACCGTGTCGCCATGCAGGATGCCACGGCCCAGATGGCGATGTTGCAGTTTATGCAGGCCCAAAAGAAAAAGGCGGCTGTTCCGAGTACCATCCACTGCGACCATTTAATCCGTGCCCAATCGGGGGCGAAAGAAGATGTAGAGCGGGCCATTGATGAGAACAAGGAGGTTTATAACTTCCTCGCATCGTCGGCTAAAAAATATGGAATCGGCTTTTGGAAGCCGGGGGCAGGGATCATCCACCAGGTGGTATTGGAAAACTATGCCGCGCCTGGGATGCTGATTATCGGAACCGATTCACATACCCCCAATGGAGGGGGATTGGGCGCGCTGACCGTTGGAGTGGGCGGGGCCGATGCCGGTGAGGTGATGGCGGGTCTCCCGTGGGAGGTGCTTCATCCAAAACTCATTGGCGTGAAATTGATCGGCAGGCTCTCCGGCTGGACATCGGCCAAAGATGTGATTCTTTATTTGTGCGGTCTTTTGACGACCAAGGGGGGGACGAATAAGATTATCGAATATTTCGGCCCAGGCGCCGATACGATCAGCGCGACCGGCAAAGGAACCATTACCAATATGGGGGCCGAGTTGGGGGCCACCACCTCCATTTTTCCTTATGACGCCAAGATGGCGGCCTATCTGAAAATGACCGATCGGGCCGATATCGCCGCCCTGGCCGATGCCCACCGCGAGCTTTTGGTGGCCGACCCAGAGGTTTTGGCCGCGCCGCAGGCATATTTTGACCAGGTGCTTGAAATCGATCTGTCTTTGTTAGAGCCGCATATTGTGGGGCCACATACGCCGGATCTGGCGCACCCGATTTCCAAAATGGCCTCCGATGCCCAAAAAGAAAATTATCCCACCACAATCAAGGCGGCTTTGATTGGAAGCTGTACCAACTCTTCTTATGAAGACATCAGCCGCGCGGCGCATATCGCAAGGCAGGGCTTGAAGGCCGGTCTCAAGGCAAAGACCCCTTTCCTGGTGACACCAGGCTCTGAACGAATTTACCACACGATGAAGCGGGACGGCTTCATACAAACGTTTGAAGAGATGGGGGCGACTGTCCTTGCCAATGCCTGCGGACCTTGCATCGGTCAGTGGAAGCGGGAGGATATTAAAAAAGGGGAGAGGAACTCTATCGTCAGCTCGTTTAATCGTAATTTTCCGGCCAGAAATGACGGGAATGCCGAGACCCTCTCGTTTTTGAGCAGTCCGGAAGTTGTGACGGCGATGGCCTTTTCAGGTGATCTGACCTTTAATCCAGTTACTTCTAAATTAAAGGCGGCCGATGGGACAGAGATTCAGTTTGAGCCGCCGCAGGGGGAGGAACTCCCCTCCCAGGGGTTTGCAACGGGAGAGGAGGGTTTTATCCCACCGGCAGAGAATGGGGAAGGCTTGTCGGTTGACCTTCCACCCAATAGCGAGCGGATTCAAATCTTAAAGCCTTTTCCAAAATGGGATGGGGCCGATTTCTCAAAACTCCCCATTTTGCTAAAGGCAAAAGGGAAGTGTACCACCGATCATATCTCACCTGCGGGGCCGTGGCTAAAATATCGTGGACATTTGGATAAAATCAGCGACAATGCGTTTCTGGGTGCCAACAATGCGTATACGACCGAGGCTGGAAAGGCCAATGATGTCTTAGCGGGGGAGGCAAACCTCACCCCTGCCCAGGTGGCGAGGCGATATCATGCCCAGGGAATCGGCTCGATTGTCATCGGGGATGAAAATTACGGCGAGGGAAGTTCCCGTGAACATGCGGCGATGTCACCCCGTTTCCTTGGTGTAAAGGTTGTTATAACAAATAGTTTTGCCAGAATACATGAGACAAACCTTAAAAAACAGGGGGTCTTGCCGCTTACCTTTTCCAACCCAAAAGATTGGGAGGTATTTGAGCAAAATGACCGTGTCAGTGTCGTGGGATTATCCAACCTCGCGCCCGGAAAATCGGTGGAGGTGATTTCCCATAAGTCGGATGGTCGTCAGGTGAAGGTCTTGGCCAACCATAGTATGACATCACAGCAAATTGGGTGGTTTCAGGCAGGGTCGGCCCTTAATGCGTTGAACGCGTAAGTGACAAGATCATCAAGAATATCTAGTGCTTCATTCATCGTTTTAACCAGTGGTGTGTTGTTGCGATACTATGACAGA
The DNA here is from genome assembly GCA_964373895.1 of uncultured Nitrospirota bacterium. Taxonomy (GTDB): domain Bacteria; phylum Nitrospirota; class Nitrospiria; order SBBL01; family SBBT01; genus SBBT01. The sequence continues at coordinate 19,339 of CAYJWQ010000009.1, forward strand.
AGAGGGGTCAAAAGAACCCGATAAGGATATGTGTCTTATCGGAGTGGATCTTTATGTCATCACGAAAGGTGGTATTCCGAATTTTGATTGGCTTGAAGGTTTTAAGTGTGAGTTTGTGTCAAACCGCGGGAGGAATCTCTGGCCGATAGAGGGTCATCTCCCCTCGTTGGTGGGGAGTTGGTATCGGTGCCGCTTTATTGCGACGCAGACCATTTCCGATCAGGATATTCACCATTTCTTAGAAAAAATCAGCGAGACGTATTGGTGGTCTGCCGCTCAAAAGCTCTGGAATTATAGCGGCCACCCTGCGTACAGCAGTTCATAGGGGTCTGTCTTAAAGGCAGCCTTTTTAAAAAATGTCAACCGTCAATATAGTAGAAAACGTGGTCACGGTCGAAATTATGGGGAAGAAATACGAGGTTCCCCAGGGGATTACCCTTGTTCAGGCGATGTGGCATACCGGTCATGAAATGGTCAGAGAGATAGGATGCCTTGGCGGCGTCTGCGGGGCCTGTGCAACTATTTACCGGACCCCTGATAGCCACAAGCTAAAGTCAGGGCTTGGCTGCCAGCTTGTGGTCGAAGAGGGAATGTCGTTTTCAATCTCCAGGTCGTTTCCTGTGAAGAAACCGATTTACCATCTGGAAGAAATGGCCGATCCCAAACAGGATCTTTTTAAGTATTTTCCAGAAGTGGCGCATTGCCGAAATTGCAACGCCTGCACGGAGGCCTGCCCGCAGGGTATTGACGTTCGCACCGGTATCTGGAAGGCGGTTTTTGGCGATTTCAAAGGCGCCTCCGACCTTTTTATGCCATGCGTCATGTGCAACCTTTGCGTCCCTGTCTGCATAGCTGAAATCTCATCCAATCAGGTCGGACTCTATGTCCGCCGCGCCCAAAGTGTTTTCTTCAATGATCGGCCTCCCATACTGTTAAAACGGATTGAAGAGATTAAGAATGGGAAGTTCGATTCGGAGTGGGATACGCTTTTTAGTCTCTCCGAGAAGGAACTTAAAGATTACCAGGCTGCCTAAGTCTCTGACGTCTCTTCCATGAGGCAAGCCGATATCAAACAGATGGAAAATTCAAAAGAACAGGTTAATCAAACGCGCGAGAGGCGCAGGCAAGAGGTATGGTCGCCCCTTCCCCAGGCTGAAAAAGATGGTTTAATCCATCAATATCACCCCGACTATAAGAAAGAGGCCTATCGCACCCTTCGGGTGGGCCCAAACTGCGGCGATTCAACGGTCCATGAGCTTGCAAATCTTCTGGAGGGGAGAGGCCCTGTTGACCTTTCGTCCATTTCCATGACGCCGCATGACCAGGCCGATGTCCTGGTCGTTGGAGGGGGCGGCGCCGGTGCAACGGCGGCCTTAACGGCCCATTCAATGGGGGCGGATGTTCTTCTTGCAACGAAATTGAGGCTTGGAGACGCCAACACCGTCATGGCGGAAGGGGGAATCCAGGTGGCTATCGCCCCCGATGACTCACCGGTGAGACATTTCCTAGACTCCTATCGCGGCGGTCATATGAAAAACGATCCCGTCTTGTTAAAGGCGCTGGTTGAGGATGGGCCAAAAGCCGCAAACTGGCTGATGGATATCGGTGTTCATTTCGACATGGAGCAAAATGGACAATTGAGTTTGCGGGCGGGGGGAGGAGGGAGCAAGCCGAGGCTCCTTCGATGCAAGGATTATACTGGATTGGAATTGATGCGAACGCTGAAAGATTGCGTCCAAAACGAGGAGATCCCACTCCTTGAGTATTCGCCTGTTGTGGAGCTTCTCACCGACGGAGAGGGAAACTGCAGCGGGGCGGTTTTTAAAAATCTGGACAATAAGAAATATAGGGTCGTTTGGGCCAAGACGGTTGTTTTAGCGACAGGGGGGATCGGCCGCCTCCATATTCAAGGGTTTCCCACCAGCAACCATTACGGCGCAACGGGCGACGGGCTTCCGATTGCGTACCGCGCCGGGGCAAAATTGACGCTGCAGGACACCTTTCAATATCACCCCACCGGTGCGGTCTATCCCGAACCGATGGCCGGAACTTTAGTGACAGAAGCGCTCCGGTCCGTGGGGGCCCAGTTGGTCAACGCCAAAGGGGAGCGATTCATTAATGAGATGGAGACGCGCGATGCGGTCGCCGCCGCAGTCATCCGTGAATGCCAGCAGGGGCGGGGGATTAAGACGCCGTCAGGACGGTTTGGTGTCTGGTTGGATATACCTCTTGTAGATATTCTTAATGGGGCCGAGACCCTCACCCAGCGTTTTCCGAATATGGTGCGTCAGTATTCCCGTTATCAAATCGATATTCGGAAAGAACCGGTTCTGATCTATCCCACGTTGCATTACCAGAATGGCGGGATAAAAATTAATGTCGACGGGGAGTCTGATCTGCATAATCTTTTTGTTGCGGGTGAGGTAACAGGTGGCATTCATGGCAGAAACCGCCTCATGGGGAATTCCCTTCTGGATATTATTGTCTTTGGGAGAAGGGCGGGTGCGGCGGCATCTCAACGGGCCAGGCACACGGCCTTTAAAGAACTCACCTTAAAACACCTGGATGTTTTTTATGAGGAGTTGAAAATGGCGGGGATTGTTTCTCCTTCCATTTCCCCCATGCTCTTTCCAGACTATGTCAGAAAAGAATAGCAGGCCGCAAGCGGCAGAGTCTTGTGTGTAATTTCTCGATAACGATTAATTTAAGGATTGCTGATGAACATTCATGAATATCAGGCAAAGACCCTTTTTGCAAAATATCAAATTCCCGTTCCAAATGGGAAGGTGGCATTTTCTCCGGAAGAGGCGAAAACGGTTGCCGATTCCCTTAGCAGCAACATCATGGTGGTGAAGGCGCAGATTCATGCCGGCGGACGCGGGAAGGCGGGCGGCGTAAAGCTGGCCAGGACAAAACAGGAAGTGGTCGCCTACACAAAAGAACTTCTGGGGATGACCCTGGTGACGCATCAGACCGGTCCTGATGGGCGCGAAGTCAAACAGGTGCTGGTTGAGGAAGGCGCCGATATTGCCAGAGAGCTTTACGTCAGTTGGGTCGCAGACCGCGCGACAGGATCGATTGCCCTCATTGCGAGCACCGAAGGGGGCATGGAGATTGAGGAGGTCGCGAGGCGTTCCCCGGAAAAGATCGTTCGCCTCGCCGTTGATCCTGTATTGGGATATCAACCCTATCAGGGGAGGTGGGTGGCCTTTAAACTTTCTCTGCCAAGAGAGGTGATGGGCCAATGGGCCTCTCTTCTTGGGAATTTATACCGGATGTTTATTGAAACGGGCGCTTTGCAGGTTGAGATTAATCCTTTGATTCTCACCAAAAGTAACAGGCTGGTGGCGCTCGATGCGAAGGTGGGTTTTGATGACAACGCCTTGTTCCGCAACCCGGAGATATCGGCCTTGCGTGACTTAAACGAAGAGGATCCGTTGGAAACCCGGGCTACCCAGCATGGCCTCAATTACGTGAAGCTCGATGGAACGATCGGCTGTATGGTGAACGGCGCGGGGCTTGCGATGGCCACGATGGATGTGATCAAGCTGGCGGGGGCCTCTCCGGCCAATTTTTTGGATGTAGGGGGCGGCGCGTCCAAAGAGACGGTGAAGGAGGCGTTTCAAATATTGCTCTCCGATAAGAATGTAAAGGGAATCCTGGTCAATATCTTTGGCGGTATTGTTCGATGTGAAAGGATTGCCGGAGGGATTATCGACGCGGCGCGCGAGGTGGATATCCATGTTCCGCTGGTTGTGCGATTGGAAGGGACGAACGCAAAAGAGGCCAAAGAGATGTTATCAGATTCGGGCTTAAACTTAATCGTGGCCGATACCCTCTGGGATGGCGCCCAAAAGATTGTGGCTTGCGTGAAATAATGCCAACGGGTCCTTCGCTGATTGCGCGGTGCATGGGCATCATCCTCTCGCCGAAGACCAGTTTCCCTTCTGTGGCCGAACGGCCGAACGAACGGCATGTGGTCATCCTTTCGATGGTTTTTGGGGCCCTGTTTGCCTGGAGAAGTGTCTCACCGGAAAACCGAGAACCGCTTTTTATGATCACCATGACGCTTTCGGCGGGTATGGGGTTTGTCTATTTTAGCAGCTACTTTCTCTCCTGGTTAATCCGTGTGAGTGGCAAGATCGTGTCGCCTCAACCGCTTCGTATGGTGGTGGGATATTCGCTGACGCCGTTTATTCTGGCGTTAATCCTCATGCTTCTGTCGCAGTATTGGCAGCTTGGGGGAACAACAGGGATTAGTTTCTTTCTGGTCGTGCTAACGTGGGGTTTAATGGTCTATGGCATTCGGGTGGTGACGGGGGTTCCGGTCATACAGTCTCTTTTTGTCACCGTTATTCCCGTCCTGGCACTGATGTTGGTGATTGCGTTGTTGTTTAAGGTGGTTTGGATGGTCTATGGGTATTAAGGTGAGGGATAAGCATGAGTATTTGGGTCAATAAAGAGACGCGGGTTTTGGTTCAGGGAATTACAGGCAAGGAGGGTTCATACCACGCGACGGCCTGTAAGGCCTATGGGACAGAGGTGGTCGCAGGCGTGACTCCGGGAAAGGGAGGGGGCGCGGTTGACGGGATTCCCGTGTTTGACACCATGGAAGAAGCGGTGGATAAGACAGGGGCCGATGTCTCCCTGATTTTTGTTCCACCCCCTTTTGCCGCTGATGCGGTCATGGAATCCGCGCAGGCAGGCGTCCTCTTGATTGTGGCCATTACGGAGGGGATACCGATATTGGATATGATGCGGGTAAGACGTTTTCTTGCCGAAAAGCCGGTCCGACTGATCGGGCCAAACTGTCCTGGAATTATCACGCCGAATGAATGCAAGATTGGCATTATGCCAGGCTTCATCCACAAGAGGGGGCCGGTTGGGGTGGTCTCCCGAAGCGGGACGCTCACGTATGAGGCGGTCTGGCAATTGACCCAGCGCGACATCGGACAGTCGACCTGTGTTGGCATCGGTGGCGATCCAGTTAATGGAACCCATTTTGTGGATGTCCTTGAGGCGTTTGAGAGCGATCCAGAAACGAAAGCGATTGTCTTAATTGGCGAGATCGGCGGTGATGCCGAGGAGCGCGCGGCAGAATATATTAAAAAGCATGTCAGTAAACCGGTGGTCGCCTTTATATCCGGCATGACCGCCCCGCCCGGAAGAAGGATGGGACATGCCGGCGCAATTATTTCCGGAGGAAAGGGAACCGCGGCGGATAAAGTGGCATCTCTGGAAGCGGCCGGCGTCACAGTCGTAAAGAACCCGGCGCTGATCGGCGAGGCGGTAGAAGGCATTCTTAAACATCCCGAAAAACGGAAAAACTGACTACCCAAACTGACTACCCCAAATGACTGCCGATGGATACCCTTGTTCCGCATAATCGGGCCCGCTTTGTTGAAATTTGGAAAAAAGCGAAAGGGAATTCCCCCCTGGAAGGAGAAGAGGCCCTCTTTGCTCAAGTCATGCTCGAACACAGGGAACATCATCCTGTTTTTGACATGGGAGAGGCGGCGTTTAAGATCGACTTTGCGGCCCGGCGGGAGACCAATCCCTTTCTTCACGTTTCGCTTCATGTTATGGCGGAACAACAGGTCCAGTCACGCCAACCGATTGAGGCGGAGCAGGCGTTTTTATCCTTAAAGGCGCGCGGCGAGTCGCGGCATGACGCCATACACCGGATTGGCGGAGTTTTGGCCCAGGTACTTCAAGACGCCTTCCTAAAAAACAAACCGATTGACGAGATCGATTATCTCTTAAGGCTGAAGGATTTTATAACAGATGGCTAACAGGGTAGAGGAACCCTTTCGAAAGTCTGTTAGACGCTCTGTCTAAAAGATATACGTTTTTTGGGTAGATAATATACCGTAGCGAAGCGACCCAGCGCGCACAGCGCGCGAGAAGGGGAGACTCCAATCCGGCTTTGCCGGTTGGAGGGGGCGACGTGAGCCCCTTTGCGGCTTCGCCGCATTAGTTGTAGAACTTTTCAAAGTGGATTGATTTCTTAGACATCCCTTTTCCCATAAGAATACCCCTGACCTCTCTGATCATTTCCCCCTTTCCACAGAGTGCGACCTCCAGGTTTTCTACGGTGGTTATTCCATCGGCGAGGTAGTGTGTGACACGTCCCTTTAGCCCTTTCCAACCGGGTGAAGGCTGGGAGAGTGTGATGCGAAACTTAAAAAAGGGATATTGGTATGCGAGGGAGGTAAATTCATCCTGGTAATAAATATCTTCTTCTCGTCGAAGCCCCCAGTAGAGTGTGATAGGACGCCTGCTTCCGTTCTTTAAAAGATGTAGGATGATGGACTTAATAGGGGCAATACCGGTGCCGGTCGCCACAAAGAGAAGAGATGTCGTGGACTGATCATCGATTCTGAAATATCCGAGTGGGTAGAGAAACTGCACCTGATCGCCTAACCGAAGACCGTGTAAATAGGTGGATCCTGGTCCTTCTCGTATCAGGTTGGCGCAAAGTTTGATGACTTTTTTTTCTTCTGGAGGAGAGACAATCGAGTAGGGGCGATTATTCAGCCTCGTCTGCCCATCTTTTACTTCAGAAACTTCAATCGCAACATATTGCCCTGCGATAAAATCAAGTTCTTGAGGATCAATCAGCCTTAAGGAGACCTCTTTAACATCGTGGGTTAAAGCTTGAATCTCGACCACTTCCGCGCTGCATTTTCGCGCTGTCAACCCTGTCCCTTTACAAAGAAGTATCGATTGTACACTTCAGCCTGTTCGATACAACGGAGTAGGTTGGGATGGTTGCCGTCGGTCACAGTCTTTGTAAACTCAATCCCCGACACAAAATCATTTCTAACGGGACAACTCCATTTTACCTTTCCCTTTAAGGTTTCTGTCATTTCATGGCCTTCAAAGAGAAAATAAGGCTTAATCGTATAGGTGACATCCTCCTGCAGAGCGCCCTTCGTGTACATCTCCAGACCCCCTCGGCTGATTTCGCCTAAATAAGCCTGATTGGCGATGCCGCCCGGCATCATGACATCGGCCACCGATTTGATGCTGACACGCGTGTATTTCCGGTTCTCTATCATAGCTTAACCCCCACTATGGTTTTCTCCTAACGGCTGGTTCTTAAATAGGTCCACTAAAACACCCTCCCTCAATCCATAATCGCTTACGCCAAGAAAATCATATCCAAATCGCTCCATAATCGTCAACACAATTAGGCACCCTGGCACGATGATGTCTTCTCTCCCTTGTTCAAGTCCAGGAATCTCCTTGCGCTGTTGAAGGGAGGTGGACGAGATCTCCCGAAAAATCCGTCTGACAGAGATTAGAGATAAGAGGTAACGATTTATTTTCTCTGGATCATAAAGCGTCAGCTTCTGATTAATTGCCGCCAGGGTCGTCACAGTTCCCGCCGTTCCCGCAAAGCGGCATTTTATTGGAAAAGCATGGCCGATGCCCCCTATCTCTTGATCGATTTCCCTTTGCAACGCCGTAACCTCTTCTTTAGATGGAATAGGGGATTTGAGATATTTTTCAGTAAGGCGCACGACACCCAACCCCGTGCTGTACAGGGAAACCGGCGATTCCCCTTCAGCAACAATGAACTCGGTACTGCCGCCGCCAATGTCGATTACCAGCATTGGCCCATTTTTATTCCGCAAGATCAGATTTACCCCCAAGAATATGTATCGGGCCTCTTCTTCACCTGAAATCACCCGCAGTTTAAATCCGGTGCGGCATTTTACTTCGGAAAGAAACGCCTCTCGGTTTTTGGCCTCTCTTACGGCGGCGGTTCCGACGACCGCCAGGGCATCGATCGTATATTTTTGGAGAACGTCCTTAAAATGCGACAAAACAGAGATGGCGCGTTCCACGGCCGCAGGAAGCAGGAGGCCGTCCTTTGAGAGACCTTCTCCCAAACGGGGTATCGCCTGTTCCGAATGGATCGTTTTTATTGAAGGTCCATGTTCTACGTTTGCAATCAGGAGTCGGAATGTGTTGGTCCCTACATCAATGACGGCAAAACGGGCCATAGTCAAGTTGAGATACCAGACTGAAATTTATTTTCTGATCCTGCCCTGTTATCAGGGTGTGGTGGTTCTTTTATGCTCTGTATCTGTTCTACGATTTTCCCTTGTTCCTTTAACAAAAGGTTGATTCGATGTAATAAATGTTTTTTCTCGTCTTCCGTGATGACAGGAGACTGGTCCCAATGCTCCATAATTCTTCTTCCAAAGGTCTGATAGGCATCATTTAATTTCCGATTGATTCTTTCGAGACGATAACGAAGTTGCATGAGCTCGATTTCGACGAGGGTGCCGTCCGAGACAGAAGCTGCCACGGGTTGAATCATCTTAAAACCTCGAATGAGGTCTTCCTTCCAGCGCTTTGGCAGTGGGCTTAGCCACTTCTGTAAGGAAGACTTCCATGAAAAAGCCATCAAACGTCTTTCATCCAGTTTGCAAGCAGGCCAATTCCCCTTTCCACTTCCTCTCCATGGAGGATCGGACCGGACCGCTTTGGGTGTCGCTTAACGTGGGATCGCGCTCTATCCATTCAAATGCTTCTCTCCGTGCAGCTTCCAAAATGGCTCCGTCTCGAATCAAGTTTGCGACCTTTAATTCTGGCATTCCAGACTGACGTGTCCCAAAAAAATCTCCTGGACCTCTTATTTTAAGATCAACCTCTGAAAGGTAAAAACCATCGTTGCTTTTTCCCATCGCCTCGAGACGACGTTTTCCATCTTGAGAGATGGGGTAGTTGGCAATTAAAAAGCAATACGATTTCTCTGATCCACGTCCCACACGGCCTCGAAGCTGATGCAACTGCGCCAGACCTAAACGTTCGACATGTTCAATCAGCATGACCGTTGCATTTGGCACGTCAATCCCCACCTCTACTACGGTGGTAGCGACCAGGATATCAATTAAGCCTTCTTTGACTTTATCCATGATGGATGCTTTTTCTCCCCTTTTAAGTTTGCCATGGATGAGATCGACGCGCCGATGAGGAAAAATTTCCTTCAGCGTGGTTGACATTTTAACAGCCGCTTTTAAGTCTACTTTTTCCGATTCTTCCACTAAGGGACAGACCACATAGGCCTGCCTTCCTTTTGCCAATTCACTCTCCATTCGTTGATAGACCTGCTTGCGTTGCTTATCATAAAAAAGGGTGGTCTGGATAGGAGATCGGCCCGGCGGGAGCGCGTCAATTGTGGACAGATTCAGATCGCCATACAATGTAAGGGCCAATGTTCTCGGGATAGGGGTTGCCGTCATAATGAGGATGTCGGGGCGGTATCCCTTTTGAATCAGGCTTGCCCGCTGCAGGACGCCAAACTTATGTTGCTCGTCCACCACGGCAAGACCCAACTTCCTGAATCGAACGTCCTTCTGAATCAAGGCATGGGTTCCGATGACGATGTCGGTTTCCCCTGATTCAACTTTCCTTAAAATATCCTCTCTTTCGCCCTTCTTCATATCGCTTGTGAGCAAGGAAACGGTTTTCCCAAGCGTTTTAAGATAATTCGTCAGCGATAAATAATGCTGTCCCGCCAAAATCTCGGTGGGGGCCATGAAGGCCGCCTGATACCCGTTTTCAATGGCAATTAAAATCGCCATCAGGGCAACCAGCGTTTTTCCTGAACCGACATCGCCCTGCAGCAGGCGGTTCATGGGATAGATGGATGCCATGTCCTTTTTGATTTCAGACAGAACCCTCTCCTGCGCATCCGTCAACTTAAACGGCAGAAGCGCGCGAAGCCTCTCCGTGAGAGGGCCTGTTGTGGTAAAGGCGATTCCGGTTTTTTTCTCGGTCGCATCCCGTTTACGAATGGCAAGCCCCATCTGGAGAAGAAGAAACTCATCGAAACAGAGACGGCGGTGGGCAAGACTTTTGCCATCGTTTAAAAACGATAGATCAGCCACCCTGGAGGGAAAATGAACTTCTACGATGGCCTCCTGAAGAGGAGGCAGGTGGTGATGGGAGGTCACCGAATCCGGGAGCATTTCCGGAATCTTGAACGCATATTGATTTAAGGTTTGTCTCATCAAAGATCGAATTTGCCGGCTGGTCAACCCTTTCGTCTCATGATAGATCGGAACAATTCTTCCCATATGAAGCGAGGGCTCTTCTTCTTCCATCTTTTCATATTGCGGGTTCTCCATCTCAAGGCGATATCCCCCATAAAGATTTTCCCTGACCTTTCCAGTCAGCATCACCCGCTCGCCTTTCCTAAAAACCTCTTTCATATAGGGCTGGTTAAACCACTTGGCGTGAATGATCCCTGTTTCATCCGATACGGCGACATTAACGATCTTCATTCTCTTTCGGGGCGTTTCAATAAGCGATACGGCCATGATCTCTGCCAAAACGGTTTGATCTTCCCCGACCTGAAGGTGCCCGATTTTCTTTAGGACCGTGCGGTCTTCGTACCGATAGGGGATGAAATAGAGGAAATCCTCGAGGGTTTCCACCCCGAGCTTTTTAAAAAGGATAGCACGCCTTGGTCCGAAACCTTTCAAGTACTGAACGGGGAGGCACCACGGAAATCCGGCGTTTTCTCTGTCTTGGATGGGCATGAACCTTCGCGTATTTCCCCTTGCCAATAAAGGGTGATCAATGGTAGCATAGCACCCTGTTTTTATCAAACGGGGAGAGAGGGATGACTTGTAAAATCTGCGGGAAAAGAGGTCGGGTTGGGAATAGGGTCAGTCACGCCAATAATAAGACCAAAAGGATATTTAACCCGAACCTGCAAACGATTCGGGTAATATTGGAGAAGAGTGTCAAACGAATCAAGGTCTGCACTGCCTGTATTAAATCTGGAAAGGTGATTAAGGCTGGTTGACGTAGTTTCTCCTCTTGACAATAAATAGTGTTACTCATATTATGACTTACTATATATTGTGTTTATTTAATAGAATGACTTAGTCGTAAGGAGGTAGGAATGATTTTAGATGCAGGCATGAATCTAACGCTCCGTCCCATGAAATATCCGGTGTTCTATGAGATGTACCAGTCTGCCATCAAAAACACCTGGACTGTGGATGAGGTTGATTTTTCGACAGACATCACCGATTTGCTGACGAGAATGACGCGGGCGGAGAGGCATCTGATCAATCGGCTGGTGGCATTTTTCGCGACAGGGGACTCTATCGTTTCCAATAACTTGGTTCTTAACCTGTATAAACACATTAATGCGCCCGAGGCGCGTATATATCTTTCGCGCCAGCTATATGAAGAGGCGTTGCATGTCCAGTTCTATCTTACCCTTTTGGATACCTATCTTCCTGATCCGGAGGCGCGCGCGCAGGCCTTCGCCGCTATCGACAATATTCCATCAATCAAGCAAAAGGCCAACTTTTGCTTTAAGTGGATCGATTCTATCAATGATCTGACGGAAATCCGAACGAGAGAAGATCGCCGGAACTTTCTCTTAAACCTCATCTGTTTTGCCTCATGTATCGAAGGGCTTTTTTTCTTCGCTGCCTTCGCCTATGTCTACTTCTTACGCTCAAAGGGTTTGTTAAACGGCCTCGCCGCGGGAACCAATTGGGTATTTCGCGATGAGAGCGCCCATATTGCGTTTGCTTACGAGGTTATTTCAACCGTGTGCAAAGAGGATCCGTTTATTTTTGACGCAGACTTAAAACAGCGTGTCGCCACGATGATCCGTGAGGCGGTGGAATGTGAACTCGTCTTTGCCAGCGATATCTTAAGCGAAGGGGTGGCAGGCATGTCGTTTAACGACATGCGTCAGTATCTTGGATTTATCGCCGATCGGCGACTGTTAGCGCTGGATATTGCCCCCATCTATGGGTCGAAGAATCCCTTTAGTTTTATGGATCTCCAAGACGTTCAAGAATTGGCCAATTTCTTTGAGCGCCGCGTCTCGGCCTATCAAGTAGGGGTCTCTGGAAAAGTGGCTTTTGGAGAAGACTTTTAAGAGGAGAGTTTGCGAAGAAATCGTCGTCTCCCCCCCTTGGCAAGGGGGGGAGGGAGGGGGGAGACGACGCAAGTCCCTACAATAGATGCCGAGCGCAGCAGGTTAATTCACAAACTCGGAGTTAAAATATGCGGTTTCTCCAACATAAGGAAGAGGCCTACTGGTTTTATCGGTACCTCTCGATGGTTTATGATCGTTATGTGAATCCCTTTTTCTACACGCCGGTCATGCGGGATGAGGGATTGAAGCTGGCAGATTTAAATCGCCGTGATCTTACGGTGGTGGATGTCGGGGCGGGGACAGGTTTTGCCACAGAGGGAATCGTCCAATTCGTAGATACGAAAAATGTGCATGCCTTAGACCAATCAGATTATCAGCAGGCAAAGGCCAAGAAAAAGGCGGCGTTGCGCGCTGTCCATTTTTATCTGGGAGATGCGGAACAACTCCCCTGGGAGACTGACCGGTTTGACCGATATGTCTCCTCCGGAAGTATTGAATACTGGCCGGACCCACAGAGGGCCATTGCCGAGGCCTACCGGATTCTGAAAGTAGACGGCCTCGCCACCATCATTGGGCCTCTAAAACCGAAAAACCGCGTTGCGCGTTTTCTCGCAGAGACTTTTATGCTCTTTCCAAGATGCGAGGAGTATATCAACTGGTATCGCCAGGCCGGTTTTGTCGACATCCAGTATGTTTTTCTCCGTCCAAAATGGATTAACGAGGAAGACTACGGTCTCTCCATTGTCGGAAGAAAGCCAAAACATGGGGCATCTCCCTGGATTCCGTCCACGCCCACACCCGGAGAATCTCTCCGTGAAAAAACCTCTTCTCATCAGAGCAGACTCCTTTTCCTAACCCGATTTGCTGTTGGCTCTCTCGCGGGGGGGCTGTTCATCCCCCTGGCAATTGTAAAAACAGCCATTCAGAAGCTTCGCTCTCAGACAGTCCCTTAATACGTTTTAGGGAGCCCTGCTGATAGCGTTTTTATAGAGATTTACGCAATCGCATTAGGGTGATGAAAGTGGTTTCCCTCAAGAAAAACCTGATAGCGCTTTCCTTCCAAGAGATGGAGGCCCTGGTTGCGGCGCTTGGCTGGAAGCCCTACCGGGTCCGGCAAATTCTCGCCTGGATATACCAACGCCAGATCAACGATGTCAGAGAAATGACCGATCTTTCCAATCCAGACCGCATCCTGTTGGCAGAGGTGGCGGCGCTACGCCACCTTCAGATCGTCCACGTTCAGGAATCGGCCGACGGAACCAGGAAGTTTCTGCTGGAGATGGAAGATAAAAATCGGATTGAGACCGTCTTAATACCCGATAGGGATAGGCTGACCCTTTGTCTTTCCTCTCAAGCCGGATGCACCCTCGACTGTGGCTTCTGCCTCACCGCGCAAGAGAAATTCAAAAGGAACCTAAAACCCCATGAAATCGTTGACCAGATACTCGCACTCCAAAGAGTTCTTGCGAAGGGAGAGAGAATCACCAATATTGTCATTATGGGCATGGGAGAGCCGATGGCAAATCTGCCCCATGTCGTCGAGGCGCTAAAGAGAATAACCAGCCCGGAAGGTTTGGGACTCTCGCCGCGGAGAATTACCCTTTCAACGGCAGGCCTTGTCCCCCAGATGAAAAAATTCCGGGAGATGGCGATTCCGGTGAATCTCTCCGTCTCGCTTAATGCAACCACAAATGAGGTTCGAGAAAAAATCATGCCGGCAGTCAACCGGCTCTACCCTTTGGAAATCTTAATGGACGCATGCAGAGATTTCTCCCTCCCACCGCGCCGCCGCATTACATTTGAATATGTCCTTATGTCCGATCTAAACGACTCCCTCTCCGATGCCGAGCGCTTGATCAAGCTAACAAAGGGAATCCGGTGTAAAATCAATCTGATTCGATTCAACGAGTTTCCCCTCTCGCCATACCGTGCTCCATCGGAGGAACAGGTGCTCCGTTTCCAAAAGATCCTTCACGAAGGGGGTCTTACCGCAACGATTCGGAAAAGCAGGGGACGTGACATCCTTGCCGCCTGCGGTCAGCTTAATAGTGAGATGGCTTCCCTTACAAAAGGGGAGATGATTACGTCTGTAAATAGTATATAAGGAGGTCTATGTCAACGTATCGTTCAGCGGCTACTACCCTTGTTGAGGCTCTAAAGTTAGATTATCCACCGGTGGCGATTGCACCGATATCGGAAGCGCCGGAGGGCGTTTCTCTTTTCTCCGGGACCTCTCCTTCCGCCTGCGCCTTCTGGAGAGAGGCCGAGACAAGGCTTTTTGCCGTAAAATCGTCTGATCATATGAATTGCCCTATCGGGGCGCATGTCATGGGATTTACCCTGACGAAAGAGGCGATGCGCTCTTTTGGAGAAGGTCTTACGATGATGTGCGATGTCGGCTATCTGGTCGGTCCGGAGGAGGCCCAGAAAATACCTGCCCTCTCCCATCATGCAGATATGATCCTCTACGGCCCCCTCGCGCAATTTCCAGTTTCCCCGGAAGAGGTGCTGTTATGGGTGAAGCCCTCTTCCGCGATGCTCCTTCGAGAGGCGACCGGTGACGCCTCCTGGCTCAAAGAGGGGGGGCTCAAAGTTTCAGGACGACCCGGCTGCGCCGCCCTTGCCCTCTCCCAACAGTCAGGAGAGGCGGCCTTTTCCCTGGGCTGCTCCGGAATGCGCACCTTTACAGAAATCCCGTCCGATTATATGCTTGCCGCCATTCCAGGGGGTATCCTCGATCATGTCGTGACGCGAATGATCCGAATAGATGAGGCCAATTGCGCCATGCAGGGCCACTACAGCAGCATGAAACAGGCCTTCTCTTTTCGGAGAGGGGATGCCGTATGAAGGGAGCGGGGGAGGTCCTCCTCATCTCCTGCTATGAGCTGGGACATCAGCCGAATGGCATTACATCTCCAATGGCGTTCCTTGAGCAGGCCGGCTACGTTCCGGATTCGATCGATCTGGCCGTTCAAAAACTAAATATCAAAAAGGTAACCCGCGCCAAATTTGTCGGCATTTCTGTCCCGATGCACACGGCGCTTAGGATCGGCGTCAAAGTGGCAGCGCGTATTCGTGAAATTAATCCTGCCTGCCATATCTCCTTCTTCGGTCTTTATGCCTCCTTAAATGCCGATGACCTTTTGAAGGAAGTGGCCGATTCTGCCATCGGCGGGGAATATGAGGCCCCCTTAGTGGCGTTGGTGGAAAATCTCACTGCCGGACGGAATGATCCGATCGCGGGGGTATGCCGAAAGGAAACGATGGCGCCTCCCTACCTGGGACGCCTGACATTCCTTCCGCCAAGCCGTGTGGGGCTTCCGCCCCTTTCACAATATGCCCATCTGGAATATGGGGATCGCCGTCTTGTCGGCCATGTGGAGGCCAGCCGTGGCTGCCGTCACCTCTGCCTGCACTGCCCGATTCCTCCGGTTTATCAGGGGCGGTTCTTCCTTATTCCTAAAGAGGTTGTCTTTGAGGATATTCGGAATCTCGTCTCTATGGGGGCGAGGCATATTACCTTTGGCGACCCCGATTTTCTAAACGGCCCGAACCATTCCCTCCGGATTGTCCGGGAAATGCATCACGCATTGCCAGATATTACATTTGACTTTACGGCCAAAATTGAGCATCTTATTAAACACAAAAACGTCATTCCGGAGTTTAAGGGACTGGGCTGTCTCTTTATTGTGTCGGCCGTGGAGTCGTTAAGCGATACAGTCCTTTCACATCTGAAAAAGGGACATACCCGCTCCGATGTTGTCGCTGCCGCACATATCGTTCGCGATGCCGGTATCTACCTGCGGCCCTCGCTTGTTCCCTTTACGCCATGGTCTACACTGGATGACTATATCGATCTCTTTGATTTTGTGGAACAGGAGGAATGGGTCGATCAGGTCGATCCGATCCAGTATGCGATTCGACTCCTGATTCCTCCAGGTTCTCTCTTGCTGGGCGAGGCGGGCCTGCAACCCTATCTCGGCCCGTTGGTAGAGGAGTCATTCACCTGTGCCTGGACGCATCCGGATCCCAGGATGGATCGCCTTCAAAAGGAAGTCAGCAGGGAGGTGGAGATGGCAGCAGATGAAGCCCCGGAGGCGATCTTTTACCGATTAAAGGGGTTGGCCTATACCGCGTGTGATGGCGCGTCGACAGGTTGCGGGCCGCGCACGGTTTTAAGGGCGCGGCCTCGCCCGCCGCGCCTGACCGAGGCATGGTTCTGTTGCGCGGAGCCAACAGAGAATCAGTTTCATATTATGGAGGAATCCGAGAAGGTCATATAAATTAAGGGAGGGAATATGCCAAATATGGTAAAAGTTGCTGATGTTAAGGAGATTAAGACGGGTGAATCAAGGATGGTGACGGTTGCCGGAAAGAGTATTGCCCTCTTTAATGTGGGAGGCCAGTTTTATGCCATTGATGATGCCTGTACACATAAAAGCGGCCCACTTTCCGAGGGAGAGGTGGATGGCACGACGGTGACCTGTCCCTGGCATGGGGCCCAATTTGACCTTCAGACAGGGAAGGCCTTAACGGCGCCTGCATTTAAAGGGGTGACCAGTTATAGAGTTGAAGTGGAAGGATCGGACATCAAGGTCGAGCTTCCTTCTTAACTGTGAAGATTACGGTCGGATATCAAAAGTTAGCTTCTGATGGGCAGATCGAAGCGCCGCTTCAACTTCGGCAGCCCGTTCCGCGCGGGCAAAGATAAACCCGAGATATTTATCCCCTTCCGGGAGAGGAATGACTTTTTGATTGCGTCGCAACATAATGACCACATCTTCAATGTGAGGGACAGTTTTTGCTTCCGCGACGCCATGATAATCTATTAGGATGCCTCCTGTCGGGATGGGGATCATCATCACCCCCGATGCCCTGCGTTCTCGTTTCAACGATTCATTCGGCATGCCTGTGGCATGTCTGATAATCACCTCTTCCAGTGAGCAACCGAGGCCGAAGCGAAGCGTCCTGGAGCAGAGACCCCCGATCGATCTTGCGGCAATTTCAATGAGCCATATTGCCCTCCCCTTCATCCAGACCCCTTCTTGATGAACTCTAATCTCCGCATGAATAGGGCCTTCGAGAAGGCCCAGCGCATCGACGGCCTTCTGGGTGCAATCCACAATCTCTTTTTGAATCGGTGCATTAAGCCGAGACGGTGTGACATAAATCGTCTCCTCAAAAAAGGGGCCGTTTAAGGGGTTTGGTTTATCAAAAATGGCAAGCGGTGTCAGCGCCCCTTTTTGAAGCAACCCCTCAACGGCCACCTCAAATCCAGGAATAAACGCATCCACCAAAATCGTCTTTGCGGCATCGCCTCCCTGCCGGCGCACCTTTGGATCGTTGAGCAGGTTTGAAATGCGTAAAAAGGCGTTTTCAAACTCTTTTGGATTATTTGCTCGAATGACCCCGCGGCTGGCCGAAAGGAAGGTCGGTTTGAGGACAACGGGATAGAGAATATCGTGGGCGATTTCCTCTGGGGCATCTTCGGTTGAAACAATACGGAAAGAGGGGGTCCGAACGCCGGCGGCGGTTAAAATCTCGCGAAGCCGTCGTTTGTCTTTTGCGGCAGCGGTTGCCGTGACACGATTATGTGGAAGAGAGAGCGCCTTGGAAATCATGGCGGCAAGAACCGTCGCGCCTTCATCGGTTGAGACCACCGATTGAAAGGGATAGGTTTTTGAAAATGAGACCGCTGCCTCCGTCGCCTTCTCTGGATTTAGAAAATCTAAGGTCAGCGTGGTCCCCGGCACTTCAACCGCCTGTCTGACGTTGGTGCCGACAATGACTTCTACACCGAGGCGAGAGGCGGCCGCAAGAAAGTCGCTCGCACGGTAGGAGTTGCTGTGAATGAGCAGCAGGAGACGATGCATAAACAGCGGGTTCTATTTGCCAGGGGTATAGTAGGGGTTTTTCCCGCCTGCATGGTCGGTGACGTCCAAGACCTCAAGGATGTCAGGAACTGCTTTTTTGATCGCCACGACCACCCCCTGTTTCAGGGTCACATCGGCCATGCCGCACCCTTGGCATCCCCCCCCTAAGCGGATATAGGCGATATGATCCTTAACATCGACGAGGCCAATATACCCCCCATGCATACCGACGGCAGGATTAATCTCCGTGTCGAGAACTTTTTTTACCGCCAATGCTTCAGGACTGTTCAGATTAGAGGGCGTTGCCGGTGTAGGCGAGTCTAATGTCTCCGTCATCACGACCTTCGGATTCTCTACTTTAAAACCGGTTTGTTGAAGCGTGGAGATATAATCGATACTGACATCTTCCAAAAAATTAACATGTCTTGATTCGACGAAAACCCGAATCCCGTCGGTTTCTATCATCACATCGCCTGATTCTCTTTTTCCTTCTTCAATAAAAGCCAGGCTGTATTCGGTATGGGGTATCGTTCCTTTTACAGAAAGCCTAAGTCCTTCGACCGGCTTTCCCTGCTCGTTCATTAAAGACAATATTTTGTTTTTTGCTTTTTCTGTGATTTCGATCATCGGCGCCTCTCTATCTCTTTAGAATATATCGTGCGGGGTGGGGCCATATCAAGCTTAAATTTCAGGTTGTTCATGATAAATGGCCAATACCGCCTCCTTGAATAATGAGAAGTTTCGTGGACCTGCGATGGCAACCTTATCCCCTTGTGTGTTGGTGAGGATAAAATGAGGACGGGATTCCACATTTTCTTTGTGGGCGTCGTTGATGTCGGCAAGCACGTCGTCGTGTCTTTTGGGGTCGCAAAGGTCATTTTCAAACTGCCGAATGTTAAGCCCCGACTTGCCGGCGATCGCTATCTGTATCTCCTCCCGCGCGATATTTTTTCCTTCCAGCATGACTGCCACCCGAAGTTGTTTAATATACCGATCAGCCATGATCCCTCCCTGTAATTGGGCGGCCTTGATGGCATAACAGGCAGGCCAGGCCGATTGAGGCGGATCGTGATACCATACCTGATTGTTGATATAAACCCCCGTCTTCTTTGATACGATCTTATAGCGGTCCGCGATAGTCCATAGACGGGCCGGGTCATGCATCACCTCACGAACATCTTCAAAAATAGGAAAGGTTTTATACTGAATTTCAATAATGTCATTAAAGTGATGTTTTATGTTATCGAGGGTCGGCTCGGCGGCGTAACACCACGAACAAAGGGGGTCGGTGTAATAATCAATGCGGATCGGCGTTGGCATGGTTTTTCAGTCTCATGGCAGAATAGTATGGGTTCGTGGTGTTTCCTCCCCCCTTGCGGGGGAGGACGAAGGTGGGAGAGGGAAGAATGTAGGATTTCTATTTCTGTTCTTGGGCCTAACCGTCTGTTTGCCTTTTCGCGCTAGATTTCTGTATAACTTGGCTGTTAAACAGGGAAGAAAAAGATATGGCGCAGACCGTGGTGCGACCCTATTAGGATAACCAAATGTCATAAGGAGGATTTTTCCATGCCAAAAAAGATCATTACCGAAACCAACGAAAAATTAGATACGAAGGCATTATTAAATGCCTTGGCCGCCATGAAGAAGGGCGATTTTACGGTGCGACTTCCGGAGACATGGGAAGGGGTGGCTGGAAAGATTGCCGATGCCACCAATGAAATCGCCGAGACCGGTCAGAGGCTGGTCAAAGAGGTTGAAAAGGTCGGTAAGGAGGTTGGCAAGGAAGGGAAGCTCACCGGACGGGCCGCCGTCGGGGCGCTCCCCGGCGGATGGGGACGGCAGTTGGAGTTGCTCAATGGGCTGATTGAAGACCTGTCGAAACCGACCCTTGAGATCGGACGGGTGATTACCGCCGTCGCCAAAGGAGACCTCACGCAGGAGATGCCGCTGGCAGTGGAGGGAACCCCTGTAAAGGGGGAGTTTTTACGCCTAGCCAAGACGATGAATGACATGGTCACACAGCTTTCCACCTTCTCTGGCGAGGTGACCCGCGTTGCCCGTGAGGTGGGCACCGAAGGGAGGCTGGGCGGCCAGGCCGCTGTCCGCGGGGTGACTGGCACATGGAAAGAGTTGACCGACAATGTAAATGGCATGGCCAATAACCTCACCGCCCAAGTGCGTAACATCGCCGAGGTGTCTACCGCCGTGGCCCAGGGGGATCTCACCAAAAAGATTACCGTGGAGGTCCGAGGCGAAATTCTAGAACTGAAGAATACGATTAACACCATGGTAGACCCATAGTGTTATACACAAGTTTCATACCCCCTGCAACTTTTTCTGAGCATTGACGC
>CAYJWQ010000010.1:0-34208 GCA_964373895.1 uncultured Nitrospirota bacterium
TACGTGAAGGGGGCAGAACCGTCGGGGCAGGCGTGATCACAAAGATCATTCAATAAGGGGTTGTGGCGAGAAGCGTCATAAGAGGGTTTTAGGATGCGTGAAATTATTACAGTGGCCTGTACGGAATGTAAGAGAAAAAATTACACGACGATGAAGAACAAGAGAAATACGCCCGATCGAATCGAGCTGAAAAAATATTGCCGTTTTTGTCGAAAACATACGGGGCATAAGGAAGAAAAATAACGGCCTTCATGATCTTGTCTGGTGTGATGAGCGGACGCTTTAAATATAGTTGAGGAGGCCAGTAGCTCCAATTTGGTTAGAGCGGCGGTCTCCAAAACCGCATGTTGGGGGTTCGAGTCCCTCCTGGCCTGCCACGATAGGCGATATAAGCGTTTCATACGAGAAGGCTTTAGTTTAGAGTGCCCTGATTTAGGACGAAATGATCAAAAAATGGGTTCAGAAAATAACCGAGGCATGGAGAGATTTTAAAGGCGAGCTGGGGAAAATTACATTTCCTGGCAAAAATGAGACGATTGGCTCGACGACCGTCGTTATTATTCTTACAATCCTCGTTTCCATATTTCTTACCCTTGTGGATGCCATTTTGGTTCGCCTGTTACGGTTTGTTGTTTGATAGTTCTAACTAAAGATTGGTGTTGGGTTAGCGGCATCGTTTCTGAATGAACTTGATTGTCTAAGGAGTCTCTTATGGAAAAAAACTGGTATGTCATCCATACCTACTCCGGTTTTGAAGGTCGGGTGAAGGCCAGTCTCGAAGAACGAATTAAAACGTTTGGGCTGGAGGATAAAATTGGGAATCTGTTGATTCCAACTGAAGAGGTGGTCGAAATTAAAGAGGGGAAGAAGCGCGTCTCCACGAAGAAGTTTTTTCCGGGATATGTTTTGGTTGAAATGTATATGGATGAAGAGCTTCAACGCCTGGTGCAGAACACCCCAAAAGTGACCGGTTTTTTAGGCGGCGGCGATTCTCCTTCACCTCTGTCTCCGCAGGAGGTCGGTGTGCTCTTAAAACAGGTCAGCGAGGGGGTTGTGCCGCGCCGGGAGAAAAACCAGTTTGAAAAAGGGGACAGCGTTCGTATTGTTGATGGGCCGTTTTTGGGATTTACGGGCGTGACCGATGAGGTCAATCTGGATCACAGTAAGCTGAAAGTGTTGGTGAGTATTTTTGGGCGGTCTACGCCGGTTGAGCTCGGTTTTCTTCAGGTCGAAAAAGTTTAAAAGATTATAGATGCGCCGCACGATGGGTGCGAGATCTCGGAGGTTTAGATGGCAAAAGAGGTGACAGCGATGGTCAAGCTTCAAATCCCGGCAGGAAAAGCAAATCCCGCGCCACCGGTTGGGCCGGCCCTCGGTCAGCATGGCGTGAACATCATGGAGTTCTGCAAGGCATTTAATGCCAAGACGCAAGGCCAGGAGGGGACGATCATCCCCGCGGTGATTAGCATTTATGGGGATCGGTCATTTACGTTTGTCCTCAAGAGCCCGCCCGCCTCGGATCTCCTTAAAAAAGCGGCGGGGATTATTAAGGGTTCTGCGACACCCCATAAGGAAAAAGTGGGGAAGGTCAATCGTTCTCAAATAGAAGAAATTGCGAAGAGGAAACTTGAGGATTTAAACGCGATTGATCTGGAGGGGGCGAAGAGAATTATCGAGGGGACGGCGCGAAGCATGGGAATCCATCTGGAGTGATTTTATCTGAACATAAGGGGATGCATCATGGGGAAAAAGTACAATGCGGCCGCCGCCAAAGTTGCACGGCGGTTCTATAAAATTGAAGAGGCGGTTGATCTTCTAAAGCAGACCCATTACGCCAAATTTGATGAAAGCGTTGATCTTGCGTTTCGTCTGGGAGTGGATCCAAAACACTCCGATCAGATGGTGCGGGGTTCCGTGGTGTTGCCGCATGGGACGGGGAAGAAGGTCCGCATATTGGTGTTTGCAAAGGGGGAGAAGGAAAAAGAGGCGGTCGAGGCGGGCGCGGATTATGTCGGGCTTGAAGGGTTGATCGATAAAATTAATAAAGGTTGGCTGGACTTTGATGCGGTGGTCGCAACCCCCGATCTCATGGCATCCGTCGGGAAACTGGGAAAGGTGTTGGGCCCCCGCGGATTAATGCCGAATCCAAAGACAGGGACGGTTACCTTTGATGTCGCAAGGGCGATCAGGGAGATTCGTCAAGGGCGGGTGGAGTACCGTGTGGACAAATCGGGGAATGTCCATCTTTCTGTGGGACGCGCCTCGTTTCATGCGGACCAACTCCTTGAAAATGCCAATGTGGTGATTAGCGCCATTGCCAAAGGAAAGCCGGCTTCCTCCAAGGGAAAATATCTAAAGAATCTGACCGTTTCTACAACGATGGGTCCGGGTATCTCTATTGATACGGCAAACATTCCGGTTGGATAACATTTCGGGGGGCAAGCATCATGAGAATGGAAGATAAAGAGGCGGCCGTTTCTCGATTACGAGAGAAATTCTTAAGGGCGAGGATTGCCGTTTTGACTGAATTTTCCGGGATGAGCGTCGGAGAGATTCAGGAGGTAAAAAATCACCTTCGTCGCGTCTCCGGGGAGTTTAAGGTGGTGAAAAACACCATGGCGATGCGCGCTGTCTCTGGCACTGCGATGGAAGGGCTCGGCCGTCAGTTTACGGGTCCCATTGCCGTTGCGCTTGGTTTTGGCGATCCAATCGCGCCGGCCAAGGTGTTAAAAAACATCGTTGAGAAGCAAAAAAAGCTGAAAATTAAAGCTGGAGTTGTGGAAAACCAGATCATCGACCTTGCCGGTCTTACCCGGATTGCCCAGCTTCCGTCAAGACAGGTTTTGTTAGGCCGATTGGCGACCCAATTTGGGGCGCCCCTTTATGGTTTTGCGGGCAGTCTCAATGGGGTGCTCAATAAATTTGCCCATGCGCTTCATGCCGTGCATGAAAAACGGCAGACGTCTGAACCTGCATAACGCGCGAATCGGGCTTTCTCCCCTGTTTTCCGGGGGGTGATTAAATAAAGGGCCAGGCACTGCTCCCGACAGAGAGGTGCGGGCCAACATACGTCAACAGTCAGAAAAGAGGAGAAATACTACAATGGCGAACGCAACCGAAGAGATGGAGTTAACCAACGAACAAATTCTAAAGGCGGTCGAGAAGATGCCTGTGCTTCAATTGGCAGATTTAATCAAAATGGTGGAGGTCCGGTTTGGTGTGACCGCGGCGGCGCCGGTGGCTGTCGCCCAAGTCCATTCCGGAGGCGCGGTTGAGGCGGTGGCTGCGGTTGAGGAGAAGACCTCCTTCGATGTGATCTTGTCCAGCGTGGGCGACAAGAAAATTCAGGTGATCAAGGTGGTTCGAGAATTAACCAGCCTGGGGCTAAAAGAGGCCAAGGATTTGGTGGAGGGCGCCCCAAAACCGGTCAAGAGCGGTGTGAACAAGGAAGAGGCGGAGTCGATGAAGAAGAAACTTGAGGAGTCAGGGGCGAAAGTGGACATTAAGTAAGCGCGTCGCCTTTATATCCTAAGTCAAAGATATTGATACCCCATTAGAAGACAAGGAGTGTTCATGTCGCGCCTATCCGGTAATAGCACGGTGACCAGAAAGGATTTCTCAAAAATAAATATTCAGATAGAAATCCCGAACTTGATTGAGATCCAGCAGCAATCGTACGAGAGATTCCTGCAGAAGGATGTCGCTCCCGAACGGCGCGAAGATATTGGATTGCAGTCGGCGTTCACAAGCGTTTTTCCGATCGGGGATTATAACGAAACCGCAATGATTGAGTTCATCGATTATGCCATCGGAACCCCAAAATATGATGTTTTGGAGTGCCTGGAACGGGGCATGACCTATGCGGCCCCTTTGAAAATCCGGGTGCGTCTGGTGGTGTGGGATAAGGAGACGAAAGGGGAGACAAAAAAGGTTCGAGATGTCCGGGAACAAGAAGTTTACGTTGGAGAAATCCCGCTGATGACCGGGAACGGAACGTTCATGATCAATGGAACGGAAAGGGTGGTGGTCAGCCAGATACAGCGTTCTCCCGGGGCGGCCTTCTCGCATGATAAGGGCAAGACGCATCCCTCTGGCAAGGTTCTCTACTCCGCGAGGATTATCCCCTATCGGGGTTCCTGGCTCGACTTTGAATTTGATGTGAAGGACCTCCTTTACGTCCGAATCGATCGGAAAAGAAAAATGCCGGTGACGGCGCTGTTGAAGGCGTTTATCCAAAAAGAGGAGGTTGAAAAGGTAAAGAAGTATTCTCTGAACGGACGCCATGGGAAGGTAGAGGGGAAGAGCCTTGAAGAGGTGATCCTAAAGCTGTTTTATCCTATCGAAGATGTCAGGATCTTGGACAGGAAGTTTTTCAGAAAGATAGACCCCGAGATCCATGGAGGCCTTCCCTCTCCCGCAAGCTATAGGGATAAGCAGGAAGACGAAATCCTGGTAAAAGAAGGAAGCAAGCTTACGAAAAATATCATCCGAAAGATGCGGGCGGAGGGGATAAAGGAGATTGCCTATCCCATTGAAGAATTGATTGAAAAGGCGGTCTTAAACGATGTGGTTCACCCTGAAACGGGCGAGGTTTTGCTGGAGCGGAACCATGTATTGACTGACGAGATTCTTGGCAAGATGATTGATGCCGGCATTAAAGAATTTCAGGTTCTTTACATAGACAACATTCAGACCCTTCCGGTGATTCGAAATACCATGGCGATGGAAAATGTCCTCTCGCCGGAGGAGGCGATGGTGGAAATTTACCGCAGACTTCGGCCCGGGGAAATACCAGCGATGCAAACGGCCAAGGTTCTGTTCCAAAACCTGTTTTTCAATTCGAAACGATATGACTTATCTCCCGTAGGCCGGCTTAAGCTCAACAAAAAACTGGGACTTCATCTGCCGCTGGACCAGAGAACGCTGACGGACCAGGATTTGGTGGAGGTCGTACGTTATCTTGTAGGCTTACGGACCGGAAAAGGAGACATCGAAGATATTGATCACCTTGGAAATCGCCGGGTCCGTTCCGTCGGAGAACTTTTGGAAAATCAGTTCCGGATTGGATTGGTCCGCATGGAACGGACGATCAAAGAGAGGATGAACCTTCTGGACCTCGAGACGGTTCTTCCCCATGACCTTGTCAACGCAAAGCCGGTG
This sequence comes from uncultured Nitrospirota bacterium, assembly GCA_964373895.1. Classification (GTDB taxonomy): domain Bacteria; phylum Nitrospirota; class Nitrospiria; order SBBL01; family SBBT01; genus SBBT01. The sequence goes on from CAYJWQ010000010.1 coordinate 5,161, forward strand.
GGCGCGGTGATGAAGGAGTTTTTTGGGAGCAGCCAGCTGTCGCAGTTTATGGATCAAACCAATCCCCTGGCGGAGATCACCCATAAACGGCGTCTGTCCGCGCTTGGGCCAGGGGGGCTGACGCGTGAACGGGCCGGTTTTGAAGTTCGTGATGTTCACCCAAGCCACTATGGCCGTATCTGCCCGATAGAAACCCCGGAGGGCCCCAATATCGGACTCATCACCTCGTTGGCCACGTATGCCAGGGTGAATGAATTTGGCTTCATCGAGTCTCCCTATCGAAAGGTGCTGAAAGAAAGGGTGACGGATGACATTGAATTTATCTCGGCCATCGATGGCGATAAATATGTTATCGCGCAGGTGAATACCCCGGTGGATAACCTGGGGAGGATTGTGGGCGAAGGCGTTTCCGCCCGTTTTTCCGGTGATTTTGTTACGGTCCCGCCAGAGCGGGTGGAGTATATGGACGTCTCTCCCAAACAACTGGTGAGCGTCGCAACAGCCTTGATCCCTTTTCTTGAAAATGATGATGCCAATCGTGCCCTCATGGGTTCGAATATGCAGCGGCAGGCCGTTCCCTTGATTTCCTCCGAGGCCCCCTTGGTTGGAACCGGCATGGAGGCGGTTGTCGCGCGCGATTCGGGATATGTGGTGCTGGCCAACCGGGATGGTGTCGTCGAAGGGGTCGATGCGACCCGGATTGCCGTTAAGGCGGAGCTGACCCGAAAAGAGAAGGAGCGCGCGGCCGATGATCCGGAAGTGGCGCTGGATGTATACAACCTGACTAAAATGCGACGGTCTAATCAAAATACCTGCATCAATCAAAAACCGCTGGTAACGGTGGGGCAGCGTGTCAAAAAAGGGGATATTCTGGCCGACGGACCTGCGATTGATCACGGGGAATTGGCCCTGGGCAGAAATATTATGGTTGCCTTCATGCCCTGGGGGGGATACAACTTTGAAGATGCGATTCTGATATCGGAGAAATTGGTCAGAGATGACCATTTTACCTCTATCCATATTGAGGAGTTTGAACTTGAGGCGAGAGATACCAAGCTGGGGAAAGAGGAAATCACGAGAGATATCCCGAGTGTCAACGAGGAGGCATTAAAAAATCTTGATGAATCCGGGATTATCCGGATTGGCGCCGAGGTGAAGCAGGGCGATATTTTAGTTGGAAAGGTGACCCCGAAAGGGGAGACCCAACTGACGCCGGAGGAGAAGCTGCTGCGGGCGATTTTTGGGGAGAAAGCGGGTGATGTGAAAGACGCCTCGCTCTATGTCCCTCCCGGGATCGAGGGGATTGTCGTGGATGTCAAGATTTTCTCCAGAAAAAGCGTCGAGAAGGATGAGCGACTCAAGAGCATTGAAAATGAAGACTTCATGCGGATACAGCGAGATCACCAGGACGAGCTTCGAATCATCGAGGAGGAGAAGTACAAGAAAATCAGAAAGCTCCTCCTGGGGAAACCGGTTCGTGTCGATATCCTCGATCCTGAATCGGGTGAGATTCTTTTAAAGAAAAAACAAAAAATCACGAAAGAACTCCTGGGCCAGATTCCGAATGAGACGATCAGAAATATCGTTTTGAATGATGAGGAGGATCAGGAAAAAATCGATCGCATTGATGCCTTCACCAAAGAGCAGATTGACATCTTGCAGACCATTTACGATGAGAAGGCGGGACGGTTAAGGCGGGGCGATGAGCTCCCTCCCGGGGTGATCAAGTTAGTCAAGGTATTTGTTGCGATGAAGCGGAAGGTTCAGGTGGGCGATAAAATGGCGGGACGTCATGGAAACAAAGGGGTGGTCTCCCGCATCCTTCCCGAGGAGGAGATGCCTTATCTTCCGGACGGGACGCCGGTGGAGATCATCCTGAATCCGCTGGGGGTGCCATCCCGAATGAATGTCGGACAGATATTGGAGACCCATTTAGGGTGGGCCGCATCGGTCCTGGGCATTCATGTGGCGACCCCGGTTTTTGACAGCGCATCGGAGCATGAGATTAAAGAGATGCTTCATAAGGCCGGCCTGCCGATGACGGGACAGACGATTCTTTATGATGGCAGAACGGGGGAGCCTTTTGATCGGCCGGTGACAGTGGGAATCATGTACATGATGAAGCTTCACCATCTGGTGGACGATAAGATTCATGCAAGGTCAATCGGTCCCTACTCGCTAGTGACACAACAGCCGCTTGGCGGAAAAGCCCAGTTTGGGGGGCAGCGCCTTGGGGAAATGGAGGTCTGGGCCCTTCAGGCGTATGGCTGCGCCTCGGTTTTGCAGGAGTTTTTGACGGTGAAATCCGATGATGTGCCTGGGCGTTCCCGTATGTACGAGGCGATTGTAAAAGGCGAGCATTTTCTGGAGCCGGGGCTTCCTGAATCGTTTAATGTCTTGATCAAGGAGCTGCAGAGTCTCGGGCTGGATGTGGAGTTGATTCAGAAGAGGGATTAACCTTTTTGGAGGTTCCATGGAAACGATGAACAAGATCGAAGCGGGGAATGGCCTTCTTGAGAAATCGAAGGAGCCGGTTTCTTTTGACGGCATTCGTATTCGTGTCGCATCAAGTGAGAAGATCCGATCTTGGTCTTACGGAGAGGTCAAGAAGCCTGAGACGATTAACTATCGTTCGTTTAAACCGGAAAGGGATGGCCTTTTCTGCGCCAGGATCTTTGGGCCGACCAAGGACTGGGAGTGCAATTGCGGAAAATACAAACGGATGAAGCACCGCGGCATTGTGTGCGATAAATGTGGCGTGGAGGTCATTCAATCAAAAGTTCGCCGTGAGCGGATGGGGCATATCGAACTCGCCACACCGGTTGCGCATATCTGGTTTTTAAAAGGGGTTCCGAGCCGGATTGGCATCCTCCTGGATATGACCCTCAAACAGTTGGAGCGTGTCCTCTATTTTGAAAATTTTGTGGTGACTGATCCAAAGGAGACCGATCTTGACGAGAGGGAGACGCTGACGGAGGAGCGTTATCGCTCCCTGCTGGAGGAGTATGGGGCGAACGGCTTTCGCGCGGAGATGGGGGCCGAGGCGATTCGGGAGCTTTTACGTAAAATTGATTTAGACGCCCTCTGGAATGAGCTTCATCTTAAAATCGACGAGACGAGTTCGGCGGCGGTTAAGAAGAAGCTGACGAAACGATTAAAAGTGGTGGAGTCGTTTCGCAAGTCTGGGAATCGGCCTGAATGGATGGTCATGGATGTGATCCCTGTGCTCCCTCCTGATTTGCGGCCTCTGGTGCCGCTGGATGGAGGACGCTTTGCCACATCGGATTTGAATGATCTCTACCGCAGGGTGATTAACCGGAATAATCGACTGAAGCGGTTAATGGAATTAAAGGCCCCGTCGGTGATTATTCGAAACGAGAAGAGGATGTTGCAGGAGTCGGTGGATGCCCTTTTTGACAATGGGCGTCGCGGTCGCGCCATTCGAGGCCAGAACAAGCGTCCGCTTAAATCGCTCTCGGATATGCTGAAGGGGAAGCAGGGACGTTTTCGACAGAACCTGCTTGGAAAACGGGTCGATTATTCCGGTCGATCGGTGATTGTGGTCGGGCCGGAGTTGAAGTTGCATCAATGCGGTCTTCCCAAAAAGATGGCGTTAGAACTGTTTAAGCCGTTTATCTTCCAGAAGTTGGAAGCGCGCGGCGCGGCGACCACCATCAAGAGCGCAAAAAAGATGGTGGAGCAGGAGAAGCCGGAGGTATGGGATGTCCTGGATGAAGTTATTCGAGAGCATCCCGTTCTCTTAAATCGCGCGCCCACCTTGCACCGTCTTGGAATGCAGGCCTTTGATCCCGTTTTGGTGGATGACAAGGCGATCCGTCTCCACCCGCTTGTTTGCGCCGCCTTCAACGCCGACTTTGATGGAGATCAAATGGCCGTGCATGTCCCCCTCTCCGTAGAGGCGCAACTGGAAGCGCGCATTCTGATGATGTCAATTAATAACATCTTGTCCCCCGCAAATGGGAAACCGATTATGGTCCCTTCTCAAGATATGGTCTTGGGATGCTATTGGCTCACCAAAGAGCGGGCTGGCGCAAAAGGGGAAGGCAAGATTTTTTCCAGCGCCGGTGAAGTGCGCGCCGCCTATGATCAGAGGCAAGCGGAAGAGCATGCCCGTATTAAGGTGAGAATGGGTGGAAGCTTGATTGATACGACGGTCGGGAGGGTGATCTTTGGCGAGCTGCTTCCTCCGACGATCCCTTTTGCCACAGTGAATCGGGTCTTAAATAAGAAGGAACTGGTTAAGCTGGTCGACGTCTCCTACTGCGAGGCCGGCCCTCAAGAGACGGTCATTCTCCTCGATAAGATTAAAGAGGTTGGGTTCGCCTATGCGACCAAGGCGGGGATTTCGATCTGTATTGATGACATGCGTATCCCGACGAAGAAAGAGGTTTTGATCGAAAAGGCCAGAAAGGAGGTCTTTGAGATTGAAAAACAATATGCGGAGGGGTTGATCACCAATGGCGAGCGGTACAATAAGGTGGTGGATATCTGGGCCCACGTCACCGAGCTGATCGCGAGCGAAATGATGAGGGAGCTGGGACAGGAAGAGGCGCAGATTCAGAAAGGAACCGCGAAATCGAAAGAACATCTGCGCTTTAATTCCATCTACATGATGGCCGACTCCGGCTCGCGCGGAAGCGCACAGCAGATACGTCAATTAGGGGGGATGCGCGGCCTGATGGCCAAGCCGTCCGGCGAGATTATCGAGACGCCAATTACAGCCAACTTCAGGGAGGGGTTGACGGTGCTCCAGTATTTTATCTCCACGCATGGGGCGCGAAAGGGCCTGGCCGATACCGCCCTAAAGACGGCAAACTCCGGTTATCTCACACGGCGCCTGGTCGATATTTCACAGGATGTCATTGTGAACGAATTCGATTGTCACTCCACCGATGGCATTACGGTGACAGCCCTGGTGGAGGGGGGAGAGGTGATCGAGCCGCTTGAGGAGCGGATATTGGGGCGCGTGGCGGCCGAGGAGATTTGCGACCCGATCACGGGAGAGGTGATTTGCCCGATTGAAGGCGGGCTTGATGACCGGAAGACAAAGGCCGTTGTGGAGGCTGGAATCGACAGGGTGAAGATACGCTCCGTGCTGACCTGTCAGTCGCGACGCGGTGTTTGCATCAGATGTTATGGCAGCGATCTGTCGCGCGGAGGACTGGTGGAAATGGGAGAGGCGGTCGGCGTCATCGCGGCACAGTCGATTGGGGAGCCTGGAACACAGTTGACGATGAGGACATTCCATATCGGAGGAACGGCTAGCAAGGTGATCGCGCAGACGGTCTTGGAGACGCGAAATGCCGGGGTCCTAAAATACCTCAACCTCAATACGGTGAAGAATAAAGAAGGAGATATGGTCGTCATGAATCGCAATGGAAAGATTGCCGTCTACGATAAAACGGGTCGGGAGAAGGAAAAATATTCGGTGATCTACGGGGCGAAAATCAAGGTGAAGCATGACGCCAAGGTAGAGGCGGGCCAGAAGCTGGTCGAGTGGGATCCGTACTCTCTTTCCATCTTGACGGAGGTGGGAGGCAAGATCGCGTTAGGGGATGTGATTGAAGGTCAGACGATGCGCGAAGAGGTGGATGAAGTGACGGGGCTGTCCCGAAAGGTCATTGTCGATTATCCCGGTTCGAACTTAAGGCCGCGCATTTCAATTAAGGACGCCTCTGGAAAAACGGCGAGAATCGCTTCATCCAACGCGGTTGCCCGTTATCTGCTGCCGGCGGGGGCGAATATCCTTGTCGAGAAGGGGCAGGAGGTCTTTCCGGGGGATGTGTTGGCAAAGATTCCGAGGGAGACGACCAAGACCAAAGATATCACCGGGGGACTTCCCCGCGTGGCAGAACTTTTTGAGGCGAGGAAGCCAAAAGAGCAGGCGGTAATCTCTGAAATTGACGGAACGGTGGAATATGGCGGTTTTGTCAAGGGGATGAGGAAGGTGATCGTGAAGAATGAGATGGGAGATGCCAGAGAGTATTACATTCCGAAGGGGAAGCATGTGAATGTTCACGAGGGGGACTGGGTCCATGCCGGAGAGCTTCTGATGGATGGATCGGCCAACCCCCATGACATTCTCGATGTGCTCGGTCCGAAGGAACTCCAAAAGTATCTGGTGGATGAGGTTCAACAGGTGTACCGCCTTCAGGGGGTGAACATCAACGACAAACATATTGAAGTGATCGTTCGTCAAATGCTGCGCAAGGTCAAGATTGAAGAGCCTGGGGATACGGAGTTTTTGATTGGGTCGCAGGTGGATAAGTTTGTTTTTGAAGGAGAAAACGAACGGGTGATGGCCAAGGGCGAGAAGCCCGCGACGGGGAAACCCATTCTTCTCGGTATTACGAAGGGCGCCCTTTCCACTGACAGTTTTATTTCTGCCGCATCGTTTCAGGAGACCACCCGTGTTCTGACGGAGGCCGCCATCAGCGGAAAGACGGACGACCTGTTGGGTTTAAAAGAGAATGTGATCGTTGGAAGGCTCATTCCAGCGGGCTGCGGACTCACCGAGCATAGAGAGGTCTTTGTGAGGGCCCGGGCCCCAAAACCTGAAGGGGCAGCGGTGGGGGAGGTGGCCGTTGTGGAAGAAGCGCCATTGTCCTCATAAGAGGCTGCGCAAAAGATTAAAAGATTAAAAGATTAAAATTTCTTGACAAAGAAGGCTGTTTCTAATATACTTCCTCGGTTTGGGGCCTTATTGTAAGGAGATGGTGTGCCGACGATACAGCAGTTGGTGAAAAAGGGAAGGGAGAGGGCCCGATCGAAAACAAAAAGTCCGGCGCTTAGAAGCTCTCCTCAAAAACGGGGTGTCTGTGTCCGTGTCTATACCACAACGCCGAAGAAGCCGAACTCTGCCTTGCGGAAAGTAGCCCGCGTGCGTCTGACCAACGGGATGGAGGTGACCACCTATATCCCGGGTGTGGGCCATAATCTTCAGGAACATTCCATCGTGTTGGTGCGTGGAGGCAAGGTGAAGGATCTCCCAGGGGTGCGTTATCATATTGTAAGGGGGGCGCTCGACACGGTAGGGGTGCAGAATCGGAAACAGGGGCGGTCAAAGTACGGCGCCAAACCGCCGAAATAGCAGGGCGTCTGGCAGACTTGGGAGATAGGACAGGGAAGGGGAGCAATGCCGCGGCGAAGAGTGACGGTAAAAAGAGAAGTGCTTGCCGATCCGCAATTTGGCGACAGGTTGGTTTCTAAGCTTGTCAGCATCATGATGCGGCAGGGGAAACGGAGCATTGCAGAGAGAATCTGTTATGATTCTTTCGCCCTGATAAAACAGAGAAGCGGCCTGGATCCTTTGAAGGTTTTTAGGGGTGCGATTGAAAATGTAAAGCCGGCGGTTGAGGTAAAATCCCGTCGTGTGGGCGGTGCTTCTTATCAGGTACCCGTGGAGGTCCGTTCCAATCGGCGCGCGTCGCTTGCGCTTCGGTGGCTGACCTCGTATGCGAAGCAGCGTTCAGGCAGGAGCATGGAAGAGAAACTGGCGGCCGAGCTGATTGACGCCTCCAACAATACGGGGGGCGCCATTAAGAAAAAGGACGACACGCATAAAATGGCGGAGGCGAACAAGGCCTTCGCGCATTATCGCTGGTAATTTTTGGTTTTAAAAAAAGGTGAGGGGGATGCCTTCACCTTTTTTTAGTCTCTATTTTAAGGTGTAAGAGGGGTTTTCGGGGTCGTATGTCGAGGGAGTATCCATTAGAGCGGACGCGCAATATTGGGATTATGGCCCATATTGACGCGGGAAAGACCACCACCACAGAACGTATCTTGTTCTATACCGGCGTGACCCATCGCATTGGCGAGGTTGACGAAGGGACCACGACGATGGATTGGATGGAGCAGGAGCGGGAAAGGGGCATCACGATCACCTCTGCGGCGACGACCTGTTCCTGGAAAAACCACCGCATCAATATCATTGACACGCCGGGGCATGTTGATTTTACCATTGAGGTCGAGCGTTCGCTTAGGGTCCTGGATGGGGCCGTGGCTGTTTTTGATTCGGTTCAGGGGGTTGAACCGCAGTCAGAGACGGTATGGCGCCAGGCCGACCGTTATAATGTCCCTCGCATCGCCTATATGAATAAAATGGATCGGACTGGGGCGGATTTTTATATGAGTGTTCGTTCGATGGTGGATCGATTACGAACCCGGCCGGTGCCGATTCAGCTCCCGATTGGTAAAGAGGGGGGATTCCGGGGGTCGATCGATCTGATTAATATGAAGGCGATCTATTTCGACGATGAGACGCTCGGCGCAAAATATGTGGTTGATGATATTCCGCAAGAAATGCTCTCTTCTTCGCAGGAATACCGCAGCAAGATGATCGAGGCGCTGGCCGATTGTGACGACACGGTGATGGAAAAGTATCTCAATGGGGAGCCTGTGTCGGTCGAGGAAATCAAGGCGGCGCTTCGGCGGGGCACGCTTGCCATGAAAATTGTCCCTGTCCTCTGTGGCGCGTCCTTTAAAAATAAGGGGGTTCAGCTTCTGATTGACGCGGTCATTGATTGCCTCCCTTCTCCCGTCGATATCCCGCCTGTTAAAGGGGTTGATCCTATAAAGAAGGGGGATATCGTCCGTCAGATTTGCGATGACGAGCGTTTCTCGGCCCTGGCGTTTAAGATTATGAGTGATCCGTTTGTGGGGCAGTTGACCTATTTTAGGGTCTACTCCGGGGTGCTTCGGTCTGGCTCTTATGTCTATAATTCCACTAAGGATACGAAAGAGCGGATTGGCCGCATTTTAAAAATGCATGCGAACAAGCGAGAGGACATCAAAGAGGTTTATTCTGGCGATATTGCCGCTGCGGTAGGATTAAAAGGGACGACGACGGGCGATACCCTATGCGAAGAGGATCACCCTATTCTGCTTGAGGTGATGAGTTTCCCTGAACCGGTCATATCGATGGCGATTGAGCCGAAGACAAAGGCCGATCAGGAGAGGATGGGGGTGGCCCTTCAGAAGCTTTGTCAGGAGGATCCATCTTTGAAGGTGGCCTCGGATGAGGAGACCCTGCAGACGATTATCTCTGGAATGGGGGAACTGCATCTTGAGATTATTGTGGATCGGCTAAAAAGGGAGTTTCGGGTTGAAACGAACGTCGGAAAGCCTCAAGTGGCGTACCGGGAGACGGTCCATGGCCGGGCGGAAGCGGAGGGAAAATATATTCGACAGACGGGGGGAAGAGGCCAATATGGCCATGTCTGGCTGACTGTGGAATCGCAAGAGGTTGGAAAAGGTTTTGAGTTTGTCAATAAGGTGGTGGGGGGGGCTATTCCTAAAGAGTATGTGCCTGCGGTGGAGAAGGGGATTCGGGAGGCGATGACCTCTGGCGTGGTCGCCGGATATCCCATGGTTGATTTAAAGGTAACGCTCTTTGACGGATCGTATCATGATGTCGACTCATCGGAGATTGCCTTCAAAATTGCGGGATCGATGGGGTTTAAGGAGGCATGTAGGCGCGCGAATCCCGTTCTTCTGGAACCGATTATGGATTTAGAAGTGGTCGTTCCGGAGGAGTATATGGGAGATGTGATCGGAAACTTAAGCTCCAAGCGCGGAAAGATTTTGGGGATGAAGATGCGGGGCGGGGCGCAGGTGATTTCCTCGTTTGTCCCGCTCTCCGAGATGTTTGGCTATTCGACCGATTTAAGGTCAATGACCCAGGGGCGCGGGGTGTTTACCATGCAGTTTGGCCACTACGAGATGGTTCCAAAGAATATCTCTGATGAGATTGTCGCCAAGGGTCAGGGAGCGACGGCTTAATCACATCTGTTTGGCGCGCCGAAAGACGTATTTTGTCTGGTTGAAGAGAGAATTGTTGGGGAGGTTTTTATGGCGAAGGTGAAGTTTGAGAGGACGAAGCCGCATGTGAATGTGGGGACGATTGGGCATGTGGATCATGGGAAGACGACGCTGACGTCAGCGATTACGAAGGTATTGGCGCAGAAGAAGTATGCGGAGTATTTGGCGTATGATCAGATAGATAAGGCGCCGGAGGAGAAGGAGCGGGGGATTACGATTGCGATTGCGCATGTGGAGTATCAGACGGACGCGCGGCATTACGCGCATGTGGACTGTCCTGGGCATGCGGACTATGTGAAGAATATGATTACGGGTGCGGCGCAGATGGACGGAGCGATCTTGGTGGTGTCTGCGGCGGATGGGCCGATGCCGCAGACGCGGGAGCATATTTTGTTGGCGCGTCAGGTGGGAGTGCCGTCGATTGTGGTGTATTTGAACAAGGCGGACATGGTGGAAGACAAGGAGTTGTTGGATTTGGTGGAGTTGGAAGTTCGGGAGTTGCTGACGAAGTATGAGTTTCCCGGGGATGATATTCCGATTGTGGTGGGGAGTGCGTTGAAGGCGTTGGAGGGGGATCGTGGGGAGATGGGCGAGGGATCGATTATGAGGTTGATGGAGGCGGTGGACAAGCATATTCCGATTCCTGTGAGGGAGGTGGAGAAGCCGTTTATCATGCCTGTGGAGGATGTGTTTTCGATATCTGGTCGAGGGACGGTGGTGACGGGTCGTGTGGAGAAGGGGAAGGTGAAGGTTGGGGAAGAGATAGAGATTGTTGGGATTAGGGAGACGCAGAAGACGGTGGTGACGGGTGTGGAGATGTTTCGGAAGATATTGGATGAGGGGCAGGCTGGGGATAACATTGGGGTGTTGTTGAGGGGGACGAAGAAGGAGGAAGTGGAGCGCGGGATGGTGTTGTCTAAGCCTTTAAGTATTACGCCGCATACGGTGTTTAAGGCGGAGGCGTATATCTTGACGAAGGAGGAGGGGGGTCGGCATACGCCGTTTTTCAACGGGTATCGGCCGCAGTTTTATTTAAGGACGACGGATGTGACTGGGGTGGCGAAGCTTCCGGAGGGGGTGGAGATGGTGATGCCTGGGGATAATGTGGCGATGGAGGTGACGTTGATCATGCCGATTGCGATGCAGGAGGGGCTGCGATTTGCGATACGTGAAGGGGGCAGAACCGTCGGGGCAGGCGTGATCACAAAGATCATTCAATAGGGGACGCAATTTTTTTTTGAGAGTATGTTCTGGGAGTTTTTGGGGACATTTTTTAAGTCAGGTTGGAGACGGTGAGCCAAAAAATTAGAATTCGCTTAAAGGCGTTTGATTATCGGCTGCTTGATCAGTCGGTTGGTGAAATTGTTGATACAGTGAAGCGAACGGGCGCCCAGGTGGTTGGGCCGATTCCGTTGCCGACCACCATCAACAAATATACAGTGTTGCGGTCTCCCCATGTGGATAAGAAATCGAGGGAGCAATTTGAGGTTCGGACGCACAAACGGCTGATTGATATTTTGGAGCCGACCCCGGAGACGGTTGACGCCCTGATGAAGCTGAATTTGTCGGCGGGGGTGAATGTGGAGATTAAACTATAACAGGCCCCTTGCTTCTCCTCCTGTTGTGTTCTCAAAGCATTGGAGTCCTTGCCCTGCCGCGTAGGTCTGTCTCGGTTTGTGTGGTGCGCTGTGGGGGGTAGCTTAGACGCTGTGTCTAAAAGATATGCGTTTTTTGGGTATGATGATATGCGGTAGCGAAGTAGCCCAACGCGCACAGCGCGCGAGAGGGGGAGTCTCCATTACCCCCTTTGCGGCTTCGCCGCGACAGGCGTATTGAAAGTCTGTTTATTGGTCGAACTTTTTATTGAGTGAGAGAGAAGCAGGTTAAACCATGGTAGGCGGGTTAATTGGATATAAAGTCGGCATGACACAGATTTACGCCGAGGATGGGAAGTTGGTTCCTGTCACCATCATCAAGGCGGGTCCCTGTCAGGTTGTTCAGGTAAAAACCCTCGAGAAGGAGGGGTACCAGGCGGTGCAGCTCTCTTTTGATCCGGTGAAGGGGAACAAGGTGACCCGCCCTTTGCGAGGGCATTTCAAGCGGGCCAATGTCGCCCCTGCCAGGGTTCTAAGGGAATTTTCCGGAGGGCTTGACGAGGTAAAGATGGGGCAGACGGTCACTGCTGCGATATTCAAGAAGGGGGATATGGTTACAGTCACGGGGACGTCGCGGGGGAAAGGTTTTCAGGGTGTGATGAAGCGGCACCATTATTCCGGGGGGCCGGCGACCCACGGATCGATGTTTCATCGGGCGCCCGGGTCGATTGGGGCAAGCTCGTTTCCGTCGCGCGTTTGGAAGAACAAGGGGATGCCGGGTCATATGGGAAATCGACAGGTCACCGTAGAGGGTTTAGAGATCGCCCATATCTCTCCGGAAGAAAATCTCATCCTGGTGAAGGGGGCGGTGCCGGGAAGCCCAAAGGCATTGGTCTCCATCCGTAGGTTCGGCAAGCAAAAAAAGGTTCTTGGCGCGGGCAAGGTGTCGTAAGGGGAAGATGAGATGGCGCTTGAGGTTGAGGTAAAAAATCTCAAAAACGAGAAGGCGGGGATGCTTGTCCTCAATGATTCCATTTTTGGTCTAAAGCCCGCGTTGTCGCTCCTTCATGAGACGGTGGTGATGCAGTTGGCATCTATGCGTCAGGGAACGGCGGCGACCAAGACCCGTGGCCTTGTTCGTGGCGGTGGGAAGAAACCCTGGAAACAAAAAGGAACGGGGCGTGCGCGGGCGGGATCGAGCCGCTCTCCGGTCTGGAGAGGGGGAGGGACCATCTTTGGTCCGCAGCCGCGCCTTTATGGATATACGATGCCCCAAAAGAAATCGAGAAAGGCCCTTTATATGGCCCTGTCCGAGAAGGTTCATGGGGGAGGTCTGATTGTCCTGGAGGCGATTCAATTTGAAGAGGTAAAAACAAAATCGGTAGCGCGTCTTCTTAAGGAATTAAATCTGGATGGGAATGTGTTGATGGTCACTTCAAAAGAGGATTGCGATTTGATGCGGATGGTGAGAAACCTTCCCCATGTCCAGCTCCTTCATATCCGACAGTTAAATGTGTACGACATTCTCCTTGCAAAGTGGTTGGTGATGACACGAGATGACATCCAAAGGCTAACTGAAATTTTGGGAGACCATGAACCGGCATGATCTAATCGTTCGCCCTCTTTTGACCGAAAAGAGCACGGCCTTGCGTGAGACGCAAAATCAATATTGTTTTGAGGTCATGCTTCACGCAAATCGCAACGAGGTGAAAAAAGCCGTTGAAGCGACGTTGAACGTTAAGGTGGAAAAAGTGCGTATCTTGAATGTGTCTGGCAAAGAAAAACGTCTCAATCGTTTTGTCGGGAGGCGTCCCGATTGGAAGAAGGCGATCGTTACCCTGAAAAAAGGCGAAAAGTTACAGCTGTTTGAGGGATAGATTTTGGGAATAAAAAATTACAGGCCGACGTCGCCTGGGCGGCGCGGGATGACGGGGCTGACTTTCGATGAGATCACGAAGGCGGCGCCCGAAAAACGTCTCGTTCGCTCCTTTCCCCCTTCCGGAGGGCGGAATAATCGGGGCAAAATGACGATCCGCCATCGTGGCGGGGGACATAAACGCGCCTATCGTCTGATCGATTTTAAGCGGGACAAGTTTGGTGTTTCGGCCAAGGTGGCATCGGTCGAGTATGATCCGAACCGCTCTTCCAGAATTGCCCTTCTCTTTTATGCCGATGGGGAGAAGCGATATATCATTGCACCGGAAGGTTTAAGGGTGGGGGATCAGGTGATGTCGGGGCCGGATGCGGAGGTGAAGACGGCCAATGCCCTGCCACTTTCTAATATTCCGGTTGGAAGCAGTATCCATAATATTGAGCTTAAAAAGGGAAAAGGGGGACAGCTCGTAAGAAGCGCAGGGGGGGTTGCCCAGCTTATGGCGAAAGAAGGGGGCTGGGCCCAGATACGGCTGGGATCCGGCGAGGTCCGACGGGTTCATGCCGCATGTATGGCAACGATTGGTCAGGTGGGGAATATTGATCACGGGAATTATTCTTACGGAAAAGCCGGAAGATCGCGGTGGCTGGGACGGCGGCCCCATGTTCGCGGGCTTGCGATGAATCCGGTGGACCATCCCCATGGCGGCGGAGAAGGGAAGTCGGGCCAGGGGAATCCACATCCTGTCTCGCCGTGGGGACAGCTCGCCAAGGGATACAAGACCAGAAGGAGAAAGTACACGGACGCCTTTATTATCAGGCGGAGGAAATAGATCTCTTGTCTGTCAGGGGCGTTTAGGGTGATTCCCAGCCGAGCGATTCGGTTGCATTGGCTGTTTAACCAGCGAGCTTTATGGAGCGTTGAGGGGGGGTATTGGAAGGGCTTTGCTAAGCCCCCTTCTACAATGAGAGAGAGGGTCGTATGCCAAGGTCTGTGGCTAAGGGGCCGTTTGTTGATGCCTCGTTGGCCGAAAAGATTGAAAAGATGAATAAGGACAATGAAAAGAGAATGATCAAGACATGGTCTCGACGTTCTACGGTGACGCCGGAGATGATTGGTCACACCCTCGCTGTCCATAATGGAAAGAAATTTATCCCGGTCTATCTGACGGAAAACATGGTGGGCCACAAGTTGGGTGAATTTTCTGCGACACGATTTTTTAAAGGACATGGGGCGGCAAAGTCGGCAAAGTCGGATAAGTCTGTTCCGTTAAAGTAAGTGGGAGAGATGGAGGCAAAAGCGATCCTAAGATTCGTTCGCGTGGCGCCGAGGAAGGCCAGGTTGGTGGTCGATCTCATTCGCGGGAAGAACGTGGCCCAGGCGTTGGGTATTCTAAAGTTCACGCCGCGTCATGCCGCACTGGTGGTTGAAAAGGTCTTAAAGTCGGCTGTGGCGAACGCCTCTCAAAAAGAGATGGGCGATCTGGACGACCTCTGGATATCCAAGGTGTGTGTGGATGTGGGACCGACGATGAAGCGAGTTGAGCCGAGGGCGATGGGAAGGTCCAACGTCATTCGGAAGCGGATGAGCCATATTACGATCGCACTCTCCGGAGGGGCTGCTCCAAAGGATGAAAAACGCGGCAAAGAGGCGAAACAGGGCAGGGGGAAGTAATGGGTCAAAAGGTTCATCCAATCGGGTTTAGGCTCGGTTACATTAAGACTTGGAATTCTCGATGGTTTGCGAAAAAAGATTATGCCAAGTTTCTTCATGAGGACTTGGCGATGCGCAAGATCGTGAAAAAGAAGCTCTATCACGCTGGCGTTTCTCGAGTTGAGATTGAGCGTTCCGGAAACCAGATCAGGATCATTATCTATACGGCCAAGCCTGGCATTATCATCGGACGGAAAGGAACGGAGGTGGATAAGCTGAAATCCGACCTGGAGGCGATGGCGAAGCGGCAGGTCTATATCAATATTAAAGAGATAAAGAAGCCGGAGTTGGACGCCCAGTTGGTGGCTGAAAACATTGCGATGCAGTTGGAGAAGCGCGTGGCATACCGGCGCGCCATGAAGAAGGCGGTCGCCTCCTCCCTTCGATTGGGGGCGCTGGGGATTAAGATCTACTGCGCAGGGCGTCTGGCGGGCGCCGAAATTGCCAGAACAGAATGGTATCGAGAGGGAAAAGTGCCGCTCCATACCCTGCGGGCAAATATCGACTTTGGTCTGGCGGAGGCGGCAACCACCACCGGGCAAATTGGCGTAAAGGTCTGGATTTATCTCGGTGAGGTTCTCATACAGGCCGCCGCCGAGAGCGAAGATCTGATTGCGGTGGGCGAGAGGCAGTAATGTTATCTCCTAAGAAGGTTAAATATAGAAAGAAGATGAAGGGCCGGATGAATGGAAAGGCGTACCGAGGTTCCGATCTAAGCTTTGGCGAGTTCGGTCTTAAGGCGATGGAACCGGGCTGGATTACAGCCAGACAGATTGAGGCGGCGAGAATTGCCATGACGCGGTTTGTGAAACGTGGCGGGAAGATATGGATACGGATCTTTCCGGATAAGCCGATCACCAAAAAACCGGCGGAGACCCGTATGGGCAAGGGGAAAGGGGTTCCAGAGTATTGGGTATCGGTTGTGAAGCCGGGTCGGATGATATACGAGATGGACGGCGTGACGCAGGATGTGGCGAAAGAGGCTTTTCGTCTCGCCGCATATAAACTTCCCATCTCGACGCGGTTTGTCATGCGGGGGGAATCATAAATGAAGGGGGACCCGCTCAAAGATTTGTCGCCGGAAGAGCTTTTTGAAAAGGAGAAGATCTTAAGGAAAGAGCTGTTTAATCTCCGTTTCCAAAAGGTTACCGGACATGTTGAGAATCCAGGCCGGATAAGGCAGGTCAGGAGGGATGTCGCCCGCGTCCTGACTTACCTTGCGATAAAAAAGAGTTCTTAACGAACAAAAGTCTCTCTGTGTGGTTTCTATGCAGCGCGTGCGGGAGTTTGGGATGGAGTATGGACCATTTAATCAGTGGAGCGGATGCGGGTGTTAAAGGGGAGGAACATTGCGATGCGAGCCTCCTTTGCAGCTTTGCCGCGATAGGATAGGTCATGTTAAAGAAGCGAAAAGAATTCCTTGGCTGGGTGGTCAGTGACAAAATGGATAAGACCGTCGTTGTTGCGATTGACCGGGTGGTAAAAGATCCAAACTATGGAAAGTTTTTAAGGCGGACGAGCAAATTCATGGCGCACGATGAAAAAAATGAATGCCGCGTGGGAGATCGGGTGAAGTTGATTGCGACGCGCCCTCTCAGTGCGAAAAAGAGCTGGTCGGTGATGGAAATACTGGAACGCGCGAAACAGTCCGAATCGGAGAATCGCCGATAAGAAGCACTATTTTTATTCACAGGTATAAAAAATAATGGTGCAAATATATACGATGCTTGATGTGGCCGACAATTCCGGGGCGAAGAAAGTGATGTGCTTTCATGTGACGGGTGGATCCAGGAGGCGTTATGCCAGCCTGGGCGATGTGATTGTGGCGACCGTTAAAGAGGCGATACCGCAGGGGAGCGTCAAAAAAGGCGAGGTGGTCAAGGCGGTGGTGGTAAGGACAGCCAAAGAAGTTCGAAGAGACGACGGTTCCTATATCAAGTTTGATCGGAATGCGGCTGTCTTAATCAACGCCCAGGGGGAGCCAATTGGAACCAGAATTTTCGGACCCGTCGCCAGAGAACTTCGCTGGAAGAAATTCACAAAAATTATCTCGCTTGCGCCGGAGGTCTTGTAGAAATGGGTGCGGTTATGATGCATATCCGGGTCAGGAAGGGGGATTTGGTTCGCGTGATCTCCGGGAAGGAAAAGGGGAAGGAAGGGAAGGTCTTGCGCGTCTTTCCAGAAAAAGAAGTTGTTGTGGTTGAGAGATTGAACATTTATAAAAAGCATGCGAAACCAAGCCAAAAAAATCCCAGAGGAGGCGTTCTGGAGTTGGAGGGGAGAATTCACGTTTCCAATGTGATGGTGGTCTGCGGCCACTGCAATCAACCGACGCGTCTTGGGGCAAAGATTTTATCCGATGGGAAGAAGTTGCGGGTCTGCAGGCGTTGCGGCGAGGTCTTAGATCATGAAAAGCGTTAAGGTCCTAACATTAAAGGAGCGCTACGTTAGCGATGTCGTCCCCGCGATGATCAAGCAGTTTGGGTATAAAAACAGGATGCAGGTTCCCGTATTGGAGAAGGTCATCATTAATGTTGGCATGGGCGAGGCGATATCCAATGCGAAAATGCTTGATGCCGCGGTAAAGGAAATTTCGAGGATTAGCGGTCAGAAACCGGTGATCACGAAGGCGAAAAAGTCGATCTCTGGATTTAAATTGAGACAGGGGATGGCGATCGGTTGCAAGGTAACCCTGCGAAGGGCGAGGATGTATGAGTTCTTAGAACGACTCCTGCACGCCGCTTTGCCAAGGATTCGGGATTTTAGGGGTATTTCCGCCAAAGGATTCGATGGCCATGGAAACTATACGCTGGGGATTAAGGAACAGTTGATTTTTCCGGAGGTCCCCTATGATGACATCCTGGCCATACATGGGATGGATATTACCATCGTCACGACGGCGTGTAACGACAGAGAGGGCGCTGCCTTTTTAAAGTATTTAGGATTTCCATTCCGGACGCAAAGGGAGGGGCACGCCCCTGCCTAAGCCGGATGACACGGGGATAAAGGAGAAGGTTTGGCTAAGAAGTCTCTGATTGCAAAATCCAAGAGGGAGCCTAAGTTTCAAGTCCGAATGTACCATCGCTGTTTGTTATGTGGAAGGGTGCGTGGTTACTTAAGGAAGTTTTCAATGTGCCGGATTTGTTTTCGGTCTCTTTCCCTGAAAGGTGAAATTCCTGGGGTGATTAAATCGAGCTGGTAGGTCTCTTTCTCAAAGAGGCGTGTTTTTGGATGATCTTTATATAAGGGATTGAACATGACAGACCCGATTTCGGATATGTTGACGAGAATTCGAAACGCTGTTTTACGAAGGCATGAGTTTGTCCTGGTTCCCATGTCTAAAATAAAGTTGGAGATCGCCCGTATTTTAAGGGAAGAGGGTTTTATCCGAAATTATAAAGTGGTGGCGGTGGAGAAGAAGAGCGCGTTGAAGATTGCGTTAAAATATATCGATGAAGAGGAATCTGTGATTGCGGGTTTAAAGCGCATCAGCACCCCGGGAAGGCGGGTTTACGTCGGAAACGACGCGATTCCTGCGGCTTGTGGTGGGTTGGGTGTCGCGATCCTCTCCACCTCCAAGGGGGTGATGACGGATAAACAATCGCGCAAGATGAAGGTGGGAGGAGAACTCCTCTGCCATGTTTGGTAAGGTGTAATTGATGTCACGGGTAGGTTTAAAGAAAATCCTGATTCCCCAGGGAGTTGAGGTAAACATTAGCGGGCAAAGCGTGCGGGTGAAAGGGCCGAAAGGGGAAAATGTAAAACCGATTCGGCCGGAAGTGGCGGTTCGTATGGAACAAAATAGTGTCATCGTCACGCGCTTTTCGGATGATTCCGTCGCCAAGTCTCTCCATGGGGTGATGAGAAATGAAATCCAAAATATGATCTTAGGCGTGACCGGCGGGTTTGAGAAAAAACTTGAAATTAACGGTGTCGGTTATCGCGCCACTGTCTCTGGCAGGAATCTGGTTTTAAATCTTGGTTTTTCGCATCCGGTTGTTTTTGCGCTTCCGAATGGTATTGAGGCCTCTGTGGAAAAACAGACCGTCGTGACCATCCAGGGAATGGATAAATGCCTGGTTGGACAGGTTGCCGCGAACATTCGGGCCTTAAAAAAGCCGGAACCCTACAAGGGGAAAGGGGTTAAGTACCGCAACGAACGGATCGTCCGGAAAGAGGGAAAAACGGGGAAATAACGTCATGGCAATCTCTTCGAAAGATAAGGTGCGCGCGAGAGCGAAAAGGCATCAGCGCGTTCGTCGAAAAATTAACGGGACGGCGGACCGTCCGAGACTTTCTGTTTATCGAAGCCTAAAACAGATTTACGCCCAGATTATTGATGATCAGAGTGGAAAGACGCTGGCGGCTGCATCAAGCGTCGGTGTGGCGTCAGAGGAGGCGGGCGCCGACGGAAAGCTTGTGGTTGCAAGGCGGGTTGGAACGAGACTGGCGGCGCTTGCGAAGGTCGCCAATATCCAAAAGGTCGTTTTTGACCGGGGCGGATATATTTATCACGGCAGGATTAAAGCGCTTGCCGAGTCGGCAAGAGAAGGAGGGCTTGTTTTTTAGCCCTCTGGCCATCATCTGATTTTAGTGCCGCGTTTGTCCTTGTTTTCGGTAGATTTTAGAGTGTGTATTTAAAAGATATGTGTTTTTTGGGTAGATAATATACGATAACTTTTGTTCTGGCTATGCCGGGTTAGCGCGCACAGCGCGCGAGAGGGGGAGGCTCCCATCCGGCTTTGCCGGTGGGAGGGGGCGACGCGAGCCCCTTTTGCGGCTTTGCCGCATTAGTTTGTGAGGTAACCTTAATTTGAAAAGAATAGATCCGGAGAATCTGACCTTAAAAGATAAGGTGGTTTTTATTAATCGTGTTGCCAAGGTGGTAAAAGGCGGGAAGCGATTTTCTTTCTCCGCGATTGTCGTCGTTGGGGATGGACAGGGGCATGTGGGATTTGGCAAGGGAAAGGCGGCGGAGGTCCCCGACGCGATCAAAAAGGCGGTGGAGGGAGGGAAAAAGAGACTGATGCGTGTTCCCATGAAAGACGGGACGATTCCCTTTGGAGTCGTCGGCCATTACGGCGCGGAGGATGTGGTATTACGGCCGGCTTCCGAAGGGACGGGGATTATTGCCGGCGGGGCTGTTCGCGCAGTAATGGAGATGGTCGGAATTTCCAATATATTAAGCAAGTGTCTTGGGAGTGGAAACCCCGCCAATGTGGTGAAGGCCACACTGATGGGGCTGTCACAATTGAAAGATCCTGCCGAAGTGCTGAAAAAGAGACAGGATGAGGTCGTTCTTTCAGAGTAGAACAGATGACGAAACAGTTGTCGGTGACATTGCGAAAAAGTTGTATCGGGCGGCCCGGGAAACATAAGCTTGTTGTGGCGGGTCTGGGGCTTAGGAAGTTAAACCAAACGGTTTTACGGGCTGATACGCCCGAGATCCGTGGAATGATTCAGAAGGTGATCCACTTGCTTGAGGTAAAAGAGCTTTGAAAATATCGGATCTTGCGCCTCGTCCAGGGGCAAAGAAGAAAGAAAAAAGAATTGGCCGGGGACCCGGTTCCGGGCATGGGAAGACCTCGACCAAGGGTCACAAGGGGCAGGCTGCGCGTTCCGGAGGCACGAAGGCCCCTGGGTTCGAAGGTGGACAACAGCCGTTGATACGCAGGGTTCCGAAGGTGGGATTTATTAATATCTTCCGGAAGGAATATGTCGTTGTCAATCTGGATCGTTTAAACCAGTTTGAGGCCAATGCGGTGATTGGCCCCCAGCAGTTGAAAGAAGCGGGAATCGTCAAGAAATCTGTGAGACTCATAAAAATATTGGGGGTGGGAGAGATCACAAAACCGATGGCCGTCTCCTCCCATAAGTTTAGTAAAGAGGCGGCAAGGAAAATTCAGGCTGCAGGCGGGCAGGTCTCTTTCATAGGAGCGCCCCTTGTTTGAGAGGTTGATTGCCAGCGTCCAGAATATTTTTAAGATTCCGGAGCTAAGACAACGGATCGCCTTCACGGCGGTCATGCTTTTTGTCTATCGCATGGGGGCGCATATCCCCACCCCGGGCGTGAATAACGAGGCGCTTAGTAAATTCTTAACAGAAAAGGGTGGCGCCTTGATGGGATTTCTAGACATTTTTTCTGGTGGGGGGCTCTCCAGGCTCACGATCCTGGCGCTTGGGATCATGCCCTATATCTCGGCGTCGATCATCTTACAACTCCTAACCGTGGTGATTCCGGCACTTTCCAAACTCTCGAAAGAGGGGGAGAGAGGCCGAAAGAAGATTGTTCAATATACAAGAATTGCGACGGTTGGGATTGCCTTGCTTCAGGCCCTCGGCATCGCCATCGGTCTGGAAGGGATGAATAACGGCGTTTTTATACAACACCCGGGATGGGGATTTCGATTGATGACGATGATTACCGTGACTGCCGGCACGGCCTTTCTGATGTGGCTGGGCGAGCAGATTTCGGAGCGAGGCATCGGGAACGGGATCTCTCTGATCATTTTTTCAGGTATTGTCGCTACGATGCCCGCCGCTGTCTATAATACGTACCAGCTCTTTGAAGCTGGAGAGGTCCATCTTCTCTTCCTAAGCTTTTTGGCCCTCCTGATGGTGGGTGTGATTGTGGCGATCGTTTTTCTGGAAAGCGGCAGGCGGAAGATTCCCGTTCAGTATGCAAAACGGGTGGTCGGCAGGAAGGTCTATGGGGGACAGAGCACCCATATCCCGTTAAAGATCAACACCGCTGGTGTGATTCCCCCCATTTTTGCGTCGTCGATTATTGCCTTTCCAGGAACGATCGCCGCCTTTATCACGGTTCCCTGGGTGCAGGCCATCGGAAGAAATCTCGCCCCAGGCACCGTCTTTTACACCTTGCTTTATGCCCTGCTGATTGTCTTTTTTGCGTTTTTCTATACGGCCGTTGTTTTAAACCCCGTGGACATGGCCGACAATATGAAAAAGTATGGGGGATTTATTGCGGGGGTGCGCCCCGGCCAGCAGACTTCCGATTATATCTACCGCGTCTTAACCCGTATTACATTTGCCGGAGCGGTCTATCTTGCGTTGGTTGCGATTACGCCGGAGGTGCTGATTTATCGTTTCCATGTCCCGTTTGCATTTGGAGGGACCTCGCTCTTAATTGTGATCGGGGTTGCCCTTGACACGGCGCAACAGATTGAGACGCACATGCTAACCCGAAATTATGAGGGTTTCATGAAAAAGGGGAAAATCAAGGGGAGGGCTTTTTAAGGAGAGATCCGATGCGGTTTATCTTCCTGGGGGCCCCCGGCGTCGGCAAGGGGACCCAGGTGAAACGGTTGAGTCGGGAATATGCTATCCCCTCTATTGCGACGGGAGATATGTTCAGGGGTGCCATCGCAAAAAACACCCCCATTGGATTGGAGGTGAAATCGTATCTGGAATCTGGCCGGCTGGTTCCGGATGAGGTGACGATCCGGATGGTTCAGGAGCGGCTCTGCGAGGAAGACGCAAAGGGGGGCTATATTCTGGATGGTTTTCCAAGGACTATAAAACAGGCCAAGGCATTGTCTGATATCGTGAAGCAATCTAATAACAAAATCGATCGTGTTTTTTATTTCGATCTGGAGAAAGAAGAGATCAAGAGACGGGTTTTGGGGAGGAGAAACTGCCCCGCTTGCCAGCAGGTCTATCATCTGACGTATGATCCTCCTAAGAAGGATGGCGTCTGTGATTGTGGCGCGACCCTGGTACAAAGGAAAGACGATCAACCGGAGACGCTTGATACCCGTTTGTCGGTGTACCAAAAAGAGACAACGCCGTTAATTGACTATTATGAAAGACAGAATCTATTAACGAGAATTGACGCAAGCGGGACGGTGGATGAGGTCTGTGAGAAGGTGCGATGCGGGGGCATGCAGGCCCTTTCACCGTGAGATAACCGGCCAGAAGCGCTCTTCAATTAAGGAAAGATGATTATTTTAAAATCGAAAGAAGAGATCGAAAAGATCCGGCATGCCTGCCAGATTGTGGCGGAGTCGCTGGAGGCGTTGAAGGGCTATATTAAGCCCGGCATGACCACCAAAGAGTTGGATAAATTTGCGGAGGAGGAGATTCTTTCAAAGGGGGGGCGCCCCGCGTTCAAGGGGTATCGAAATTTTCCTGCGACCCTTTGTGTCTCCATCAACGATGAGGTGGTTCACGGAATTCCGTCAAAAAAGGTTCTCAAGGAAGGAGATATCGTGGGGCTCGATTTAGGGGCGATTTACGATGATTTTTATGGGGATGCGGCGGTGACCGTTGCGGTGGGTGAGATCAGGGATGAGGCAAGCCGCCTCCTGAATACGGCGGAGGGGTCTCTTTACGCGGGCATCGAGCGGGGCAGGGCGGGAGGCCGTCTCTCCGATATTTCCCACGCGGTGCAATCTTATGTGGAGGCGGAAGGTTTTTCAGTGGTGACCGATTTTGTCGGACATGGAATTGGACGTTCGTTGCATGAAGAGCCGCAAGTTCCAAACTTTGGTCCTCCCGGCCGGGGGCCTCGGTTGTGCGAGGGGATGGTCTTGGCGATTGAGCCGATGGTGAATATGGGGAAGCCGCAGGTGCGAGTTCTGGAAGATCGCTGGACGGCCGTGACGGTCGATGGCAGCCTCTCAGCCCATTTTGAACATACCATCTCTATCACAAAAGAGGGGCCGATCATTTTAAGCAGGTTATAGCCTTTTTGTCTCTCAACGTATTTATGTCAAAACAAGATGCAATTGAAGCGGAGGGGACCATTGTGGAGACGCTGCCGAATGCCATGTTTCGGGTTGAGCTTCAAAATGGATACCGCATCCTGGCGCATATTTCTGGAAAGATGCGGATGCATTATATAAAAATCCTCCCTGGAGATAAGGTGACCATCGAGTTGTCCCCGTATGACTTGACGCGGGGGAGAATTACATACCGTTTTAGCAAGTAAGGAGCGGGTCCGTCATGAAGGTGCGTTCTTCGGTGAAACCCATTTGCGCGAAGTGCAAGGTGATTAAGAGGAAGGGGGTAGTTCGCGTGATATGCGAAAACCCTCGTCATAAGCAGAGACAGGGATAAGAGGGAGTTTCTATGGCGCGTATAGCCGGTGTGGATTTGCCGCGTGATAAGCGGCTTGAGGTGGGGCTGACCTATATATACGGAATTGGCCGCCCTTCTTCACTGAAGATATTGAAGGCCGCATCGATTGACCCGAGTGTCAGGGTGAAGGACCTTAAAGAAGACGAGATTGTGCGACTTCGCGAGATTATTGATCGGAACTACAGAATTGAAGGAGACCTTCGCCGCGAAGTCTCGATGGGCATTAAGCGTTTGATGGATATCAGTTGTTATCGGGGCCTCCGTCATCGGAGGGGATTGCCGGTGCGGGGTCAGCGCACGAAGACCAACGCCCGCACACGGAAAGGTCCGAAGAGACATACCATACGGGCTAAACGCAAGGTAGGAAAGGCGTCATGAGGGTGACAAGATGGGCATAAAAAAAGGGGCGAAGAAAAAAGAGAAGCGGAATGTTCAGATCGGCATTGCGCATATACAGGCGTCGTTTAACAATACCTTTGTGACGGTGACCGATCTAAGCGGCAATGTCATCGTATGGGCGAGCGCGGGGAGCCAGGGTTTTAAGGGATCAAGGAAGAGCACCCCCTTTGCCGCGCAGAGGGCGGCGGAAATTGTCGCGAAAAAAGCGATGGAAAATGGGATGAAGCAGGTGGACATCTTTGTGAAGGGGCCGGGATCGGGGAGGGAATCGGCGATCCGCGCCCTGCAGGCCGCAGGCCTTCGGGTGAATCTCATTAAGGATGTGACCCCCATTCCGCACAATGGATGCCGGCCTCCCAAAAGGAGAAGGGTTTAATTGCCATATTTAAAGCGAAGGAGATATTTTGGGTAGGTATACTGGGCCGGTCTGTCGGCTTTGCCGGAGAGAAGGGACAAAGCTCTTTCTGAAGGGGGCGCGTTGCTTTACGGAAAAATGCGCGATTGATCGGCGCGGATATCCGCCTGGCCAGCATGGCCAGGCCAGGTTGCGGGCTTCTGAATATAGAACCCAGCTTCGGGAAAAACAGAAACTGAAGCGTATTTATGGGCTGTTGGAACGTCAATTCAGGAGATACTTTGCCAGGGCTGAACAGGCGAAGGGAATTACCGGCCAGAATCTTCTGGTGCTCTTGGAGTCCCGTCTTGACAATGTGATATATCGCCTTGGTTTTTCCTCATCGCGAAAACAGGGCAGGATGTTGATCCGGCAAAACCATTTCGCTGTCAATGGAAAAACGGTGAGTATCCCTTCGTCGTTTGTCTGCGTCAACGACACGATTGAAGTGAAAGAAGGGAGCCGGGGTCTTATTCCAATCCAACATGCGCTCGAAGGGATGCGTCCTGTTCCTGCCTGGCTGCAACTCGACAAGGTCGGATATAAGGGGAGCGTTCTGTCGCAACCGGCCAAGGAAGAGATAGAGTTGCCTGTCAATGAGCAACTTGTTGTTGAACTTTATTCCAGGTAGTGTGGCGGAACATCAGGGGGGGATGGCCTCTGTTGCGCCGGCATCACCTGATTCTTTTACAAAGGTGAGGTTAGAATGATGATCAGGGCCAAGAATTTTCATATGCCAAAAAAGCTGGAAGTAGAGTCTGCGACATTGACCGATACGTATGGGAAGTTTTTTGCGGAACCGTTTGAGCGCGGTTTCGGAACCACCATTGGAAACTCGTTGCGACGGGTGATTCTTTCGTCGATTGTGGGCGCGGCGGTGACCTCCATCAAGGTAGGCGGGGTTCTTCACGAATTCTCAACTCTGCCGGGGATGAAGGAAGATCTGACCGATATCATCCTGAACATTAAGGGTATTCGTTTAAAACTTCATTCTGATAAACCGAAGGTCGTCCATATTAACAAAAAAGGGCCGGCAGAGGTGTTGGCCAAGGATATTATCCATGACGCCGATGTGGAGGTCTTAACCCCGAATCAGCATATTGCCACGCTGGATAAAGATGGAAGCCTGGATATGTCGATGCTGGTTAAATTGGGGCGCGGTTATGTCCCTTCAGAGCGGAATAAGGAAGAAGGGGCGGAAATTGGGGTCATTCCGATCGACGCCCTTTTCTCGCCGATCCGGAAGGTGAATTTTTCCGTTGAGAACGCCCGTGTCGGCCGCGTCACGGAGTATGACAAACTGACCATAGAGCTATGGACAGATGGGAGTGTGAGCCCCCAGGACGCCCTCGGCATTTCGGCAAAACTTCTTAAGGATCATTTGAGTCTTTTTATCAGTTTTGATGAGGAAGAGGATCTGGTGGAGCAAGAAAGGGATGCGCCATCGGTTTTTAACAAGAACCTTCTAAAAAGCGTTTACGAAATGGAACTCTCGGTTCGGGCGGCCAATTGTCTGAAGAATGCCGATATCAAGACCATTTCTGACCTGGTGCAAAAAAGCGAGGCGGAAATGTTAAAGACCAAAAACTTTGGGAGAAAATCCTTAAATGAGATTAAAGAGATACTTCATGGGATGGGTCTCTCGCTTGAAATGAAACTGGAAAATATTCCTCTAATAGAGGAGGCCCCCGAAAAGGCCAGCTAACCTTATGCCTTTCCGGCGCGCAAAAAGGAAAACGTCAACAGAGAGAATTCTAATAATGAGGATAGAATAGCATGCGTCATCGTAAAGCGGGCCGTCCCTTAGGTCGCAACGGTTCTCACCGGAGGGCGTTATTTAGGAATATGGTGACATCGTTTCTACGTTGTGAGCGGATTGAAACGACCGAGGCCAAGGCGAAGGAGGTCCGTTCCATTGCGGAGCGCATGATCTCTTTGGGAAAGAGGTCTGATCTCCATGCGAGGAGATTGGTTTCGTCTTATCTGATAGGCAGAGAGGTGGTCTTACGCCTTTTCTCGGAGGTGGCGCCCCGCTTTGTAGGAACCAATGGCGGCTATACCCGTTTAATCAAGACGCGCGTGCGTCATGGAGATGGTGCCCCGATGGTTATTCTTGAATTAACAAAGACACCGGGAGAGAAAAAAGAGATCAAAAAAGAAGAAGGAACGAAAGAGGCGGCGGCCTCTTCTTAAGGAGGATTGAATGAACTCCACAACGGATGAAGCTGAAATCGTCGCTCGAACGATTGGAGAGAGTATCCGGGTTAAGCAAGATCTCCTTAACACGATGGTGCCCGATCTTGTTCAGGCTGCGGCGTGGATCGTCTCTTCCTTGCGATCGGGGGGGAAATTGATCCTGTTCGGCAATGGGGGAAGCGCGGGAGACGCGCAGCACATCGCCGCAGAACTTCTGGGGAGATTCGAAAAGGAACGACGCGCCTTACCGGCGATTGCGCTTACGACCAACACCTCTACGCTAACCGCCATTGCAAACGATTATGATTACGCTAAGATATTTTCAAGACAGATTGAGGCGCTTGGCAATCCTGGCGATATTGTATTGGCGATCAGCACCAGCGGGAATTCAGCCAACGTCCTTAAGGCGGTTGAATCGGCAAAGGCCAAGGGAATCAAGTCGATCGGGTTGACCGGTGAGAAGGGGGGAAAACTTGCGGCGTTGGTGGCCCTCTGTCTAAAAGTCCCCTCTACCAATGTTGCCCGTATCCAGGAGTCGCACATTATGATCGGGCATATTTTAAGCCTCCTTGTTGAAGAGAAAATGACGTGACCTCTTTATGCCTGGGACACTCTATATTGTCAGCACGCCGATTGGCAATTTAGAAGATATTACCTTCCGCGCCGTCCGGATATTAAAAGAAGTTGGCGTGATCGCCGCAGAAGATACCCGCCACACACAAAAACTCCTCGCCCATCTTGATATTCACACGCCGCTTACCAGTTATCACGATTTCAATAAAGAGGGGAAGGCGAAGGTTTTAGTCGCCAAGTTGCATGAGGGGATGTCGGTGGCGCTGGTCTCTGATGCCGGCACCCCCACCATTTCCGATCCTGGCTATTATCTGATCAACCGGGCGATCGAGGCAGGAATTATTGTAAGCCCGATCCCAGGCCCTTCCGCCGCTATTTCCGCGCTTGCTATCTCCGGTCTTCCGACAGATCGGTTTGCCTTTGAAGGTTTTTTGCCAAAGAAAGGCCGGGCCAACCGTTTAGAGACACTTCGATCAGAGACCAGAACGCTTATCTTTTACGAATCTCCTTTCCGAATCCTCTCCCTGCTTTGCGAACTTCGCTCCATTTTCGGAGAGCGAAAGATGGTCATTGCGCGCGAGATGACGAAGGTTTTTGAGGAGGTCATTCGCGGAAATTTCTCAACAGTGTTGGCGGGGCTTGAAGGGAAGTCCATAAAAGGAGAGGTGACCCTGGTGGTGGAGGGAAACAGAGAGGCGACCCGTAAAAGCGTGAAATGACATTCTTGTTTATTTTCAATGGTGGGTCTTTACAATTTGGCTCGAACTCATTTTATCCGAAACTCCTGAACGAAACCAGACTAAGGAGCCGCGCCACTGCTCGACAATCTCGCTACACCGCAGAAAAATACTCTTTGCTCTTTTCATTTTGCGCGCGACGGATTTTTTCTTTTATTGAGAAAGAGTATTTTTCTGAGGTGTCCTGCCTTCCAAGTATTCAGGCAGGTGGCGGGACTGGTCTCATTTTGATTTCGCAAGAGAAAAGCGAAATTCCCCCCAAACCCCCCTTCCGCTTTTCCTTTGCTCAAACGGAACGGGAACGGGAGCAGGTGGGCAAAAATTCCTTCCCCCCAACCCCCTTCCTTTTTGCCCGCCTGCTGGGGCTTCGCCCCCAAAACTTTTCGGCGGACGGACGGCGGGACCTCAAATTTGGTGGTGGGTGAGGTTCAGATTTTTCAAATACTCCTTGATCCGCTCGCGGTCCTCATTTTCTTTTTCGCCTTTGAAGTATATCTCAATAAACTCAACTTTTGAAGCGGCGATATAATACGCGTAAATAACACGAATACCGCTCATCACGCCTCGCCCCTTAAGAGCTTTACAGGCAAACTTCTTGATTTTGCATATCAATATCGCTTCGTTGCAGA
>CAYJWQ010000011.1:0-17084 GCA_964373895.1 uncultured Nitrospirota bacterium
AAGAGCTGTGAGGCTTTGAGCTAACCCGTACTAATAGACCGTGCGGCTTAACCTTAATTTGCTCCTGATAGAATTGGTTTTTGCGTAGGGGCGACTGCAAGTCGTTCCTGTAAATCTAATAATAGAATGCCCATATTCTGTGGGGCGGTTTTCGGATCGCCCCTACATAAGTTTCCGGTGGCGATACCGGAGGGGTCACACCCGTTCCCATCCCGAACACGGAAGTTAAGCCCTCCAGGGCCGATGATACTGCACCCGCGAGGGTGTGGGAAAGTAGGACGTTGCCGGATTTAATTAGTGCCCCTGTGATAAGATCGCGGGGCTCTTCGATGCGAGAGGGAATAGTCTCTGTCGGTTCGTGTGTTTGATCTCGTCGCAAAAATGGCGGCGAATATGACGTGCGATGTTTGTTCAAAAAAGGCCCTTCTAAAAATAGGGCCTTTTTTAGTTTAGCGAGGGGTTTATCCCTATGGAGCGTATTCAAAAGGTAATTTCAAGGGCTGGAGTTGCCTCGCGGCGTTATGCGGAGGAATTGGTCCGAGAAAGGAGGGTGAAGGTTAATGGTGCTGTCGTTACCGAGTTGGGGACAAAAGTTGATCCCCTCAAGGATCATATTAAAATTGATGACCGGCGGCTTCGTGTCGCGTCACACAAAATTTATCTGCTCCTTAATAAACCGAAGGGGTATATTACCTCGATGCGTGATCCCGAAGGCCGGCCGACAGTCATGGATCTCTTGTCAGATGTAAAAGAGCGGGTCTATCCGGTGGGACGGTTGGACTATGATACGGAAGGGTTGCTTTTATTTACCAATGACGGTGACCTGGCCCATGCGCTCATGCATCCGAAGACCGAAATTAAAAAGAGCTACTGGGCGAAGGTGAAGGGGCATGTACCTCCGTCTGTCATAGAAAAGGTCAGGGCAGGGGGGATCCCCCTTCCGGAAGGAAAAACATCCCCATGTCAGATGAAACTTCTGCGAGAAGCCCAAAATAATTCATGGGTGGAAATTGTTTTGCACGAGGGACGCAAAAGACAAGTGCGTATGATGATGGAGAAGGTGGGGTATCCGGTTCTTAAGCTCAAACGGGTGAGTTATGGCTTCCTTACGACTGGAAGCCTTGCTCTGGGCGCCTATCGCCGGTTAACCTTACATGAGGTTCAGGGTTTGTATAAATTGATTGAGCAGTCGGATCGAAAATCAAAAAAACCAGGACAGGATAAAAAAATAACGTCATTCGACGGACGGGTGAATGGATAGATGGAAGCATTAGTTTTAACCAACAGCGAAGAAATTCTTAAGATGCTGGCCGAAGTTTCTCTGCACGGAAAGGGATTTACGACCGAATGTCTTCTCGCGGAAGTCTTGGATGCGGGTCTTTCAGAGCCGGATTATCTGAATGCCTCTGGGGTAGATCCTGATGCGCACTATAGGGGTGAGCCGAATGCCTGGGGTAATTACCACATCCGTCAGAGCAAAAAGGTGTTTATGGTTTATAGTGGGGCTGTTCGGCGCACCCATATTGCCGATACGCCGTAAGTAGGTTGCTTGAGATTCCCTCTCCAGTTACTCTTCTGTCCCAACCGGTTTTCTCGTTTTTTTAATGGTCGTTCGGTGGTGTTTTTGTTGAAGGAGTTTTTCTTTGGCCCGCTTACTGCGCCTTCTTTTTTGTCTCCGAATCCTTTCAATTTCCTGCTGATGCCGGCTTGCATCTCCAAGAAGCTGTGCTTCCCGTTTGTTGGCGAGTCGCGTACGCGCCAGATAACGGTTCATTCCTTGCGTTCGTTCCGACTGACAGCGAACAGTTAGACCTGTGGGTTTGTGGAAAAGAACAACGCAGGTTGAAACTTTATTGACATTTTGGCCGCCTCGGCCGCCAGAGCGGGTGAATGTCTCTTTGAGGTCTTCCTCATGGATGCCAAGTTCGGCCATCCGAGTTTTCAGTGTTGCCCACTTGTCTGGACTAACGAAGGAATATCCCAAGGGAGACCGAAAATAGGGTTGGTGAGCCGTGCAGGGATCGAACCTGCGGCCCGCTGATTAAGAGTCAGCTGCTCTACCATCTGAGCTAACGGCCCAGCCTTATCTTCAGGGACTTGTCCGCGTACTTACATTATCCTCACCATAGGCACCTCTGGTGCGCCTGACGGGACTTGAACCCATAACCTACGGCTTCGGAGGCCGGCGCTCTATCCAATTGAGCTACAGGCGCAGGATGAGGGAATGTATCATAAAAAGTAATTTTAAGGCAAACTGCTTTATTTCCGTTTGAATACGGTTGCCGTTTATCGTATGATCATTTCTGCCTAATCGTGTTTGGATGCTGTCCATTTTAATGATATCGGTTATATGCCGCCAGGCGGTGAGAGGATAAGGTGAACCGGGCGACCATTGAGAAACTCCTAAAAGAGGTGCAGACCGGTAATTTGTCAATCGATTCCGCATTGGAGCGATTAAAAGTCCTTCCGTACGAATCGCTTGGATTTGCCACGCTTGATCACCATAGAGGTATAAGGCAAGGATTCCCGGAAGTGATTTTTTGCCAGGGGAAAACAGCGGCACAGGTGGTGGGGATTCTTCGCAGAATGAATGCCATGGAGCCTGTTGTCCTTGCTACCAGGGTAGAACCGACGCTGGCCAGGAAAATTCAGAGGGAATTTAAAGAGGCCGAGTACAATTCCGTTGGACAGACCATTGTTCTACGGAAAGAATCCATTCCGAGGCGATCCGGGCAGATTACCCTGGTGACCGCGGGGACCTCTGATCTCCCCGTTGCGGAGGAAGCGAAGGTGACAGCCGAACTGCTCGGTTATGCTCTAACGACACTTTATGATGTCGGCGTGGCCGGCCTGCATCGGCTTCTTAACCAGATGGGTATTGTTGAGAAAGCCGATGTGGTCATTGTTGTCGCAGGGATGGATGGAGCCTTGCCGAGTGTTGTGGGAGGGCTTGTTGGGAAGCCGGTGATCGCGGTTCCATCGAGCAGCGGTTATGGAACAAGTTTTGGAGGGATTTCTGCGCTCCTTACAATGCTCAATTCCTGCGCTGCGGGGCTTGCCGTCGTTAATATTGACAACGGCTTTGGCGCGGCCTCCCTTGCCCATCGGATATTGTCGCTTCAGGATGAACAAACATAGCGCTTTTTTCCCATCTTGCCAGAAAAATCTCCCATTGTTTCTTAGGTTGTAAGCTGTTGAACGGGATTGGGCTAAAACGGAAAGGGAATCGGGCGTGAAAATAGCCTATTTTGACTGTTTCTCCGGCATCAGCGGCGATATGATTTTAGGCGCGATGGTGGATGCCGGACTCCCTGTTGATGCCTTTCAAGACGCGCTCGATCGATTAAAATCCCCTGGTCTGGCTTTAAAGGCGTATCGGGTGCATCGCTGCGGCCTTTCCGCAACGAAGGTTGACGTAATTGTGCCGAGGGGAGTGCGGCCGTTTACAACCTTCGCTGAAATCGAGCGGTGTATCAAGGCCAGCCGTCTTCCAAAAGAGATTCAGGCCCGATCGATTGAGATATTTGGCCGGCTGGCGAAAGCGGAGGCGCAGGCGCATGGAAGGCGGCTTGGGCAGACCCACCTGCATGAAGTCGGCGCGATAGACACCCTGGCCGATGTGGTCGGCGCGGTGGTCGGATGCTCTCTCTTAAAGATCGATCGGATTGTCGCATCTCCGATTCATGTCGGGACGGGAGAGGTAAAAACCGATGATGGCGTCTTCCCCATTCCGGCCCCTGCAACGGCGGTCCTCCTGAAGGGGTTTCCTCTTTATGCCACCGGCGTTGTCGGGGAGTTAACCACGCCGACGGGGGCGGCCATTATCACCACGCTTGCCGAATCGTTTCTGCCGCTTCCTTCGATGAAGGTTGAAAAGATTGGGTCTGGGGCTGGGAGGATGGAGCGAACCAGACCGAATATCCTGCGGCTTTTTATCGGTGTCGCATCTGATTCCGATGAAACCGATGAGATCATCCAGGTAGAGACCAATATCGACGACATGAATCCGCAGGTATATGAGCATCTCTTTGAGGCACTTTTCTCCGCCGGCGCTGTGGATGTGTTCCTGACCCCTGTCATTATGAAACGCGGCCGGCCCGCTATTTTACTCACCGCGCTGACCCCACCCGCTTTTTTGGATGAGATCACCCAGATCCTTTTTAGGGAGACGACGACGCTGGGGTTGCGCATCCAGAGGGTGGCACGGAGGAAACTTGTTCGGGAGGTGAAGAAGAGGAAAACGCCCTACGGCCCGCTTCGCGTGAAAACGGCGTTTCAGAATGGAAAACCCCTTCGAAGTCGGCCGGAATTTCGAGAGGTTCGAAAGTTGTCCAAAAAGCGAGGACTTCCTTTAAGCGCGCTGTTGAATGAGGTGGAACGCGCTGTGGCGAGAGAGGTTATTTATGACGAATGAGGTTTTACTCTGGATCCTTTTTAACGTTTTAGTCATAACGTTGCTTGTTCTGGACCTATGCGTCTTTCACCGTAAAGCCCACGTGGTCCAGATTAAGGAGGCGCTGCTCTGGAGCGGGTTTTGGATTTCACTGGCTCTTATTTTTAGTCTCTTTATTTATCGAATGCATGGCCAGGGTGCCGCGCTTGAGTTCCTTGCAGGCTATTTGATTGAAAAATCTCTAAGCGTCGACAATCTTTTCGTATTTCTTCTGATCTTTACCTATTTCCGCATCCCGCCACTTTACCAGCATCGGATTCTATTCTGGGGGATCCTGGGTGCAGTGGTCGTGAGGGCGATTTTTATTTTTGCCGGGGTTGCATTGATACGTCAGTTTCATTGGGTGATCTATCTTTTCGGGGCGTTTCTGGTTTTAACCGGCATTAAGATGGCACTCCAGAAAGACGAGGAGATCCACCCGGAAAACAATCCTGTGTTAAAGCTTTTCCGGAAATGGATGCCAATGACGGACCGCATCGAGGATGGACGATTTTTCGTAAAAGTCGATGGGAAACGTTATGCCACGCCACTGTTTGTGGTTCTTTTAGTGGTGGAGACAACCGATGTGATCTTTGCAGTCGATTCCATCCCGGCGATCCTTTCTATTACATTGGACCCGTTTATCGTATACACGTCCAATGTGTTTGCCATCTTAGGGTTACGCGCGCTCTATTTTGCGTTGGCCGGCATGATGCGGCTCTTTCACTATTTGCATGAAGGGCTCTCTTTTATTCTTATTTTCGTGGGGGTGAAGATGCTGATATCGGATATCTATAAAATTCCGGTAGGCATCGCTTTAGGGGCGGTCGCCGGCATTCTCGTCATCTCGGTGATCGCCTCTCTGCTGCGTCCACGTCCGATGGAGGAGGCCCCCACAGTGGCCAACCCCGTTACGCCATTAAAAGGGCAAGGAAACAACGAATGACCTGTAAGATTCTATGACAAACACGACCGAATTAAACTTTCTTAAGATAAGAAATGTCCTTTTTTCCGCTCTCCTTTTTAATCTGCTTGCCGCCATTGTAAAGACGGTATGGGGTTACGCCACCCAGACGATCAGTATGCAGGCAGATGGTTTTCACTCTTTTCTGGACGCAGCGTCCAGCGGTGTTGGATTGGTCGGGGTCTGGGTGGCCTCCCGCCCTGCGGATGAGTCACATCCTTATG
The DNA here is from genome assembly GCA_964373895.1 of uncultured Nitrospirota bacterium. GTDB lineage: Bacteria > Nitrospirota > Nitrospiria > SBBL01 > SBBT01 > SBBT01. The sequence goes on from CAYJWQ010000011.1 coordinate 5,621, forward strand.
GCCATCGTAAATTTGAAACCTTTGCCTCTTTTTCCATTTCCGTTTTTCTCTTTTTCGGTTGTTTTGAGATTTTAAAAAACAGCTTTGGCCGATTTCAGAGCGGGCTGGTCCCGAATATTACAAAGACCAGCTTTATCATTATGTTGATCACGATGGGGATGAACATGATCCTCTCGCGCTGGGAGAGAGAAAAAGGGACTCTGCTTAAGAGTGAAGTCCTGCTGGCAGACGCGTTTCATACCAAGAGCGACATCTTTGCTTCTTTGTCGGTGATCGTCAGCCTCGCTGCCGGACGGGCAGGTTATCCGATGATCGATCCCATTGCCGGTTTGGTCATTGCCGCCATTATCGGGAAAGTGGGCTGGGAGATATTAATGGAAAGCTCCAAAGTTCTGACCGATTATTCGAGAATTCATCCGAACGAGATACGCGATCTTGTCATGAAGATTAGCGGTGTGGAAGAATGCCATGCCGTTCGGACACGTGGAAGTATGAACCATGTCTATGTGGATCTCCATATCCATGTGGCCCCGGAGATGCCCTTGGAGAAGGCGCATATTCTCTCTCACAAGGTGGAGGCGGAGATTATGAGGCGATTCCCGGATGTGCTCGAAGTGGTGGTTCATCTTGAGCCGCATATCCCGGAGTTAGAAAATGACTAAACCGATCATTGCCATCACGATGGGGGATCCTTGCGGAATCGGTCCAGAGGTGATTGTGAAAGGGCTGCTGAACAAGGAGATCTATGAGAAATGCCGTCCTTTCGTTGTGGGCAATGCAGCGTGGCTGACCGATGCAGCCTCCCGCTTTGCACCTGTTTTGACGGTACTTCCTATCAAAGCTGTATCGCAGGCATGTTTCAAAGAAAGGACGATTGAAGTCTTAGATGAACGGCAGGAAGACCCATCTTCCCTCAAATATGGTGTGACATCTCCCCTGGCGGCTTCCGTTGCGTTTCATGCGATCAGAGATGCCGCGCAATTGGCGCTCTTAAATGAAATTGACGGAATGACCACTGCGCCGATCCATAAGGAGGGGATGAAGGCGATCGGGTTTGCCTATCCTGGCCACACCGAATTTCTGGCGAGTTTTGCAAAGACAGACCGATTCGGCATGATGATGGTGGGAGGAGGCCTAAAAATCATTCTGACGACGATCCACCTTTCGTTGCGAGAGGCGATCTTACAGTTGAGAAAAGAGCGGATTTTTGAGGCGATTGACCTTGCCGATGCGGCGCTGAAGCGGGATTTTGGAGTTCGGGCGCCGAAGATTGCCGTGGCCGCCCTCAATCCTCATGCGGGGGAGCGGGGCATTTTTGGAGACGAAGAAAAAAGGGAGGTGATCCCCGCCGTTGAGATGGGTTTAAAAGAGGGAATTGACGTGAGCGGCCCCTATCCCGCTGATACGTTATTCTATCAACTCAAGCAGGGGAAGTTTGATGCGGCTGTGGCCCTCTATCACGATCAGGCCCTCATCCCGATTAAACTCCTCTCCTTTGGAGGCGGCGTCAATGTAACCGTAGGACTCCCTTTCATCCGCACCTCCGTTGACCATGGAACGGCCTATGACATTGCCGGACGAGGGGTGGCCAATCCTGGGAGTCTGCGGGAAGCGCTTAGCCTGTCGGCCTCTATGGCAAAAAACCGCCGAGGCAGACCATCAAGAACGTAATCCAGGCGATGCGTCCAAGAAAGTCGTGGGGCCAACATTTCCTCGTCGATTACAACATTCAGAGAAAGATACTTGATCTTGCGCGCATTCAACCGAAAGATCGGGTTGTGGAGATCGGCACAGGGTACGGTATTCTGACAAAGGGATTGTTGGAAAGAGGCGCCGATGTTATTGGAATTGAGCTTGATCGCCATCTTGTCCAACTCCTCCGGGAAGAGATTCCCGCAGCGTCCCTGCTTCATCTAATTGAGGGCGATGCGCTTCGCTTCCCTTATCAAGAGGTTCAAGGCCCCTATAAAGTGGTCGCGAATTTACCCTATTATATCGCCACCCCGCTTCTTTTTCGACTTCTGGATGCAAGGCAACATATCCTCCTGATGGTTTTAATGCTCCAGAAGGAGGTGGCTGATCGGATGGTTGCCTCCGTAGGAGATAAAAGCTATGGCGCCCTGTCGGTGATCGTTCAATTTTATGCGGATGTTCAGGTCGCTTTCCCTGTTTTAAGATCGTGTTTTCGTCCCCGCCCCGGGATTGATTCTTGTGTGGTGACGGTAACACCTTCCCCCGCTCCAAAAGCGTCTGTTCTCAATGAGCCGTATTTCCTTAAAGTTGTAAAAGGGGCGTTTGCCTATCGGAGAAAACGGCTTGCCAATGCCCTGTTTCATGCGGGTTTTCCTATGTTGGCCATTGAAGCAGCTATCCGTGAGGTCGGTCTAATCCCGATGCGACGAGGTGAAACGCTTTCGCTGGGGGAATTTGCATCCCTTGCCAATGCCCTGTTCCTGCAAGGGGCAGAAAAGGATTGACTTAGGGAAGATAAAGTTGTTAGTTTATCCAGATTTTAGGGGAAACTTTATGAACTACGCCAGGGCGGGCGTTCTGATGGTGGGCCTTCTGCACTTTTTTGGGGGTAGTCTGTTTGCCCAGGAGGGGCGCCCCCCCTATTTTATAGAAGAAGATCGGCCCCCGTCCCCTCCCCCGGCTGTGCAGGAATTCGCGCCGCTTCCGTTTAAGGAGGTTCTGCCCCCTTCGCCGAGGGAGGAGTTTATCCCGTCGCCCCCCCGTGAGGAGCCGATCCCGCCCAAAGAGATGCTCCCTGCTTCAAAGGAGGAATCTGTCTTGCCTCTGTCAGAAGAAAAGATGTCTGTCCCGGATGCCACGGAGTATGAAATTCGTATGACATCGGGGATCACCCTTCTTAACCAAAAGAAATATATCGAGGCCCAAGATGCGTTCCGTGTAGCGTTGAGCGCCCGTCCTGGCGATTCAAAGGCGACCTATTTAAAAGGTATTGCGTTGGCGAAAATGGGAAAATACCAGGAGGCCGAGAAGGACCTCCTTGCGGCGTATCAAATGAACCCGCAACCTGAAATCGCCCTTGATATTGGTGTGGCCTATTATCAGCAAAAGGAGTATCAAAAAGCGCTCGATTTTCTGAATAAGGCGGAAAAAGGCGACTCTATGGAGCCGCTGGTTTATTTCTATCAGGGGCGTGTCTATCAGGCGATGGAGAGTTATGATTGGGCGGCTCCACGGTTTCTCCGCGCCGCGGCAAAGGCGGAAGAGAAAAGGCCGTCCCTGGCGACGAGCGCCCATTACCATGCAGGGGTTTCTTATTACAGGCAGGGGATTTATGACGAGGCGAAAAATGAGTTCTTAAAGGTGATCCAAAGAGAGTCAGGATCAGAGATCGGGAAGTCGTCCAAAACGTTTATAGAACAGATCGAACAGAAAAAAGATATTGGCCCGATGTGGGCGAACTCGGTGAGTATCAGCCATCAGTATGATGACAATGTTGTGTTGGAGCCGTCCGACAGTGCCTTCGCTCAGGCCATCAGCCGAAGCAAGGATCATCGGACCGTCCTTTACCTGACGGGAGATTATCCATGGGATCGGCCTTTCCCGTGGGGGACGGGGATCGGTTATTCCATCTATCAGGGGCTGCATTACAAACTCGATCAATTCGATACAGGAAGTTATGGCGTCAATCCTTATCTCCTCTATAGCGAAGAAGGCCAACAGTTTCGTCTTGACTACCTCTTTAATTTCGTTACGGCCGACCAGGAAGGTTATCTCAACTCTCACACGCTTCTCCCCTCGTTGGTCTTATCGCCGGACCCGGAACGGTCAACACGACTTTTTTATAAAGTTCAACAGATGCGTTTTGAAAATAGTGCCACCTTTTCACTTAATTCACAGCGCAATGGAATTCAACATGACATCGGTGTCACCCAGTACCGGTTTATCTCCCAGAGGAGAGGAACGGTGCAGTATGGGTATGCCTTTGAGGTCAAGAATGCGGGGACAAGGGATCAGGATTTCCTAGGACACCATCTAAACGGCGGTATTGAGTTCCCGCTTTCAGGATCAATTAAAGGAGATGTAGGGGCCGGCATTGCCTTACGGCGCTATAAAGGCCCGAACACATTTTCGAATAATAAACGAGAGGATGACTCGTATACGATCGGCATGGGGATGTCGCGTCCCCTGTTGAAATCCGCTGATCTCTCCTTTAGGCTTTCGTACAGACGGAACAATTCTAACGTCCCCATCTTTGACTATAACCGGACCATTGCATCTTTAAGCCTAACCTGGAAGTTTTGAAGTTTTAGAGTCTTTGTGTGTAACTTCTATGCCGTTTGCGGAGAAGTTTGGGATAGGGTGTGGGCTATTGAAACCAGCGGCAAAGCCGCGTGAGAGGGAGGCTCACAGTGGCTTTGCCACTGTGAGGGGGCGACACACGCCCCCTCTGTTAGTAGAAAGGGGTGGTTTCATTTTTGCCGTTTTTATATTCATCGGTGTTTTCTTGGGTGTTTTCTCTCCGATGGACCTCTTTGGGGCGGAGGTGGTCGGGACGGTGACGAGCGCCGAACGACAGGTGTTTGTCACACCGGAGGGGAAGAGTGTTCGTGTGCCGGTTAACCGAGGGGACACAGTTCTTTTCAAGAGCACGTATCGTACAGGGATGCAATCGAAGCTTAAGCTCCTTTTCCTGGATGATAGCATTTTGAGCCTTGGGGAGAAATCGCAGGTCCAGATTACGGAGAATATTTACGACCCATCCGACGACCGACGGAGTTTAATTGCCAATCTGGTTGGTGGGACGCTCCGGGCGTTGGCCGGAAAAATCTTTTCGCGGTCCGGCTCGAAATTTGAGATCAGCACTCCCACGGCGTTGGCGTCGGCCCGCGGGACCGACTTTATCGTATGGGTTGCCACGGTGAATGGGGTTCCCGTAACAGGGGTGGCTGGCCTGCATGGAAAAGTAGTGGTGCAAAATGTCGGTCCTGGAATTTCGAAAGAGGTTTTTATCTCCGAGAAATTTTTCACGATGGTTAAGGCGGGATTCCCGCCGGTCGATCCGGAGCCGATTCCGGCAGATCTGTTGGACAGGTTAATGCAGGCTGTCTCGGCTTCTGATCGCGTGGAAGATGCCTTGGGCAAACCTGGCGGCAGCGATCAGGTGGATCAGAAAGGGATGGTTGTATCGGTTCCAAGCCCTTTGATAAAAGGGGTATCCGATCCTCCGGTATTCCCCCCGTTGGATCAAGAGACGAATTTGGTCAGTACGGCCATTCGGGTGGAGGTCCAGTTCCCATAGAGAGATGGGATATCCGATTTCACTTTATCTCGATAATCGGTCTCCTTACTTAAGGGGATAGCGCATGCCACTCGTCATCAAACGATGCGGATTTTTATTCCTTTTGCTCCTCTTAGGATGCGGCGAGGGGGTTTACACAATTCAGCCGACATCGGTTCACCTGAAGATCGTCATAGACCCGGATGTACACCAAAAGGTTCTGGAGGCCCCAACCCCATCAGGTATTTCGACTGTGACTCTTGACGTTACCGCCTCCGGAATGGCCGCGATTTCCAAAAGTATTTCTGTTTCAGCGGGCGATACCCCTGTTATGAACGTGGATGTGCCGAGCGGTCCGATCCGGTTGTTCACCGCGACGGCCTTAAATTCCTCTGGAACCCCTCAATTTAGAGGCTCCACCACGGTGAACTTAAATGGGGGGTCGCAAACGGTTGTTATTACGCTCTCTCTGGCTGGAGGAACGCCAGACACCAGTTTTGGGAGCAGTGGGGTTGCCACCGCCACCTTTGGCACCAGCGGTGATCTGGCCCTTGTAACGGCATTTCAACCGGACGGGAAGGTGGTCGCGGCTGGGTTCGTCGGTAGCGGTACCTCTTCTGATTTTGTGGTGGTTCGCTACAGCGCGACCGGAAGCGTGGACACCACCTTTGGCACCGGCGGGCGGGTGACGACCGGAATTAACACCATTGATCTGCCGGTTGCGATTGCCATTCAATCCGATGGAAAAATTGTTGTCGTTGGCTCGGCGGCGACCTCTACGACCTCCGATTTTGCCATAGTTCGCTATACCTCAACCGGCGCCCTCGATACAACGTTTGGTAGTAGTGGTACGGGAATCGTAACGACCGACTTTAGTGGGCGGTTAGATGCCGCGGCGACGGTGGTGCTTCAATCCGACGGGAAGATTGTCGTGGGCGGAGTTTCTATCTCTTCTACCGGTAATAAAGATTTTGCGCTGGCGCGTTATACCAGCGCTGGCGCGCTTGACACCTCATTTGGTTCAGGTGGTACGGTGACGACCGATATTGAGACCGGTTTTGGCGATGCCATAACCCGATTAATCCTGCAGGGTAGTAATATTATCGCCGTCGGTTCTTCCAATAATTCCGCTGCAGACAAAGATTTTGCGCTGGCGCGGTATACCAGCGCCGGGGTGCTGGATACGACCTTTGGAAGTTCTGGAAAAACGAAAACAGATTTTGGCACGAATGGAGATGGGGCAACAGCGGTGGCATTTTTCTCCGATGGCCGGCTCCTGGTCGCCGGCACCTCCAGCACACTGGTCTCTAACATCCCGACCTCTTCTGATTTTGCCCTCGCCCGCTACAGCGCCGACGGCGTTTTGGATACCAGCTTTGGCACGAACGGCAAGGTGACAACAAACTTTAACGTGTTGGATGCGATTACGTCTGTTGTGTTTCAGTCAGATGGGAAGATCGTGGCCTCGGGCAGCGCGGGGGCGAGCCTCCTTAGCTCTGATTTTGCCCTGGCCCGCTATAGTGCGGATGGCGCTCTCGATACGGATTTTGGGACAAGTGGCAAGGTGACGACCGACGTGAGCACGACGATTGATTTAGTGATGTCACTTGCCATTCAGTCGGACGGAAAAATTGCAGTGAGCGGGTTTTCTATCAGCGGCGCCAGCTTGGCGTTGGCGCGGTATAATCCTTAGAACGGATATCATCAAAGGTGGAAAAGGTAAAAAGGGCGATTATCAGCGTCTATAATAAGGGTGGAATTGTCCGTTTTGCCTCTGCCCTTTGTGACATGGGGATCGAAATCGTCTCGACGGGGGGAACCTATAAACTCCTTGCCGAGAATGGATTGCAAGTGAGAGAGGTCTCTGAATATACCGGTTTTCCTGAAATGCTGGATGGCCGTGTCAAAACGCTGCATCCCATGATTCATGGCGGCATCCTGGGCCGTCGGGATGCGCTAAGCCATCAGACAGAGATGCATGCGCACGGTATTGAACCGATCGACATGGTGGTGGTGAATCTCTACCCCTTTCAGGCTACGGTTAAGCGGCCTGACGTTACGCTGGCTGAGGCGATTGAGAATATTGATATCGGCGGTCCGGCCATGCTTCGCTCTGCCGCGAAAAACTATCAGGATGTCGCCGTTGTTGTGGATCCAGAAGATTACAACGATATTATCGAGGAGATGAAAAGATCAGGAGGCGTTCTTGCTGAGCAGCGCCGTTTTTCCCTGGCGCAAAAGGTCTTTTCTTACACCTCTGACTATGATCAGGCCATCTTCTTATACTTCATGGGCATCGACGCACGTCCTGGAAGTTTTCCAAATCGCTTGATCCTCTCTTTTGAAAAGGCGCAGGACCTTCGGTATGGGGAAAACCCCCATCAGCAGGCGGCACTTTACAAGAAGGTTGCCGGTCATCTTCCGCGAAAACTTTCTGGAAAGGAGATGTCGTATAACAACTTTCTAGACGTATATGCTGCGATGGCCCTGGCGGGAGAGTTTTCCGAATTGGCTGCGGTCATTGTGAAACATAACAACCCTTGCGGTGTGGCGACCGGGGAGACGCTTGTTGCGGCGTATCGGAAGGCAAAAGCGACCGATCCTGCTTCTGCCTTTGGCGGTGTTGCGGCGTTCAACGGCACTCTGGATGCGGAGACGGCAGAGGAGATTACAGCAACCTTTATGGAAGTGGTGGTTGCCAAAAAGGTTTCCCATGAGGCCCTCTCTATCCTACAAAGGAAAAAAGATCTCCGTGTGCTGGAGTCCGACATGGCGGTTTTCGAAAAAGAGCGGATCGATATACGATGTGTGGCGGACGGTCTTCTGGTGCAGGATTACGATAGCGCGATGGGCGCGGACTTAAGCGGGCTTAGGGTGGTGAGCGATCGTCATCCAACGTCTGCCGAACTCTCCGCGCTCTCTTTTGCCTGGAAGGTGGTCAAGCATGTGAAGTCCAATGCCATTGTCTTCGCGCAGCCTGGCCAGACGGTTGGCATCGGAGCGGGCCAGATGAGCCGTGTCGATTCTGTTAAGATCGCAAAAATGAAGGCGCATCTCCCGACATCGGATTGTGTGATGGCCTCCGACGCCTTTTTCCCTTTTCGTGATGGCATTGATGCGGCAGCGGAAGCGGGGATTTCGGCGGTTATTCAACCGGGGGGATCGATCCGCGATCAAGAAGTAATTCAAGCTGCGAATGATCACAAGATGGCAATGGTCTTAACGGGAATCCGGCACTTTCGCCACTAATTTAGAGCTTGTGAGTTTATTCCCACGCGAAGCGAGGGTGCTTCTGGTTGCGCATGGCAAGGCGCGGGGGTGCGCAATATCTGGGAGTGTATCTGGTATACACGACCAGATATTGGGGGCTCCGTAACGCAGCCAGGCACGATCAGGGGCGGACGTAGCCGTGCGGGAATAAACTCACAAGCTCTTAGCATCCTCCTTATGAAAATTTTAGTCATCGGCGGGGGCGGGAGGGAGCATGCCCTCGTCTGGAAGATTGCGCAGTCTCCCCGTGTCCGTGAGCTTTTTTGCGCGCCTGGTAGCCCCGGGATCGCCAGCCTCGCGACACTTGTTCCAATTGCCGTGGATCATATCGAGCGGCTCCTCCTTTTTGCAAAAGAAAAAAAGATCAATTTAACGGTTGTGGGGCCTGAATATCCTCTGTCGCTGGGGATCGTCGATCGTTTTGAGGAAGCCGGCCTTTGTATTTTCGGGCCTCATTGCGCTGCCGCGGAAATTGAAATCAGCAAGGTTTTCTCCAAACTGCTTATGAGGAAATATAAAATCCCGACCGCTGAAGCGGAGGTAATGACGCTGGATGAGGCCTATCAAAAGGTTTCGAGCATGAAGATGCCGGCGGTTTTAAAGGCGGAAGGGCTTGCGGCGGGCAAAGGGGTGGTCATTGCCAGGAATAAAAAAGAGGCGATAGAGGGGCTTGATTCCTTCCACTTGATGGGTGATGCCGCCTGCCGGGTTATTTTAGAGGAGTACCTGACAGGGGTCGAGGTCTCCTTCTTTGTTGTTACGGATGGCAACGTGGCTCTTGCGTTGTCCTCTGCGCAGGATCATAAACGGGTCTACGACCATGACCAGGGCCCAAACACGGGAGGGATGGGCGCCATTTCCCCCTCGCCGTATATGACAAAATCCTTGGAATCCGAGGTGATGGCTAAAATTATTGCCCCCACCCTCAACGGCTTGGCATTGGAGGGGAGGCCTTATCGCGGGGTACTCTATGCCGGTCTGATGCTGACTCCCCTTGGACCGTATGTGTTGGAGTTTAACGCGCGGTGGGGAGATCCCGAGGCCCAGGCGGTGCTCCCACGCCTTAAAAATGACTGGGTAGATGTGATGGAGGCGGCGCTTTCCCATCGTCTTCACCAAATTCAGCTTCAGTGGAAGCGTGGAAAGTCGGTTTGCGTGGTTCTGGCGTCCGAAGGCTATCCAGGGGTCCATAAAAAAGGCGAAATTATTCTTGGTTTAGATAAAATTACGTCGGATCAGGTGATGCTCTTCCATGCCGGAGTGGCCCGGCAGGGAGACAGATGGATGACACAAGGAGGTCGGGTCCTGGGAGTGACAGCGCTTGGAAGGAATTTTTCAGAGGCGCGTGGCCGCGTTTATCAAACGATTGATCAGATTTCTTTTAACGGCATGCATTTTCGAAGGGATATTGCGGTGTAGTAGACATGCCCCTATAAAACATTTTTTGACAAGAGACGATCAGTTTGCTACCATCTAGAGTTTTAACGCTTTTATCATAAATGACCCTCAATCAAAAACTGACAGATGCGCTACAAGAGGCCATGCGGGCCAAAGATGCCGCAAGGGTGTCCGTCATACGACTTCTGCGCGCGACGATTAAAAACAAGGAAATAGAAAAGGGAAAAGGTTGCCAATTAACAGAAGAAGAAGTGCTTCAAGTGATCGCTTCGTCCATAAAACAGCGGAAAGAATCGATTGACCTGTTCAACAAAGGCAAAAGAGCTGATTTAGCCGAGAAAGAGACGAAAGAACTTGCCATCTTGCAGGGTTATCTCCCGCAGCCGTTGACCGACGAAGAGCTAAAAGCCAAGATTGCCGAGGCGATTTCCCAATCAGGGGCAACGGGTATTAAGCAGATGGGGCAGGTGATGCGAGCTTTGATGCCCCAAATCGTAGGACGCGCCGACGGGAATAAGGTCAGCGAAGCGGTTCGCCTCGCGCTGGGAAAAAGATAAAAACGATGCGCCCCTCTGATCCAACGATTGAAACCGTTAAGGAGCGAAACGACATCCTCTCGGTCGTCTCGGAGTATGTGCCTCTTAAAAAATCGGGACAGAACTATTTAGGACTCTGCCCTTTTCATCAAGAAAAAACCCCTTCCTTTACCGTCAGCCCCGCAAAGCAGCTTTTTCACTGTTTTGGCTGCGGGGAAGGGGGCGACCTCTTCCAGTTTTTAATAAAGATGGAGGGGCTGACCTTCCCGGACGCCCTCCGTAAGCTCGCAGACCGCGCGGGGATTCGGCTTGCCCCCTTCGAAAAGGGCCAGGATACGGCCAAGAGAAGAAAGGCCGATGAGATTTTTGCAATCAATGGAGAGGCAGCCGACTTCTTCCGAAAAAACCTGCTTGAAAGGCCGGAAGGAAAGATGGCGCTGGACTATCTTGCCGAACGCGGTCTTACGCACGAGACCATTGTCTCTCATCACCTGGGGTTTGCCCTGCCCAAACGGGATGCCCTCATCCAACGGTTTAAGTCCCATCCGATCTCCCTGCTATTAGAGGCCGGGCTTGCAGTCAAGGGCGATTCTGGAGAGGCTTACGACCGCTTTAGAAACAGACTGATTTTCCCGATTCGGTCTAACGGGGTGGTCGGTTTTGGGGGAAGGGTTTTAGACGCGTCCCAGCCGAAATATCTCAACACACCGGAGACCGCTGTTTTTACGAAGGGCAAACACCTTTTCGGATTGGATCGCGCCAAGGGGATTTTTGGGACGCTGATTGTCGTCGAGGGCTATTTCGACGCGATTTCTGCGCATCAGGCCGGGATGTCCAATGTGGTGGCAACTCTTGGAACTGCCCTAACGCAAGACCATCTGTCGCTCATACAAAGGCTAGCCAAGAAGGTGATTCTTGTTTTTGATCCGGACGAGGCAGGCGTCCGGGCGGCCCTCCGGGCGGCGCCTCTTTTTATCGAAAAGGGAATCTCTGCCGAGGTCATTTCTCT
>CAYJWQ010000011.1:17184-33593 GCA_964373895.1 uncultured Nitrospirota bacterium
CGCGATCAAAAGGGAAAGAAGGCGGTCCCTCTATGCAGCCCGCTGGCGATAGCGAGAAGAGAGCCGCTCCCCAATGATGAAGAGACGATCGCCTCCCTTCTGTTGCAAGGGCAGATGGATCCGTCGGCGCTGACCGGTCAACTGATGTTGAATGATTTTACACATCCGCAGATTTCCAACATCCTCTCCAATTTTTGGGATGAGAAGAGAGGAGAATGGGGGACCCCGGTCGGTCTCGATTCAATACGGGAGATGGCGCTCTTTTCACGCTTATCCGTTCGGGGAAACGATTATGAAGATATAGGCCGTGCGGCGCAAGATTGCATCCTCTCAATGAAGGTAAAACGTGTCTGCCGTGAGGGCGATGAGATTCAGAAGCTGCTTAGGGAGGCCGAGCGGGAAGGGGATGCTTCATCGCTTGCATCGCTGCAAAAGAAATTTCTTGAGTCAAAGAAAGAATTGGTCCGATTAACCTTATCCCGTTAGCAGAATAGGGTATCATAAAGATATACATGGAGGCCGAATGTCGAAAGAGGAAAAATTAGAAGAAGTCAAGCAACTGATTTCTTTAGGCAAAGAGAAAGGGTTCCTGACGTATGAGGAGTTAAACAATGCCCTCCCTGCGGACGTCGTATCTTCGGAACAGCTTGATAATATCATGGTGATGTTCGGCGAAATGGATATTGAGGTGGTTGATCACGAAGATGTCGGTCGCTTCCCGAGAATGATGGCGGGGCAGAAGGATCATTTTGAGGAAGTGGGGGGAATTCCGGAAGAGGTGGGCGAGATTGCCGGCGATGAAAAGGAGAAAGAGATCGATCTTACCCCGGGCGCTATCAGCAAAACGGACGATCCTGTTCGGCTCTATTTAAGGGAAATTGGTTCCGTCTCGCTCCTCTCGCGCGAAGGAGAGATTGAGATCGCAAAGAAAATAGAAGAAGGGAAGAAGGAAATTTCCGCAATTGTGTTTGGCCTTCCGATGTCTGTGCGGGAGGTCTTATCGTTAGGGGAGAGGGTGCATACATCTGAAATTCCGCTTGGGGAAATGATTTCCATCCCGGAAGAGGAATTTGAAATGGTTGAGCAAGATGAGAAGGAATTGCGGGAGAAGGTGGTAACGCTCACGTCCCAGATTAAAAATCGTCAACGGCAGTTATCACGGATGATCGAGCATACGAAACATCTGGCGAAAAATCCAAAGCAAAGAAAATCAGCAAAGGAGATGCTCCTTGAATCGAGGGCCAAGGTGGTTGAGAAAATTGAGGCCCTCAATTTACACCCGAAGGTGATCGAAGGTCTCATCGGGAAAATCCGCGAGCAGGCAGATGTGATAATGCATGCCGAGCGGGAGATATCCCTGTGTAAAAGAAGGTGCGGCCTTGAGACAGATGGGTTGGCCCCCTTTTTTAGCAAGATTAAAAAAGGAGAAAGGGAAATGCGTTCCGCGGAACGCCGTCTCCGCCTTTCCAGGGTGCAGATTTTAGAATATGAAAAGATGTATCGGTTGGCCAGAAAGAAGATTCGGGAAGTGGAAGAGACAACCCTGGTATCCGCCGAGGAGTTAAAAAGCGCGATCCGTCAGTTTTCTCACGCGGATCAAAAGGTAAAAAATGCGAAAGGCGAGCTCGTGGAGGCAAACCTTAGGCTTGTGGTCAGCATCGCCAAGAAATATACAAACCGGGGCCTTCAATTTCTTGACCTCATCCAGGAAGGGAATATCGGTCTCATGAAGGCCGTTGATAAATTTGAGTACAAACGGGGATACAAATTTTCAACCTATGCCACATGGTGGATACGTCAGGCAATTACGCGGGCGATTGCGGATCAGGCCAGAACCATCCGTATCCCTGTTCATATGATTGAGACCATCAATAAGCTCATTCGATCTGCAAGACAGTTGGTGCAGGAATTAGGGAGGGAGCCAACGCCGGAGGAGATTGGAGAGAAGATGGACCTCCCGTTGGATAAGGTCAGAAAAATATTGAAAATCTCTAAAGAGCCGATTTCATTAGAGACGCCGATTGGAGAGGAGGAAGACTCCCATCTGGGGGATTTTATCGAAGACAAGTCGGTGGTGTCCCCCTTAGAGGCTGCCATCCGTTACGATTTGCAGCGTCAGATCAACAGCGTCCTGCAGACGCTCACGCCCCGCGAGGAAAAGGTCTTAAGAAAGAGATTTGGAATTGGTGAATCAACCGATCATACCTTGGAGGAAGTGGGACAGGACTTTGAGGTAACGCGTGAGCGTATTCGCCAAATTGAGGCGAAGGCATTAAGGAAACTACGCCACCCCAGTCGAAGTAAACGCTTGAGAAGTTTTGTGGAAAGCATGTAGCGGCCTGGTCGGGAGAGGAAGATCTCCTGATAGGTTCAATCGGGGCTTTGTCGGTCCCCCGAAGAAGGGGGCAGGCCCGACGTGAGACCCTGGTCGTAATCAGCGGCGTTAGCCGCTAAGAGGGGGAGGGGGCGACGTGAGTCCCTGTAAATAGGGCCCATAGCTCAGTGGTTAGAGCCGCCGGCTCATAACCGGTTGGTCCCAGGTTCGAGTCCTGGTGGGCCCACTATTTCGGATGCGAAAAGGATAAGGGTGAAAGATCAACTTGCATTGCTCGTTCGGCTACAGGAATTAGACCTTCAACGCAATCAACAACAAGAAGAGAGGCAAAAACTCCCTGAAAGACTTCAGGCCGCGCAACAATCGCTGGATAGGGCAAAGGGGCTTCTCTCTCAAGAGAAGGCCCTGCTCGATCAATTGAATAAAGAGAAAAAGGGAAAAGAAGAGGAGTTACAAATCATAGAGGAAAAGATCGTAAAATTAAAGGGCAGGGTAACGGAGTTGAAAACCAACAAAGAGTATCAGGCCTATCTTAGCGAAATCGCATCTGCGAAGTCGGAACAGGAAAAAGCGGAAGAGGCCCTTTTGATGGTGATGGAAAAAGGGGATGGTCAGAAAAAGGCGGTCGCCTCTCATGAGGCAGCGGTGTTTTCTGAAGAGAAGATGCTCGTTTTAGAGAGGGCCCAGGTCGAAGAGGCGTCAAAACAGTTATTGGAATCAGTCAGGAATCTTGATAAAGGGTATATGGATATGGAGGGAAAAATTGAAAGAGAGATTTTGGAAGATTACAAGCGACTCGCATCCATACGAAGAGGGGTGGCGGTTGTTTCTCTAAAAGGGGCGACCTGTGGCGGCTGTCATTTTAATCTTCCCCCCCAACTTGTGGCGGAGGTGAAGATGGGGGTAAAAATCCAGACCTGCAGCTATTGTCATCGAATCCTCTATGCAGCCGGTTAGGCCGAGATGAAGCTGTCGATCTACACCGATGGCGCTTCCCGAAATAATCCTGGAGATGCGGGGATCGGCGCGGTTATTAAGAATGAGAAGGGGGAGGTCGTTGAGACGGTCTCTGAATATCTTGGCGTTGCAAGCAACAATGTTGCGGAGTATACCGCGTTGATCCGGGCATTGGAGACGGCGCTAAAATTTAGGCCCGATGCAGTGGATTGCTTCCTTGATTCCCAGTTGGTTGTGCGGCAGATGAACGGGGCGTACAAGATCAAAAGCCCGCCCCTCTTGCGTCTGGCCGGTCAGGCGCAGCGCCTCTGTCAGAAAATTGGGGAAATACGGTTTCATCATATAGGTAGAAATGACAATAAAGAGGCCGATCGGTTGGCCAACGAGGCTATCGACAAAGGAAAAGTAAAGGGATAGAATTAAGGCTGCCGAAGCTGATCAGATGATCGCTCCCCGCAGGGCTAGGGTGCGAAGGCCGGGTGGCAGAGGCCGATTTGCCAATGCCACGAGGGTGTCGCAGTCTATAGAGGCGGGGGGAGGAAAGTCCGAGCTCCATAGGGCAGGGTGGTCGCTAACGGCGACTGGGGGCGACTCTAAGGAAAGTGCAACAGAAAAGAAACCGCCTATCCATCATTGGATCGGTAAGGGTGAAATGGCGAGGTAAGGGCTCACCGCTTTGATGGTGACATCGAAGGCATGGCAAACCCCACCTGGAGCAAGACCAAATAGGAGAGCATGGGAGGTTTTTGTCCTCCCGAAGGGCGGCCCGTCCAAGGCTCTCGGGTAAGGTCGCTAGAACCGGATGGCAACATCGAGTATCGTATAACTATACGATGCGGTCCAGAGGAATGATCATCGCCCCGCTGAAAATCGGGGAACAGAACTCGGCTTATGAGCGGCTTCGGGAGGGGGAGGTGTGAGCCTCCCCCTTTTAAGTTAACGGGCCACTGTGGAACTGACGTATATGGAAAAATATCTTCCCCTTCATCAAATGGTCCCCTCCGCGCTCTGTCTGACGTGTGATGTCTGCTGCCGGTTTCCGGAAGAGACAAGCGTCTTAGCCCCCTTTTTTACCGGGGAGGAGATTGGCCTGCTATCGTCCGAAGAGAAGCAATATTTTCAGCCGTTGACCCGGGGATCGAAGATTAAATTAAGAGTCCATGGCGATGGCTGTGTCTGCCCCTTTTTCGATCCCGCGACACACCACTGTCAAATCTATGAAAAACGGCCATTGGATTGCCGGATCTATCCCTTTGCGATTATGAGGGATGGGGCGGGAGGGGTGGTTCTTGGAATGGATACGAAATGCCCATTCATACAATGGTATGCCTCTGATCCAGAGATAGAAAAGGTATCCGACGAAGTTTTTCGGTTTCTGGAATCCGATCCGATTATGGGAATCTTAGCGGCCCATCCTGACCTGATTGGTCCGTATCAGGAGGATGTCATCATCCTCCGTTCGCTGGATAGGTTCGAAAAAGACAGGCTCGAAAATGGCCGTGGGAGAGACGGGTCATTATGTCTTTAGCGCTTCATCCACTTCTTCCGGCGGCGCGCCCTCTTTTTGACCGTTATTTGGCCCAGACAGAGCGTCCCCTTTCGGCCTATTCTTTTATCACGCATCGTCTTTGGAGGGGCCACTTCTCATTTTACTGGGTTGTATACAAAGGGTGTCTGCTCCTTTTCGCGAAATATGATCGGTGCGTTTATATGCCGCTCCCGCCCTTGGGCCCCTGCAAGCAAGAGATTGTGTCAGCCTGTTTTGACTGGATGGATCAAAACAACCCTGGCAGAGAAGTATCCCGGATTGAAAATATCGGGGAATCCGATCGCGTTTTCTATCGGCAATGCGGTTTGGAGGTCAAATCCGCCTATCCGGAATATATCTACCGACGAGACGACCTGGCCAACTTAAAAGGAGATCGTTATAAGGCCCAACGTTGGGGGCGCAATGCCCTTAAACGAAGCTTCCCGACGATCCGGGCCTATGCCGCATCCGACCGGAATGCAGCGGAGAGACTTTATCAAAAATGGTCAAAAGGGCGTGCATCCCTGTATGCCGATCCGGTTTATATCCGCATGCTTTCCGACTCGGAATCTGTCCATCGTCTGATTTTAAGGGAATGGGATCTCCTTGGAATGACGGGGGTGGTTGTTGAGGTCTCTGGTCAAGTGGTCGGTTATTCGTTTGGGTTTTCCCAGAACCCGGACACATTTTGTATCGCGGTTGAAGTGGCCGATCTGGAACGAAAAGGGGTCGCGCCGTATCTTTTCAGCTCGTTTTGTAGGATATTAAACGGGTACCGATGGATCAATACGATGGATGATTCCGGTCTTCCCAATCTTCAAAGGGTCAAGGCGTCCTATCGGCCTGTGAAGCTCGCGGCGTGTTACATGGCAAGGCGCGTAAGAGGAGCCTCATCCATGAGATCAGAGATGCCCCAACGAGAAAGTGGCGTTTTACTTCCATGAAAATCAGTCACTATTTCTCATTCGGCGAACCTGTTTTTTCGTTCGAGTTCTTTCCACCCAAGACCGATGCCGGTGTTTCTGATCTCTTTGAGACGATTGGGGACCTCAAACGGCTAAAACCATCATTCGTATCGGTCACCTACGGCGCGGGTGGGAGCACACGTCAGAAGACGGTTGAATTGGTCCTTCGCATCAAACGAGAGCACGGAATTGAGACCATGCCTCACCTGACCTGTGTCGGATCGGATCGGATGGAAATCTACCGTATTTTAAAACAGCTCGAGGTGGCAGGCATTGAGAATGTCCTGGCGCTTCGCGGGGATCCCCCAAAAGGAGATGCGATTTTCAATCCGATCCCGAACGGATTCACGTATGCCTTCGAACTTGCCGGCTATATTCGCAGCGAATTCAAGTTCTCCCTCGGCGGGGCGTGTTATCCCGAAGGGCATGTCGAATGTCGTGATTTAGACCAGGATTTAGCGCACTTGAAGGCCAAGGTGGACAGCGGCCTCGATTTTATCATTACCCAGCTCTTTTTTGAAAACAGGTTATATTACGATTTTGTAAAACGGGCGCGTTCGGTTGGGATTCAGGTTCCGATTGTGCCTGGCATTATGCCGATTGCCAATGTGGGACAGGTGAAACGCTTTACAGAGATGTGCGGGGCCTCTATCCCAGGCGAACTGCTTTCCGAGCTTGAATCTGTTCAGGATCAACCTGAATGGGTGATGCAGATCGGCATTCGCCATGCGACCGCGCAATGTCGCGATTTGTTGACGCAGGGCGCCCCTGGCATTCATTTTTATACCCTTAATAAATCTCTTGCAACACACACAATCTTGAAGTCACTCTCGGACTTCCGGGTGTTTTAATGGGCCGGAACTCTTTATTTTGTCCGCTTATGGCGAAAAGAAACTTGTCATTGTGCTTGACTGGGCGCTGGAGTGGGGCCCTGGCTGGCTTAATCGCAACCTTCAGCTTGATTTCGGGATGGATGGGTATGACTGTTTCCGATCTCACGCCCCAGCTTGCGGCGCGTCTGGGATTGCTAAACCTGCATGGCGCATTTGTCATCAATGTTCGTTCCGGGAGCCCGGCGCAACGCGGGGGGGTGAGGCACGGAGATGTCATCGTCTCGTTTAATGGAGAGAAAATCCTAAACTCGGAGGCGCTCCGAAATAAAATCTCCGGAGTTGCTCCCGGCGCAACGATTCAATTGACGGTCATACGGGAGCGCGAGGAGAGAACGATCGCCATCTTGGTTGGGGAGATGCCGAGGGATGACGTATGAGACGCTATTCCCAAAAGGAGTTCATTCGTTTGATTGAAGAGGTGCGGGCGTTGCTTCCAGATTTTCTTTCCACCCTGGGCCATGTTGAGCGGTTGAGCCCCCCTCCGCATCTTATGGAGCAAGTCCACTCTCTTCGCGTAAGAATTGGGGTTCTGCTGGATGAGGCGCGTCGACTCTCCGAGGAAGATGATTGTATGCCGGCGGCCGAAGCGGGACGAAAGAAAAATTCCTCCCTATTGTGAAGAGATAACGTATGATCAAGCGAAAAAAGGGCAAGGCCGTTCTTGTTAAAGATGTGGAGATGACAAACCGATGGGGTTGCGGCTGTCTTGCGATTTTCCTGTTTGGGATAGTGTTGGCGATGATTATTGCAGGGTTAATGAAGGTATAACGTTTATCGGACGTCGCGTTAAAAAAATATACATATCCCGCTTACAGAGAGTTGCGCCCCATGGAAAAGAAGCCGCTGGTTGCGACGGCCCTCTCCGGTCTTTTGGGCCTTTTCCTTGGAGAACGCTTTTTATATTATCCCGCAAGCGTATCACTTGTTGTTTTCTCCCTTCTCCTCCTGGAATGGATTCTTAAACAAGGGAGGGCGATTTCCTTCCTGCTCTTCCTGCCAGGGGCGATCGGTTTCCTGGCGTATCAGGTGGTCTCGACCCCTTTCTTCAGGGGCGATCTAAGAAACTATCTGGATGGGGGGCCTATCCGGCTGGTTGCCCAGGTCGAGGGCCCGCCCCGTCATTATCCAGGTCGGGTCGCGCTTCCAATGAAAGGGATCGCGCTCACTTCCGAGCCGACTGGCCAACCCTGGCATCCCGCGAGCGGTTTTTTTACGCTAACGATTTACAGTCCAACGGTTCCATTTGAGTATGGCGACCGTCTTGAGATGATCGTTAGGCTTCAAAGACCGGCGCAGTTTCAAAATCCAGGGGCTTTTCAATATGCGGACTATCGGGATCGAGAAGGTTATAGCGGCATTGCGGCTCTTTCCGGTCCGGGAGAGGCGAGGAAGGTGGGCGAGGGGGGATACGGTTTCCTTAAGCGCCTCTACCGGTGGCGGGAGGATATCCGATTGGCGATGGTCGCCTCCTTTCATGAGGGACACCTCCGTGAAGCGCCGCTGGCGCTTTTTATGGCCTTGATTATTGGGGAGGATGGCTATCTGACGGAGGAGATTCGGGATGTTTTTTCTGCGTCAGGAACGACCCATATCTTGTCGATCTCCGGATCGCATCTGGCGCTGGTCTCTTTTCTGGTTTTTGGATTGATCCGATGGCTCTTTGCTTCTCTCCCCGCTCCGTTGCTTCTTAGGATTTCACTTTTTAAAACCCCTGCCCAATGGGCTGCATTTTTCACGGCAGCGCCGGTTACTTTTTATGCCTATCTTGCGGGGGGAGAGATTGCCACCCTCCGTTCGCTGACGATGATTTTGGTCTACCTTCTGTCGATCTGGCTTGGCCGAAGCGGTGAGGTGACCACGAGTCTTGCCCTGGCCGCCCTCCTCATTCTGGTCTTTGACCCTTTGGCTATTTTTGATCTTTCGTTTCAGCTTTCTTTTATTTCCGTTCTTTCGATTGCGCTGGCGGCAGGGTGGTGGCAGGGGCAATCTCCCCTCCTCCCTACGTCAGATCATGAGCCCTCCCGATTTCAAAAACATATTGTTCGACCGGGGCAGCTCATGTTGTGCACGAATCTCGGCGCGACGATCGGGGCTGCGCCGCTGACCCTTTTTTATTTTCATCAGTTTAGCTGGGTGGGCTTGATCGCAAACTTTATTATTATCCCCATTGCTGGATGGATCATGGTCCCTTTTGGATTAATTTGCGCCGTTACCTCGTTATTTTTAGATACGGGATTTCCCCTGGGGGCATGGCATCAGAGGCTCGGTTCCTTTTACTACCAGGTCACTTCCTTCTTTGCGCATTTTCCCGGGGCAGACGCCCATTTTTCCTCTCCGATGTTATTGGCAGTTGTTTTTTTCTATGGGGCGGTATTTTCTCTCCTCCTCTGGCGGGCTCCATGGCGACGACTGATCTTAGTCATTGTTGCTTTCTTTATCTTTTTTTTGGGATGGGGGGGCATTCGAATTCCCCCGGATTCACCCCGCATTTCCTTTTTGGATGTAGGTCAGGGGGATGCAACGTTGCTGGAGTTTCCAGGGGGCAAGACCATGTTGATCGATGGGGGATCCGGCGGGAATTTCAGCATGGGAAAGGTTGCCGTCGCCCCCTATTTGTGGCAAAGGGGGATACGACAGATTGACTATCTGGTCGCGACCCATCCAGAGATGGATCATGCTGGAGGATTAACCTATCTCGTTAGGAAATTTCAGATCGGCGAGGTGTGGACAAACGGGATGACGCGTGAGAGCCCCTTCTATAAAGAATTTATAGAATTGATACGGCAGAAAGGCCTGGTCGCCATAACAATGAATGACCATGCCGTCCCATTTCATATAGACGCTTGTCGCATCTTTTTCCTTAATCCCTCTCTTGATATAAGCGAAAAGGACTACAATAATCACTCTATCGTGATGCGTCTTGTCTGCCCAACGCCGAAAGGAGACCCCCTTTCAATTCTTTTTACAGGCGACATTGAAAAGAAGGGAGAAGAGGCGATCATAAAAAGGGGATATCCGCTTTCGAGCGTGATTTTGAAAGTCCCTCATCATGGGAGCAAGGGGGCGCTGGATGAGACGTTCCTTTCCGCCGTATCTCCCCAGTACGCCATTTTCTCTGTCGGGAACCGTAATCGTTATCGGCACCCGCATCCGGAAGTGATCGCGGCCCATACTGCCATGAATGCAAAGATTTATCGAACGGATCAAGATGGGGCAATCATCGTAGGGATAAGAGAAGATGGCGCCGTTGTGAGATCGTATGTGGCGGGAAAGGTTCGGAAGATCAGGTGGAACCAGAATATTGCAGGGCAGGAATGGGAGAATATAAAAAGGGCCATGAACCCATTTTAAGATTGTTTGACGGGAACTGTCCGAATGAATTATCCTGACGGCCATGCGCGTTTTTCAGCAGCCTGTTCGTCTCTTTAAGAGGGGTGTTCTATGAAGACATGGAAAGATTTGGTGGGAGAGGCCAAGAAAGAGGTGATGCTCTTTCAGGTGAAAGAGGTGAAGGAACTTTTCGATCTTGGAGAAGATTTTATTTTAATTGATGTGCGCGAGCCAGACGAGTTCCATAAGGGGAGGATTCCGAGGAGTATGCTTGCCCCGCGCGGGATTCTTGAAATGATGGTGGAACAAAATATAAAAGATCTTAAAAAACAGATCATCCTTCACTGTGCCGGTGGAGGACGAAGCGCTGTCGCCGCATTAAGTTTAAAGGAGATGGGGTATGAGCGTGTCGCATCGATGGAAGGGGGATTTGATAGTTGGGTGAAGGCCGGATATCCCGTTGAGAGGTAAGATATCCCGTTGAGAGGCAGTAACGGACGGGATGGACGAGGATGCTGCCATGTATGTAGAGAAAAAGTTGCAAGCGAATTCTGAAAAAGTCGCCTTCGCAAAATCATTTCCAGGCCAGCTTGCCAGTTGGGATGCTGCCGTTGGAAAAGAGGTTGATCGCGTGATGACCCTTAAGGGTCGGCCCTCCTGTATGGTGATTTTTGCTGATCGAACGTTTATCGTTTCATCCATGGCCTACCTTGAGCCGGCCGATCTGATCTCTTTGCTCCTTGCGGCGCGGCCTCTTTTAGACGCCCATTACAAAGAGGCGTATCAAGCGCTCGATCAGTGTATGGTTTCTGACAAGGAAATGCAGCGTATGGCGCGCCTTGAAAATATCCTGGGGGCAGTGAAGAATAATCTTCCGCAGATACCGGAATTAAAAGAGGCCCTAAAACATTTATTGGAAGAGGAGACGTAGGAGATAGATGCCGAAATTTCAACATCATGTTTTCATCTGTATGAACAAACGGGCGGATGATGATCCGCGGGGATGCTGTGCGCAGAAAGGATCGGGCGCGATTCGGGATGCCTTCAAAGAGGAGATTGAAAAATGCGGATTAAAAGGGGCCGTCCGCGCCAATCAGGCCGGATGCCTCGATACCTGTGCCCTGGGGCCGTCGGTGGTGATTTATCCGGAGGGGGTCTGGTATACGGTTAAAACCAGGGAGGATGTCCAAGAGGTGACAAAACGGCATCTGATCAAGGGAGAGATTGTGGAACGCCTGCTGATGCCCACCCCCTGGGCGAGGGGATAAGATGACGGCGCTTCTTTTGGAAGAGGGTTTTTTGAAAACCTCAAAGAAGGAAATTCGTGTCTCCTTTTTTAGCCTCGGTTGCCGGTTAAATCAGTCCGAGAGTGTTTCCCTGGCGTCGGGATTTTCGTCAGAGGGGTTTTGTGTGGTTGAAGAGGGTGCTTCTGCCGATATCAGTGTCATCAATACCTGCAGTGTGACGCATGAGGCCGAGGCGAAGTGCCGAGGCTTGATCCGAAGGCTCTTGAAGAGACAACCGGAAACCTTTATTGCCGTGACGGGATGCTATGCCCAGGTGGGACTGGATGCCTTAAAAAAGGTTCCAGGCATCGACCTTATTGTCGGAACGGAGCATAAAATGGATATTCCACGGCTGATCCAGAAGGCATGGGAGGGAGAGCGGCCTCTCAAACGGCCTTCCCCGATGGTCATCCATGCCCCAAAGATTAGCCGAGGCGATTTTACCGTTCCTTCCTCCGCTACTTTTGCCTACGCTGCCTTTGATCATGCCACCCGACCCAATATCAAGATTCAGGACGGGTGCGATTTCTTTTGTAGCTTTTGTATCATTCCCTATACCCGTGGGAGGGAGCGAAGCCGTCAGTTTAAGGACATCCTGATGGAGGCATCGCTCTGGGCGGCGCGCGGCCATCGCGAAATTGTCTTAACCGGCGTTAATCTCGGAGAGTACCAGTCTGATGGAAAGGGGCTTTCGGAACTCATCACGGCGTTGGAACAGATGGAGGGCCTATCCAGGATTCGGATATCCTCCATTGAGCCGACCACCGTTTCGGATCATCTTCTCGATCAGATGGCCCGATTCCAAAAACTTTGCCCCTATCTGCATCTGCCGGTGCAGAGCGGAAGCGATGTCATCCTCTCGGCGATGGGGAGACGTTATACCCGCAAGGAGTATATTCGTTTCGTGACGAAGGCGGTGGAGACCGTCCCGGGTTTGGGGCTAGGAACCGATGTGATGGTCGGATTCCCTGGAGAGGATGAGGATGCGTTTGGCGAGACCCTCTCGCTGATATCCGCGCTCCCCTTTTCGTACTTGCATGTTTTCCCCTTCTCCGAACGCAAGGGGACGCGGGTGACGAGAATGGACCTTCCCCCTGTGCCGCCCCACGTCATTAAGAAAAGGGTCAGGATATTATGTGAACTCTCAAAGCGGCGCCGTGCGGTATTTACCCAAAGCGCCCTTGGTCAGACGGTGGAGGTTTTATTCGAAGCGAGGGATGATCGAGGCTATTTCTGCGGCTACACGCCCAATTATATTCGGGTGGGCGTAAAAAGTGAGCGGGCACTGTCGGGCCTGATTCTACCGGTGACGGTGCAGCATCTGGAAGGCGGTCTGGCGACCGGCGTGGTTGAGGGGATACGATGAACGTTTACCTTGAGACATACGGCTGCCAGATGAATGAATACGACTCGGAACTGATTCAATCCATCCTGATGTCCGGGGAATATCGCCTCGCATCCTCGCAGGAAGGGGCCGATGTGGTGCTCGTAAACACCTGTGCCATTCGGGAGAACGCCCATCGAAAGATTTATAGCCGGCTCGATCAGTTTCGGCCTGTGAAAAAGGCGATGAAAAAAGCGGGGAGGCCTTTTGTGGTCGGCGTTCTGGGTTGTATGGCCCAGAACTTAAAGGAAGACCTTTTTGCCCATCCGGTGGTCAGCTTCGTGGTCGGGCCCGATAACTACCGGTCTCTCCCCCGCTTGATTGATCAGGCCACAAGGGGTGGCGATCGTGGGATCGAGGCCTATCTCTCTGAATATGAAACCTACGACGATATCGCCCCGACGCGGGTGGAAGGGGTGAATGCCTGGGTGGCGGTCATGCGGGGTTGCGACAATTTCTGCACCTTTTGTGTGGTGCCTTATACGAGAGGACGGGAGCGAAGCCGATCGATGGCGGGTATTGTTGCAGAGGTGGAAAATCTGGCAGAAGGGGGTTTCCCGCAGGTGACGCTCCTGGGGCAGAATGTCAATTCCTATCAAGATGGCAATGCGACCTTTGCCGATCTTATCCTAAGGGTTGCGGATGCCCCTGGTATTCAGCGGGTCCGATTTACCTCCCCGCATCCAAAGGATTTCCCCCGGCCGCTCTTAGAAGCGATTTCCGGACATCCCCACATCTGCAAGCATGTCCACCTTCCGCTGCAGGCGGGGAGCAATCGCATCCTGGAGTTGATGGGACGGACCTATACGATTCAGGAGTATCTGCATCTGGTAGATGAAATTCGGGCCTGCATTCCAGGCGTGACATTGACGACCGATATCATTGTCGGCTTTCCGACCGAGAGTGACGAGGACTTTAACGAGACGGTCCGTATGATGAGACAGATTGAATTTGATAACGCTTATATTTTTAAATATTCCGAACGCAAGGGGACGATTGCCTCAAAGAAATATCCCGATGATATTCCGTCGGATGCAAAGACCGATCGCATCGTAAAACTCCTTGATCTGCAACACAATATCTCGCTTAAGAAAAATCAGGCCAGGATCGGGCAGAAATTCCCTGTGCTCATTGAAGGGGATGCCGAGAGGCAACCTGGCTATCAAATGGGGAAAACCGATGGCCATACCACAACGGTTTTCCCAGCCGCCTCCCATCCTTCCGAATCGTTGGCAGGATCGTTGGTCTTCGTTGAGATAACGGGCGCCACACAGGGCGCCCTTTTAGGGAAGGTGGTTGATTCCTAACAGGCGGCTGAAAGAGTCTAACGGAACCATTCAACGAGATCGTCTCCTCCTCTCCTATACCGCCGTTCTTCCAGAAGCCCCATGGTTTGCCCTGATTGTGGTTCACGGTTTAAGCGAACACAAAGGGAGATACCGTCTCTTCCAGAAGGATTTAGCGGAGGCAGGTTGCGCCGTTTATGCGTATGACCAGCGGGGTTTTGGCCGATCGGATGGGTTAAGAACCGACGTTGAACGGTATGCCGATTATCTTCTGGACCTCAAAGAGGTGATCGCCTTTGTCCGTGGTTGTCATCCAGATTTAAAAATCGGCCTCATTGGCCACAGTTTGGGCGGGTTGGTTTCGGCCGCCTTCTGCGCCGCGTATCCCAATCATTTGGATGGGCTGATCTTGTCGGCCCCTGCCTATACGGTCCCCCCCTTGCATCTTTTCCTTCGGGTGGCGGCCTTTCTGATGAATTATTTTATGCCTCACTTCCCCATCCGCTATCCAAACGATCCGGGAAAATTAAGCCACGATCCGAATGTGGCGGTGGCGTTCCGGAAAGATCCCCTTGTGCAGTCGGCGGCCACATCCCGTTTTTATACCGAGTTCTGTAAGATGAATCGGTTTCTGCATAAAAATGCCGATAGGATTTGTCTCCCTACCCTAATTCTTCAGGGGAGTGACGATCAGATTGTGACACCGAAAGGGGCGAGGGCGCTTCTTGATCGGATTGGGTCCCGGCAGAAGGATCTCTTCTGGTACGAAGGGTTTTACCATGAGCCGTTCAATGAGATTGGGCGGGAGAGGGTCATCGCGGACCTCATCGCATGGTTGAAGGGGCATTTTTCTATAGGATGTCTATGAAGAGCCGCGTTCGATCGGAACCCACGTGCCGACATTGACCACTGCAATGCCGATGACAATCAATCCGGCCCCTGAAAGGAGATGGGACGTCATCACCTCGGCGAGCACAAAATGGCTTAGCAACACCCCAAAGAGTGGGACGAGGACGGAGAAGGAGGCCATATTGCTGGCAGGGTACCGTTTCAATAAGATGGTGGATGCGGTGAAGCAGAAACCGCCGACGACCACCCCCTGATAGAGCAGGGCGGCAACGAGATCAGGCGGGATGATGATCGGGAGCGGCTCTCCGAAGAGGCGCGAACAGAGACCCAGAAGCGGGACGCCAAAGGCCATTTCCCAAAAAACGACTTTGATCGGGTTGAGCGTTTCGATCAGCCTTTTGATGTAAATGGTTTTGGCGGCAAGGATCAGGGCGCTCATGAGAATCAGGACGTTTCCCCTCATCGTGGCGATCTGATGGGATGTTTGAGGGCGATCGTAAAAAATGGCCCAGACGCCAGAGAGGGCGAGGATGAAACCGATGATTTTCTGGACGTTCAGCCGGTCATGCTTGATAAAAAAGTGGGCAAGGAGGGCCACGAAGAAAAGATGGGTGTTGATTAAAAGAGCTGCGTGCGACGCCGACGTCTGAAATGTTCCGAGATAAAAAAAGGCGATTTGAATGGCGAATAAGACGCCATTGATTAGATGGACGTGGGTCTCTTCTCGTCTGATTTTTAATGAAATGCCCTGGATAAATGTATAGAGGAGAATGGCCGCTCCGCTGATAATAAAGCGGAACGTGGCCATAGCCAAGGGAGAGATGGCCGCAGCCCCAATCTTAATGGAGATGACATTGCCTCCCCAGAGAAGACTGATGAAGAGGAGATAGGAAATGGGGTAGCCGGTTGATGCGTGTTTACTCTTGATGTCCATCCGGGAAAAGGGTTGATCCATCTTCAGTGATGTGTTCGGATGAGTCCTGGTTGGAGCGGGTGAGTTGTTGAATCGATTCCAACCGCTTCTTTTGACTCTTTTCAATGGTATGGATCTGTTTTTTTAATTCGTTGATGGCAGCCGGTATCGAGGCGGGGGCTGTCTGATCAGGAGAGAGCAAAGAGGCGTAGTGTGAGATAAAGATGCTATAGATCATGGCGCCGAAGATGCCGACAAAAAGGAGCTTAAACAGCATCTTAAGGAGGAGGCTTCCTACTTTATATTGGAGATAGAATACAAAAACGGCTGATAGGAAGAGGGCGAGGATGTATTTAAAGGAAGGATGATTTATCCATTGGGCGACCATTTCTTTCGTTATGGGGTTCATCACCGACGGTTGTTTCGCTTTCTGGGTCGTAAGCTGACCCGTTTCGTCTTTGTTGGTAAAGACGGTGTTTCCCTGTCTGTCCTTTAGTTTATGAATCTCGGCATGTGCGAGCACGGGATTGATGCATAGCAAGATCAGAATGGAGATGAAAAGGTTCACGACAGCCCTCTTTTTTACTATATCGATCTCATTGAGCCCTGTCAAATAGGGGACTGTTTCCAAGAACCATTAGATAGAAACGGGTTCTGCTATCCAACTCCCCTCCCCTTGTGGG
>CAYJWQ010000012.1:0-17374 GCA_964373895.1 uncultured Nitrospirota bacterium
GATTCCTTGGGAAAACTCCTGTCCGCAGACGCGCATGAGAGGAAGTATACACAGACATCCCTACGGAGTCAAGTGTGTGCTAAGACCAGCCTCAAGGGAGAGGAGACCCAATAATGGCCGCGCCTTTTATAAAGAACGGTTTTAGATGCAATACCCATTCAAACTTTCAAAGAGCCGTTCAATCTGTTTCCGTCTCCTCGTCAGAATCTGTGGATTAAAGGAGGTTCTGGGAGGTGGCCCAGATTGTGATACAGGGCCAGCAGACAGCCTACATCTCCTGGGCGTGCTTGTTTCCTTCCTTGGCGTCCGTCCAAGCCTTCCGCGCGTAATCTATCATGACGCCGCGTTTACCGGCCTCGCCTGCGGAAATGGCAGAGCGGACATATTGAATGGCCGTCCGCAGATGCCCTACTGCCCTGCCCCCCTCCTTCTGCACATTCCTGTCGGTGTCTTTGGCATTGATGGCGGCCAAGGTATACCGAAGACACGCCTCCGCCTCTTTCAGCATGATCCTTAAATCTTTTAAGATCACACTGATCGTGCCCTGGGCTGCATTAAAGAGGGCCATATTGGCGATGATGACCATGGTATCGCAATGTCCTTTTGCCCGCACAACGTGTTCTTCCACATCGCAAAAGGCCTCACCCGCCATGACAAAAAATGCAAGGATCATGAACACAATCTTACGAGGCATTGCCCTCATGACCTCACCAGTTCAGACAACAGTTCAATATGCCCCGTCTGTGGAAACATATCGAACGACTGGAGCCGCGTTAATCGATACCCGGCGTCCAATAAAACCCTCACATCTCGGGCAAACGTGGCCGGGTTGCAGGAGATATAAAAGACCTTCTCTAAAGAGAGTTTAGAGAGCATCATAAGAGACGTCCTCGTTACCCCTTCTCTGGGCGGATTCAGCAGGGCCTTATGATATCTCTTTTCCTGACGCAGCAGGATCTCTTTTATGCCTGTATCGGCCGAGGCCCGCACGAAAGAGACATTTTTACAACCCGCTCTCTCCATATTGGTGCGGGCGTCTTCATATGCGATCGGATTGGCCTCGATGGCGGTTATCCATTGCACATGTCCTGCCAGCGCCAGTGTAAAATTTCCCGCCCCGCCATAAACCTCTAAAATATGATCGTCAGGCGTCGGCGCGATCCACGCGATCACCGTTTCCGTTAACCGACGATTCATCGCTGAATTTGTCTGTGAGAACGATTGATCACGGATACGCGCTGTTTTACCAGATTGGGTATAAACCAAATAATCCCTTCCGAAAGAATACCGAAAGCGTCGGGTGTAGACGATCAGACCATGAAGCGTAAGTTTCTTCCCGGCC
Organism: uncultured Nitrospirota bacterium; assembly: GCA_964373895.1. GTDB lineage: Bacteria > Nitrospirota > Nitrospiria > SBBL01 > SBBT01 > SBBT01. The sequence continues at coordinate 1,343 of CAYJWQ010000012.1, forward strand.
GATTCATAAAACCGCGCGCCCTCCTCGTAAGGAATATTTCTTCCCACAAATATTATTAAGAGCCCTCCCTCCTCATCTCCCTGAATCTCAATCCCATCGATGGCCGAAAGCGGGGCCTCTTTCCCAAGGAGAGAGAGTGCCTGATTCAAAGACGGAATCAGGAGCGGGCAATGATCTATGGGAACCATGAGATGGCTTTTATTCCGATAGAACCCAATTTTTCCATTCTCTACTTTTAGTTGAACGCGAGAGCGATAATTAAAAGCGTCCGGCGCTGCCACAGGGGGAAGCATGACGTCCGGGTTTATTCTGCCGATCCGATGCAGGGTCTCCGTAAGGGCGGAAAGTTTATATTCTAGCTGCAACCCTTCGGGAAGATGCTGCAACTGGCATCCGCCACAGGCGCCAAAAACGGGGCAGGGCGGTATCCTTCGGTGCGGCGACGCGCGCAGGACCTCTTCTACGACCCCTTCGGTATAATCTCCCTTTTCCTGGTCGATTTTTACCGCCACCTGTTCTCCCGGTATGGTATAAGGGACAAAAACAACACGGCTGCCGATTCGGCCTAATCCCGCCCCTCCCTGGACCAGTTTCTCGATTTGTACGGTTTCAACGGGTGCCGGTGTTTTCATCTGATTTACCCTTCTATCGGGGCTTCGATTCCGAGGAGTTTCATCTTGCGGTAAAGATGGGTCCTTTCAATTTTAAGCGATTCCGCCGTCTTCTGGATGTTCCAGCCGTTTTCCGTGAGCTTGCGAAGTATGTGCCCTTTTTCAAAGAGTCCCCTCGCCTCTTTCAGAGAGGAAGGGGGAGAGGCGTTTGGGAGGGCCGCGTCTTGTTCGGATTGAGAGGGATGTTTTAGAAATTCCGGGAGGTCTTCCGGTTTTATGGTTGATGAAGGGACCATGATCATCAAACGTTCGACCATGTTTTTCAGCTCTCGGACATTGCCAGGCCAGGCATATCGTTTCAAAATGACGACGGTCTCCTCGGATAACTCTTTTGGCTTGATTCTTTCTTCTCTCGCGACCTCCGAAATAAAATGCGCAAGAAGAAGGGAGATGTCATCCGTTCGTTCACGAAGCGGGGGAACATGCAACGGAATGACGTTGAGCCGATAGTAGAGGTCTTCCCGAAAAGCCCCTCTTTTGATCTCCTCTGCTAAGTTTTTGTTCGATGCGGCGATTACCCGGACATCCACCGTGACTCGTATGTTTCCTCCGACACGATAAAACTCCTGGCCCTGCAAAACCCGCAAGACCTTTGATTGCGTGGAGAGGGTCATATCTCCAATTTCGTCCAGGAAAAGGGTTCCTCCATCGGCCAGCTCAAACTGGCCGATCTTCCGCTGCTGGGCGCCGGAGAAGGCCCCTTTTTCATACCCAAACAACTCGCTTTCAATGAGGTTCTCTGGAATGGCGGCGCAATTAATTTCAAGGAAGGGATCTCCTTTGCGCGGGCTCTGTGCATGAATCGCGCGGGCCACCAACTCCTTGCCGGTGCCATTCTCGCCCGAAATCAGGACGCGGCTCTGTGACGGCCCTGCCAGACCGATCTCCTCCCGCAGCCGACCAATGGCCGGACTGGTCCCGATGATTTCATCCCTTCGCTCCACCAGTTTTTTAAGGATGCGGTTTTCCCGCTTCAGGTGAAGTTCATTGAGGGCATGTTTGACCATGAGAATCACCTTTTCAAGTGAAAGCGGTTTCTCGATGTAGTCATAGGCCCCAAGTTTAATCGTCCTGACCGCCGTTTCAATCGATCCATGACCCGACATCATGATGACCGGCAAATCCGGAAGAAGGGTCTTAAAATTCTTCAGCGTGTCGATTCCGTCTTGCCCCGGCATCCAGATATCAAGCAAAACAATTGCCGGTGTATGCGACTGGGCGAGTTTCATTCCCTCCTCGCTATCATCTGCGGTATAGACATGATACCCCTCGTCCGATAACACGGCGGAGAGTGTGGAAAGGATGGCAGGTTCGTCATCTACAATCAGGATGTTTTCAGACACGATGCGCCTCTCTCTTTATGCGGGAAACGCGATGATAAAGGTGGTTCCCTTTGGCTCCCGGGGGATAACGTGGATGCTGGCGTTATGATCCAGCACGATGCGATTGACAATGGCCAATCCCAAACCGGTCCCCCCTTTTTTTCTCGAGAAATAGGGGAGAAAGAGTTTGTCCATGTCCTCCGTCGCGATTCCATCGCCCTCATCGGAGACCTCTACACGCACCCTCTTAAGTTCAATATCATAAGAGGTTGCGATCTGCAATGTCCCCCTGCCGTCCATCGCCTCGACGGCATTCTCAAAAAGATTCACAAAGGCCCGCTTAATTTGGTCCCTGTCCAGATTGAGGGGGGGGAGGGTGCCATCAAAATGCGAGGAGACGACCATATCTTTCTGGCTTGCCTGGTAGAGGGAGACGACTTCCTGCAGGATCGGATCGATTTTCTGCAATGAGGGATGGGCGGGCGGCATCCTGGCGAAGTTAGAAAACTCGTCGACCAGGGTTTTTAAATCATGAACCTCATTGATCACGGTCTGGGTTGATTCATCGAATATCTTGTCAAAGTCGTCCGACCGATCGAAATATTTCTTCCGTAATCGTTCTGTGGAAAGCTGAATGGGGGTGAGCGGGTTCTTGATCTCATGGGCAATACGGCGGGCCACCTCCTGCCATGTGGCGAGTTTTTGCGCCCGAATGAGTTCGGTAACGTCATCAAAGACGATGACATCTCCCAAAGGATGACCGTCATCGCCCTGCAGCGCGGAGAGCGCAACACGCAGCGTTAGGAATTTTCCGTGGACCTCCAGATGGATCTCTTCTTCCATCGTGTCCGTGGTTCCCATTTTCCGAAGCAGTCCGGCCATCGCCCCCATCTTCTGTAAGGTGAAAAGCTCGATTGCCTCTGCGCCGATTGCCACCTTGGACGACAGCTCCAGGATTTTTTCTGCCGACGGATTGAAGGTGGTGATCATCCCTTTCGCATCCACAGAGATGACCCCCGCCCCGATGTTTTGCAATAGCCCTTCCATGTAGGCCCGCTCTCTCTCCAGCGTCTGGTTTGTCTGGGTGAGAGATTGGTTGGCCTCTTCGACCTTCCGTTGACTCTGGGAGAGATCGGACGTCATTTTGTTGAACGAATCAACCAGAACACCCAGCTCATCGGCCGCCGTCACATCAACCTGAAAATCTACATTCCCCCCCGCGACCCGCTCGGTCGCCTCGGCAAGCCTCTGAAGGGGGATCGTGATGCTTCGCGCGAGATAGAAACCAAACCAGACGGCCGAGAAAAGAATGAGGAGCAGGATGATAAAAAAAGAAAGAATGTAGCTCCCCTTAATCGGATTTTTAAATGCCTTGAGCTGCTTGTACTCCTCCGATTCTTTTTTTATTTCTTCCATTTTTTGGACCATGGAAGAGGGGATGAGACGATCGACCACCAGAACGGCGACCGCGCGGTCGCCGTTCTGAACCGGGATTGCGGCGCGAATCACATCTCCTTCATAGGTGGTCTGGATGGCGGTCATGGGTTTCTGTAATGCCTGCTTCAAAAAATCATCAGAGGGGAGGAAGGGGTCGGGTTGTCCTTCGGATGATATTTTTGATAGAGAAACGAGTGGCTGGAACTGCCCGGAATCGGTACGTGTAAAAAGGTGGATGGCCGCGGCGGAAGAGTTTTGCTGTTTTTCCTTAAGAAATCGAACTAAATCGATCTGGGCGCCGGAGAGGAGGTTCTGTCCGGCAAGGAGACGGCCGATCTCCTGGGCATTGGTTGAGACGTTCTCCTGAAGGATCTGGTAGTAGTTTTGGGCGATCTCCAACGAATGATCGAGCGACCTCTCGACTTGGATGGAAAACCAATTCTCAATGCTGCTTGTGAGAAGGCCGCTGGCCACAACAAACAAGAGAATCGATGGAATCATCGACAGACCGAGAAAAGCGGCCACCAGCTTGGTCTTGAATCGGGACTGATACCGCCTCCGTTCGAAATAGAGCTTGATGATATTACGGGATAGGAAAAGGATGAGGAGGATCACCAGCGTGATGTTGACATTCACTAACGTCAACACAAGAATATTCGTTGAAAATAAAGAGGGCTGCCGGACCCCCCTAAACAGAAGAAAGGTAAGCGTCATGGAGGCGGCCAGAAGAAGCGAGGTGATGAAGACGGGGCGAAGCGCGTTTTTCGCCCTTTTCCCATCTGGGTTGGCAGGGGCCGTCCGGTCGTTCATCTATTGCGTGCCATCAATGGTATGGGAGTAAGACCAGGGGGTGTCCAGTTCTAGAAAAGGGATAAAAAAAAGGAAATAGTCCAGGTAGAGGGGAAATTTGGATGCCTTCATTTGAGACTTGATTCCCACATAATATCGCTTCCCAGGTGTCAGGAGACTTGCCGGCGCAAGTTTCAGATGATCAACCTTCAAGAAGGCCTGCTGCGCGGATGTGAAGTCGGAAAAGGTCTGTTCTGTCACCCGCGCTTCCTCCTTTTGGCTGACCGTATACCGTTTTTTCAAGGTATCATATTTTACGGTCAATTGGAGGGTCTTTGAGGCGACCTCCTCATCAAACCAATTCCTCTGTTTCTGAAAAAGGAGGAGATAGTAATAGAAATCCTTCGGGATTCCGTTATGAATATCGGCGACCGTCTTGCCGCTTAACCCGCGCGCCAAATCGGCGGAGACCACGATCTCCTGGTTTGCGATCTCGACCACCACATTGATCACCCTGGCGCCTTTGGCGGCGGCTTCTGGATGTGCGAGGCTATATTCAACCAGAATCAGGGTCAACACAATGAGTGCGATTTTTCTCATGGCCGTATTTTCGACTAAAAGGTGTGGCCGAGGGTAAAATGGAGCGCCGACGGGGCCTCTCCGATCTCCCGATCCAGTTTGTACCCCCAATCGAGGCGCAGGGGGCCGATCGGGGTATTATATCGCAATCCGATCCCGGCGCTCGATTTAAGCTGGGACAGGCCGATCTGTTTATAGCTTTCCCATACATTCCCGTGGTCAAAAAAAAGGACGAAACCTAACGATTTGCTGGGGAGAAATCGGAACTCTTCATTGAGAACGACCATAGCATTTCCTCCGGTCTGTTTCCCATTGATGAGGGTTTCCCCGGTAATCCCGAGCCGGTCTTGATCGTAACCACGAACGGTGCCCTGCCCCCCCAATAGGAACCGCTCCGGAGGCGGGACCAGAACAGTTTCCCCAAATCGCTCGGCGACGCCGACGCGGGCAGAGAAGGCGAAAACCAGGATGGAAGAGAGCGACCGGTACCAACTGCTTTGAACGGTCATCTTCACCAGTTGCGCCTCGGATCCAAAGAGTTTCGCCGCATTCCGCAAGGTAATCGCATTGACGGAGCCAGACTTCGGGTTGAAAGGGTCATCGCGCGTATCCCGTGTGAGAGAGGGGTTGATGCTTGCAATATTCACCTTCCCGACATCTTCCGGAGAGAGACGGATGGAAGGATCCTTTTCAGTGATGTGGTTTTGCTCATATTGGTATAGAAGGGCGCCCTTGACCGTGTCGGAGAAGCTTTTGTCAAATCCTGCCGTGACGCTACTCGTTTTTAAGTAGAATGATATCTCTTCTTGTTTGATATAGGCGATGCCGATGCGGGCGTCGGTGTTTTCAAAGGGGAACCGGGGCTCTTTGTAATTGACGGAATACTCATTTTCAACGTTGCTCCCTTCCGCCCTGAAGCTTAAGGTGCGGCCGCTTCCAAAGAGGTTTCGATGGGAAAGCTCAAAGAGGCCGCGAAACCGTTCATAGTCGCCATATCCCACGCCGAAATCGACGGCCACGTTCGGCCGCTCCTCGACGGAGAGCCGCATCTCCTGGCGGATCGGCCTCTCTTCCTGGTGGATCGGCTCAAAGCGGACGGATGAAAAGAGGTTGGTCCGATAGAGCCGCTGCTGGCTCTTTAGAATCGCCTCGGGGTTGTAGAAGTCCCCTTCATGGAAGAGAAGCTCCCTCAAGATCGTGGTGTCTTTGGTGCGCCGGTTTCCGATAAGATGGATCGATCCTAAACGAATCTGCTCCCCCTCGGAAATGGTATAGACGATATCCGCCTTGTCTTCATGAAAGGCGGTCGATGGACTCACCGTCGCATAGATATACCCTTCTTTAGAATAGGCTAAAAGAATCTGGCGCGCCCCCTCTTTCACAACGGTATTGTTGAATGGTATGTCGGGACGGATCGGCAAGCCCTTCGCAAGATGCCCCTCCGAAAGGGCGTCATTCCCCTTGAATGCCACCTGACCGATCCTGATGCGACTCCCTTCCTCGATGATAAAAAGGATGGCGGCCGATTTGTGCGATGGGTCCAAGTCGGTGGTCGGCTCAATCCGCACATCGCGAAAACCTTCTTTTTCGTAAAACTGCATCAGGGCGGCTGTATCCTCTTTGAGTCGCCCTTCGAGATAGTCATTTCTCTTGAAAAAGCCGCTCTCTTTTGATTTGATTACTTTCCCCAGCGCTGATCCGCTGAAGGTATGGTTTCCCTGAAACGCGATGCGGCCCATCTGAACCTGCGCGCCCCTTTCAATATTAAAATAAATCTTCGATTGTCCGGGCATTCTCTCAATACTGGCGGTGATTTTAACAAAAGGGTAGCCAAGGTCGCGGTAGAACGCCTCCATCTGCCGCGCGGACGCCTCCAGCGCCTCTATGTCATCGCTTCGCTCTGTCTTAATAAGGATAAGCCGCTCCAGCTCTTTTTGAGAGATCGGCCCCCTCCCATAAAAGAAAAGCGTTATCTTATCGGACGGTTCTATCGGAAATGTCATTTCAACCTCATTGGTTGCTTTAATAAATTCCAGGGCAGGCGGCCCAACCTTCACTTTCAGGTAGCCGGCCTTTTCATAGAATTTTATAAGTCGCCTGACATCCTCCTCGACCAACGTGGCGTTATAATATTCCCCCGCTCGAGAGCGAATTTTAAGGATGAGGGCAAGATGGGAGAAGACCGTCTCCCCCGAAAAGCGGACATCCCGTATTTTTGTGCGGGATCCCTCCTCGACATGAAGAAGGACCTTAACCTTTCTGCGGTCGGAAGGGGCGTGTTTCAATTGGAAGGTCAACGTTGCGTGGAAATATCCCTTGCGGCGGTAGAGAGAGGCGATCTCTGATAATGTCCCCTCCCAGCGGGCCTCTGTAAATTCATCTCCCGGCTTCAGGGTGATGGCCTCAAGAATCTCTTTGTTGGAAACGATGTAATTCCCGGAGAGCTCAAGCGCATCAAAGCCCCGCGTTTCAACCAGCACAAAACGGACGGCGACCGCCGCATCCGACAGCGGTGTCACCTCCACCCGGATATCTTTATACCCCCCCCCCTGATAGAGACGGTCAACCGCAAGCCGGATTTCCCGTGTCTGGTAAATATCTCCAGGGTGGATATCAATTTCCTGGGCGAGATCGGCCGCGATCAGACCCTCTGTAGGATCAATCGTTACCCGACGTATGACCTTCCCTTCCCATTCGGAGGCGGAAAGAAGCGTGGGGGAAACCAGCAGAACCAGGATTAACGAAATTCGAATCGGAATCGAATATCCCCCCCTATCTGTCCTTTTTCATCCTTTTCTCCGATGAGAGAGACCTTGTCATTTAATTCATAAATCATCCGTATCTGTTGCTCTTCGGCGGGATCGAAGGTGGTGGTCACCCGCAATCGATCATCCAGGAGATGTTTTTCGGCGGTGACCCGCGCCCCCCCAGATGCTTTTGTGCCGGTGCTGTATGGGGCGACCTGAATACGATCCACGCCGGTTAGTTTCCTGATCGGCGCGGTCAGCGCCTCTGATGCCACCAGTGAGACCGCCTGACCAGTCAGCATGGCTAAAATCTCTTTTTCTGGAAGTGGTGGAGAAGAGGCGACGTTCACGCTAAACTGCGAAAGGGTGCCAGACACGTTAAGATCGACCGCGTAATCGGAGCCTGTCGTGTCATTCCTGATCTTGGTTTTGGCCTTGACATCGAATGTGGGGTGAATCTTCTGCAGGTTCAGGAACTCCACAGAGCCGGATGTGACTTTAAAGTCGTTTCCTAAAAAATAGATATTTCCCTTAGGCGCCCCGATATGCCCGATCAAGAGAGGGCTATTGATGACCCCTTTTAAGAAGAGGTCCACTTCCAATGGGATTTTCGCCAGATTGTTGTTGACCCAGATATTTTCTTTCCCGGATAGATGGATGTTCAGCTCTGTCGCGCCGATAATGGGGATTTCCGTTGAGATGCCTTCCTCGGTCTTTTTGGCAAGCGCCAGGATGGCCGCCAGGTCGACCTTTTTTTCATAGGATCCCTTTGCCACGATTAAATCTCCCTTGAGGGCGTTCACCTCCCCATCTCCGTAAAAAAGGAGGTCCCCCGTCACATCCAACAAGAGATCCGGGATAAAACCGAGCCTCACATGGTCAAGTCCAAGCAGAAATCCGAAGTTTGCCATTTTAAATCCCGAAAAATCGCCCTTCCCGCTTGCGTGGAACCGGCCTGTCCCGATCGCGCCTTCAAAGGATTCTAAAATCAGGCGCCGCTCATTTAAAAGGGCGCGCAAGGAGGCAATATGGATCGACTGGGTGCGCAGTCTGATGGTGCCGTCTCGGATGATGAATTCGCCTCGAATGTTTGGGTTGCTCCATTGATCTGAAATTGTGAGATTCATGACCGCTTTTCCTGATCCGGAGACTAATTCTTTTGTGAAAAATCGGATCAGGTTTAAATCGGCCTCGCCCTGTAGAGAAAGGTCAAAGAGCTTGTTGGGAACGAAGGTTCCTCCCAGATCCAAAGCGGTATTTTTGCCTTTTAACCTTGTCTTTCCAAGCGTAAACGCCCCTTTTTTAGAATAAAAGGAGATCGGGCCATCGTTCGTAATGGGGTAGCCTTCCAGATCGGCGAAAAATTCGATGATGGAGCCGGCGAGGTTGATCTGGTTAGGTTGCGAAAGATTTCCATCCCCCGCAGCCTTCCCCGTCAGGCTTAATCGTAAGAGGCGGGCAGCCTCGCTTCTTGACGGCCTGTCGAGGGAGGAGAGGCTGGTTTTGCCTTTTAGCGCTTTTTTGGGAAGCAAAGAATCGACGCGAAGCCTGACGAACCTGGATTCAAATGAGAAGGGGTATAACGCGGTCATTTGAAGCGACCCTTTAAAGAAGAGCTCTTTTTTTGGAAAGTCGCAGATTAATGTAATAACGTCGCCCTGCCACTCCGCTTTAATCGTCCCCTCTCCCCCGTCAATCTCGCCAAATCGGACGTTATCCAGCGTGGCATGGACGGCCAGTTTAGGCCCCTGAAAGCGCCCCTCGCCTAAAACCTCGATGGCGCCATTTCCCGATAAGAGGGGGACGCGGGAGGCAAAAAAGTCGGTATCCTTAAGGTTGATCCCCTCTCCCTTCGCGTTGATCTGAAAGGTCCCTTGATATTGAATGGTCCCTTCTCCTTTCGCGCGGCCTCTCCCTCGCTCAAGGAGGGCCTTTCGGAACACAACCTCTTTTTCGGTGACTGTCAGAACGAGTTTGCCCCGATCGAACGGTTCTCGGTAGAGGGTGCCCGGGCCGAGCGTCAGAGGTCCATGCACGGAGAAGGCGTGAGGCGTTCCGTGTATCGCAAGTCGGCCGGTTGCCGTTGTATAAAGGGCAATCGGCCTCTTGAATTTAAACAGGGAGAGAATATCTTGCGGCGAGGCAGATGCAATCTCTGTTTTGAATTCAAAGGCCGGCTCGTTTGGATTAGAGAAATGGATGTCCCCTTCAAACCGGTAGGGAGGTGATTTCTGACGGATGGGCGCGGCGACCTGCAAGGGGATTAAGAGAGGGCCATCATGAAATACCATGGCGAAGCGTGGAGAAGGATCAGGCGCATCCATAGGAGTCGGCCTGACGGCAAGCCGGATATTTTCTCCACTCCCGGCGCCTTTGGCCTTCACATATCCTTCTCGGAAGGTGAGGGTTTTATCCTGATAACGAAACTCTGTCCGTAACGTTCCGAAGGGTTGATTCCGAAAAGACCACGCGTCAAGAAGAAGACGGCCGGTAACGATGGGGCGTTCGGTGAATCCTGTCAGTGTTCCCTCCATCTTAAGCCTCCCGGCAAGAGAGAAGTCGAGCGGACCTGCGATTTTTTGAACAGCCTTGCTTGTGAGATCGGTCTTTACCAGAAACCCCTCATCCGTATCCCAACTTCCTTCAAATGTCGCGGTTGTGTCGGGAAATCGCAACATCCCCTGGTCAAGGGTGAGCCGGCGCCCCGACCATCTTAGCAAAACGCCCCCCTCCTCGAAGAGGGTGATGAGCTTGTCTGCCCGATTGAGATCAACTGCAGCAGAGGCCGCGCCGGGGGCAAGCCGCTTTGCTTCCATGCGACTTTCCGCAATGATTTCATCGGCCCCTTTTCCAGAAAGGGAGAGGTAGCCGTCTGAAAAAATCCCTTCCAGGGAGGGAGATGTTTCCGTGGGGAAAAGTCCCTTTCTGATCTGTTCTAACGAAACCATCCGATATCCCAACATGAGTTGGTACGAAAGGATTCCTTCGGCGCGGCCTCCTTCTGCGCTTCCTGAAAATGTCCCCGAGAAAAGCGTTCCTGATAATGAGGAGAGAGAGGCCCTTTCGTCCTGGTAGGATAGATTGGCGCGGAGTCCCCCGATATCAATGCCATTTGAAAAGAGGTGTGGAAGCGATGCGACCCCAGCCACCTTCAGATGATGTAAGGGGCCGGTCAGACGACCTTGGAAGTGTAACTTTCCGGCAACCCTTTTTTCATTGAGAGAGGAGAACCCCCACTCCTCAATGGGGAAGGCCGCGTCCACTTGAAGCTCTGAACTATCCCCTTCGCCGGTTCGGATCGCCCCGACCACTTGAAGGCTGGTCTTGCCCGAAATAACCGAGGCGACCTTAAGAGCGATCTCCCCGGGCAGAAATACCAGTTTGGATTCCCATCGGTCGATCCCTTTCTCCACATTCCTTGCCGTAATGCGACCTCCTTTACCTTCAACAACCACTTCAAAACGTTGCATATTTAAATCGGGTTCGATGGTTGCGTTGACCTCCGTCAACAAGAGATTACTGATGACGTCTTCTCCATTATAAGAGAGGTTCCCCTTATGAATCTGAATCCGACGAACGATAACGGGCGGCGTTTTGCCAGACGCCGTTCTGTAGGGAAACGGCCTTTCCCTCAACGCACGCTGGGTGATCGAGAGGAAAGGGGTCTTGATGACCATCTCACGGATAAAAAAGGTTTGGGTAAAAAAAGACCAGGGGCTAACGTAGATTGCGACTTCTTCGGCTAAAACAGATGGAGAGAGATCGGTTGCTGTGGAAATTCCTTTTAATACAACGGAGGCGGATAGTAACCGGAGCCTCGCCTCTTTGATCTGTACGCGCAGGCCAAGGAGCATCCCGATCTGATCTTCAGCCGCCTCCCTTACCTTATTCGAGATCAGCCCGGCCTGAAGGCTGACGTGTAAGACCAAAAGGATAAGAAAAACCCCTAAGGAAGAAAGCAGTATCCGCCTTTTTAACAACCAGGGCTCCTTTTACAGGGAGAGGGAAAAACATCGGCGCCTCAATCTTAACGCGGCGAAGCCGCAAAGGGGGCTTTCGATATGCGCGAATTAATGGAGGGGCTTCTTTTCTCTTTCAACAAATTTCATCCTGAGGGTAAAGAGGATCTGTGAGATCAGTCCCTCTTCCTCTTTGGTTAAGTTTCCTTTGGTTTTCCCCTCCAACAAGGCAATGAGGTCGATGGCCTGCCGCGCTTGCGACAGTTGAACCGATGTTTGGCCCGTCGCGGGGTTGGCCTCCTCGCCCAAATGAATCAATGCCGATGTGGCCAGGGAGAGGATAAAGGAAGCAAAGTTGACGGGAAAGGTCTCTTCTTGAGGTGGTCTCTCTTCTTGAGGTGACGGGCCATCCCCGATGGTTTTAGAGGAGGCCTCTCCCTCCGCATCCCCCTCCGATAGATGGGAACGACGGTCCCTCACCTGAAATTCTTGCTCTTCTTCCATCCCCCCTCCCCCCTCCGAACGGGCACGCTATCATAAAGGCAGCCGCTATTGCAACGACCGCACACAGGAACAGCGATAGAGAACATCAATTGTTCCCTCTCCCTTGATGGGAGAGGGTGAAAGATCACCAGCCTGGTGTCCCCTCCCCTTCATCCCCTCCCGCAAGGGGAGGGGATTTAGATAGTAGAACCAGTTTCTATCTCTGTTCCTGGGCGGAGGCCGAAGCGGTTATTCATACGCTGAATGAACAATCCGTTTGGGAGGGGCCTGCCGTTTTAACTTGTTGGGAATGCTCTTTCCCTCGATTTTAGAAGAGGTTGAAACGATGACACGGTTTTTGCCTAACCGTTTTGCCTCATAGAGGGCCTCATCCGCCTGTTCGATCAGCGTGTGCGCCTCCTGTCCATCTCCATGGTAGCTGGAGATACCAACGCTGATCGTGAGACACCCCCCCCGCTGGGTTTCCCGTCCCACGAAGGGGAAAGTGGCCACCTTCTCTCTTATAATATTAACGGTTTCCACCACCTTTTCAGGGGAGGTCTCTGGCATAATCACCGCGAACTCTTCGCCGCCATATCGGGCCACGACATCCACCTCGCGGCACTGATTTTTAAATATTTCGCCCATTTGCCGCAGCACCTCATTTCCTTTGGGATGCCCGTGGGTATCGTTATACTGTTTAAAGTTATCAATATCAATCATCAACAAGGTAAAGGTCAGCCCATAACGTTCCGCCCGTTTGATCTCGTTTAAAAGGCGTTGGGAAAAGTAGCGGTGGTTATAGAGGCCCGTGAGGTCATCGGTAATCGATATCCGCATCGCGTTCTCCAGCAATTGGGCCTTTTCAATAATGTTCGCCGCCATCCCTCCAAGAAGCGAAAAGAGCGAAATTTCACGGGAGGTGAACTTACGGACGACAAAGTCGTTGACGTAGAGGATGCCGATAATTTTCCCATCGGCGATCAAGGGGGTTGCCATCAGCGATCGGATGCCTTCTTTTAACATGATTGGGTTGTCGAATTGTGGATGTTGCAGGACATCCGCGATCACCAACGGTTCTTCGTGGTTTAAGATAGAGCTGGTGAGGCCTCCCTGGCGGAGGATCCAGCGCGACATGTTGGAGAAACTTGCGCTGAACCCTTTCATGACGCCATGATACATCTCGCCGCGTCGCTCATCAAATAAGGCGATGCTCCCTGCCGATGTGTTGGTCAACTTGGTGGCATCTTCCAAGGTATAGAAAAGAAGCCTCGGCAGGTGTTGCGTACTGGAAAGCTTAAGGCCCAGATCGTAAATCGACTGGTACTGGAAGAGCATCTGCTCTAGCGATGTTTTCCTCGTTATCCCCTGGGACATGTGGCGCCACATATGTCTGGCGGTGGTGCCGCTGATAAGCTCCACGTTGGGGCGACGGCGCTTCTCCAACTCTTTGCGAACCGATTTGTCGCCTGTGGTATCCACAATGCACTGAAGGGTTTTTAGTTTCTCCAGTTTCCTGTAATCGGTTGCAGTGCGAATTTTTAACTTCTTGGCCAGAATCATTCCCGGTGCGGTCTTGTTCCGATCGGCCACCCCAAGAATTTTGGTATGCGGATCGTTATGCAAAAGTTCCATTAAGGCGGTGCCGCCTCGACCCGCGCCAATAATAATAAGGTTCAGCATAAAGAATCCCCCAAAAAAGGCTATGATCGATCTGCTTTTGCCTCATATTGGTCTATTTTTCCTTCATGTTGCAACGTAAGTCCGATGTCATCAAGGCCATTGAGGAGACAGTGGCGACGGAAGGCATCCACCGTAAACTTAAAATAGAGGCCATTTTGCGCGGTGATTGCCATTTTCTCCAGGTCAACGCTTAACGTATAGCCAGACGTTGCCCGAACTTGCTGAAAGAGGGTCTCCACGTCGTTTTCCTTAAGGAGGACGGGAAGGATCCCATTTTTAAAACAGTTGTTGTAGAAAATATCGGCAAAGGAGGGGGCGATGATGCATAAAAATCCATAATCAAGGAGCGCCCAGGGGGCATGCTCGCGCGAGGAGCCGCATCCGAAGTTTGCGCGGGCAACCAGAATGGTCGCGCCCTCGTATCGAGGCTGATTCATTTCAAAATCAGGGCAGGCCCCTCCCTCTTCGTTGTACCGCCAGTCGTGGAAAAGGAACGGCCCAAACCCGGTGCGCTCAATCCTCTTTAGGAATTGCTTCGGGATAATTTGATCGGTATCGACATTGGGGAGGTCTAAGAGGGTTGCCTTTCCGGTATGTTGCGTAAACGGTTTCATGATGGGGTGATCTGATGCTCCCTTACATCGACAAAGTGGCCGCAAACCGCGGCGGCGGCGGCCATGAGGGGAGAAACCAGATGGGTTCGCCCCCCCCGTCCCTGACGTCCTTCAAAATTACGATTGGATGTGGAGGCGCACCGCTCTTTCGGTTTTAAGATATCCGGGTTCATTCCCAGACACATGGAGCAGCCCGACTCGCGCCAATCAAAACCGGCCTCTTTAAAAATATGATCCAGCCCCTCTGCCTCCGCATGTTTTTTAACCTGTTGTGATCCTGGCACAATCATCGCGTAGACTTTTGATGAAACCCGCTTTCCTTTGACAAAATCGGCCACGCGGCGCAGATCGTCAATGCGGGAATTGGTGCAGGAGCCGATAAAAACCCGGTCGATCTGTATATCGGTGATTCGCGTCCCTCCGGAAAGCCCCATATATCCCAGGGCGCGCTCCGCCGATTTTCTTGCGGCGGGATCGGGAAAATCGGATGGCATGGGAACCCGCCCATTGACGCCTACTACCTGTGCCGGATTGGTTCCCCATGTGACTTGAGGGGTTACGGAGGCTGCATCGATACGCAGCGTTCTGTCAAATGCTGCGCCGCGATCAGTTGGAAGTTTTCGCCACGTGGCGACGGCCGCATCAAAATCAACAGGGGCGTAGGTTCGCCCTCTCAAGTATTCAAAGGTCTTCTCATCAGGGGCGATCATTCCGCCCCTGGCCCCTCCCTCGATCGACATATTGCATACGGTCATCCGCTCTTCCATGCCCATATCGCGGATCGCCTCTCCCCCGTATTCAATAACGGAGCCTGCGCCGCCCCCTGTTCCAATCTGGCCAATAATAGATAAGATCATATCCTTGGCCTCCACCCCATAAGGACGGAGGCCGTTCACCTCGATCAAAAAAGTCCTTGGCTTATCCTGAAGAAGACATTGCGTCGCCAGAACATGCTCTACCTCGCTGGTGCCGATGCCGAAGGCCAGCGCCCCAAAGGCGCCGTGGGTTGACGTGTGGCTGTCGCCGCAGACCAGCGTGATGCCGGGAAGCGTCAATCCTAACTCGGGGCCAATGACATGGACAATTCCCTGATTGGGATTTGAAAGATCAAAAAGGGTGACCCCAAACTTCTTGCAGTTTTGAGAGAGGGTTTCCATTTGTTTAAGCGAGATCGGGTCTTCAATCGGGAGGGCGCGATCGGTGGTGGGGACATTATGATCCATCGTGGCGAAGGTGAGATCGGGCCTGCGAACCCTTCTTCCCGCAAGCCGCAATCCTTCAAACGCCTGGGGGGAGGTGACCTCATGTACCAAGTGTCGGTCTATATAAATGAGCGACGGTTTTCCTATTTCCTCGTAAACAACATGGGCATCCCATATTTTCTCAAACATTGTTTTGGGCTGGGCCATCGTTTCCCCTTTCGACGCCGCGCTGTTTCAGCAATATCGGCGACAGTGAGATGAATCATATTGAAGTGATTATAGCCGAACTGGGTCTCTCATGAAAAGGGGTAAGTTTGCATGGACCCGGGTTCCTTGAACCAGCGTGGACATCCACTTTCCTTCTTTGTGAATGGTTTATGTTATCCCCATTCTGGCACATCCGATGCCGTATGAGGAAGGGGGGGGCCATATGTTCTTTGGCCTGTCCTAAAAACAGCGATAGAAACTGGTTCTGTCATCTAAGGGAGAGGGAACAATTGATGTTCTCTATCTTGTTCTTGGTCCTGTTTTTCATCTGTTTTTATC
>CAYJWQ010000012.1:17474-32755 GCA_964373895.1 uncultured Nitrospirota bacterium
TCATCTGTTTTTATCTTGACACGATTTTTTTTTAAATATATAATACGCTCCTGTTTTGTCGTCTTTATCGTACAAAAGGACGATTGGGAGAAGGTCTGAAAGGGCCTGTTTTTGAGATTATCAAGGATGCGAAAATGGATGAAAAGCAAGGTATAAAATTGGGCAAGCTCATATTTTGGGCTACCGTTGTTTTCTGTACATGGATCATCGGATACATATCAACCCCTCCCTGAAAAGTGGAAGGGGATTGGTGAATTCTTAAGAGGAAAAATAAGGAGTTTAGGGAGTTTTAATATGGAAGAGAAGGGAAGTTGGAGTAAGGGAAAGGCGATTGGTTTTTTTTTGGCGTGTCTGGTTGTCGCCGCAACCTATTATCTCTTTTTGGACTGGGTGATGATGGTGCCGGTCCAGAACCTTCCGTTCCCCTACCGATAATGTGTAAGGTTATGGTAGGGGGATACGAGAATGTTCAGATTGTTTAACGCGTTATTTAATATAGAGTGAGGAGGTATAAAAATGCGATGCGTGTACGATCCTAAGAAAAAGAAGGCAGGGGCGTATTGCCTGTTGGGTTTGCTCGGCCTGCTCTTTCTTCTTCCTTTTGTCCCTTTATCTGTCGGCGCGGAGGAGGAGGCAACCGCTACGACAGAACAGAAGGTCGTCAAGGGCAAAGATGTGCACTATAAGGTGGAAGGGATCGTCTCCGGTCCTCCCGCGCCCAAGCTGAAATATCCTGACGACTACGGCACGTATGGAAATTTTCAGAGCCGCACCTTGATATGGATAGCCAACCAGCAGCATCTCTATTTTGGGAGTTTTGTTTTGGCAGTCCCGATGTTTGTCTTTGTGATGGAACTGATCGGGATGTTGCAGAAAGACAGGAAAATGGGCAAGAAATATGATGACCTTGCCCATGAGTTTATGAAGATTAGCCTGACCGCCTATTCGATCACCGCGATACTGGGTGGTCTTCTCATTTTCTCCTTTCTGGCGCTCTATCCGGGATTCTTTGGTTATCTGGCGAGGATCTTTAAGCCGATTATGCATGTCTATGCCCTGCTCTTTATTTTGGAGAGCGGAACGCTTTATGTCTATTACTATGGCTGGGATCGCATGAATGATGGCGGTCTCTTAAAATGGGGGCATCTTTCTATTTCGCTTCTGCTAAATACGATTGGTCTGCTGCTGATGTTTTTCGCGAACGCCTGGGTGGCATTTATGCAGTCGCCATCCGGCGTGGATGAGCAGGGGCAGTTCCTCGGAAATATCTGGCGCGCGGTGCATACACCGTTGTGGATCCCCATTGTGGTGCATCGAATACTTGGAAACGCGGCGTTTGGAGGGGGTGTGGTTGCTGCGTATGCGGCGTATCGCCTGTTGGCCGCAAAGAGCCCGGAGGAGAAGGCCCATTATGATTGGATGAGTTATACGGCGATGTTCATGGGGGTGCTTAATCTTATCCCGCTTCCTTTCGCAGGGTATTGGTTGATGCGGGAGGTGTATGCCTATAGACAACAGATGGGGATTACTTTAATGGGGGGGTTGCTCGCCTGGGTGTTTATCATGCAGGCCACGATGATTGCGACCCTTTTCGTGACCGTCAACTATTATCTCTGGCAGGCGATGGGAAGGATGCCGGGAGGAGAGCGATACTACCGTTACTTTAAGTATATGCTCCTGGTGCTGATCGTCTCTACCTTGGCGTGGCTGACGCCTCATACGATTGTGATGACGCCGGCGGAGCTTAAGGCGATGGGTGGCGCCCAGCATCCGGTGGTGGGAAATTATGGTGTCATGTCCGCGAAGAACACAGCGATTAACATCATGATTACGACAACCGTCCTCTGTTTTATTCTTTACCAGCGATGCAACAAAATGCCAACGGTGAAGTGGGCAAAAACGGGGAATATTGTCTTGGCTGCGATGTTTGTTGGCGCTGCCATCAACATTATTTTCCTTGGGATCTATGGCTATTATATCCCAGCCAATGTTCGGATCGGGCTTTCCGTTCCG
This sequence comes from uncultured Nitrospirota bacterium, assembly GCA_964373895.1. Classification (GTDB taxonomy): domain Bacteria; phylum Nitrospirota; class Nitrospiria; order SBBL01; family SBBT01; genus SBBT01. Next base: position 19,488 of record CAYJWQ010000012.1, read on the forward strand.
CAGGTTTGCACGACGCTCACCACTTTATTTGTCGGGGTCACCATCAACACATTGATGTTGAAGGATGCCAGGTCTCTGGGCGAGATACGATGGGGGACTCTTTCGACGAGGGGGGCCTACGCCCTTTTCTTGTTGGCGGTTGCCTTTACGTGGACGATGGCTGTGATGGGATATATACGTTCTTCCGTTCGTCTTCACTGGCATATCAATGAGATTATGCGCGATAACTCTCCATGGGCATTTACAAACCCCATCGGATATGCCGGCAACATTAACTCGCTGAATGTGCTCATCTTCTGGACGATGTTGCTTTTCGTTTTCTGGCTCGGTTCTCTCGCGGCGGCAAAGGCGCCGGTGAAGGAAGGGGCGGGTGTGGTTGTCGGAGAGGCGCCCGTGCCTGCAGGAAGTCACTAAACGCGCAGGGGTCAACCATTTTCTTTGAGGTCTATCTCAAGGTTGACCTCTGTTTGTTGTCTGGGGATTATTAAAGAGGTAACATCCATAAAAGCCTAGATGGAGAGATTAAGGTAATGGAGAAGAGAGAAGAGGAGAAGGTTGCAGTGGCGCCTAAGAAAAAAGCGGGTGGGGGAATACTCGTTAAGATCGGTGTTTGGTATTTATTTATTCTGATCGTCTTTGCCGCCTATACCAACTGGCTTCCTCAAATCAGGGGAGATGCCCCTGCCGATGCCGTGGCGATCGAATTGAGTGAGACGACGCCTGAAGAATTGGCTGAAATGGGAAAGATGATCATCTTTGGCACCGATAATCCGGAGGCCGTGCTATCGGGGGGCGGAAATCCTGCTGGAAAGGGGCAGTGTCCTCTTTGTCATCAGTTTTTCTTAGATCAAAAAGCGGATCGGTGTCCCAACCTGATTGCCCTCCCTTCATCCCCTGATCCTACGCTGCGCGTTCCGGAAGAGGTTCGTTCCCATAACCGTTTTAAGGAAGATCGCTATAAGCAATTTTCAACCCGGCTGGTCAACGGTGAGTCCAACTCTGGAATTAAGCCGCATGCGAAGACGGGGGGAGAATACCTGGTAGAATCCGAATACTGTCCAAACTGCTATGTGGTGGAAGGATTCGCTATAAAAGGGACCAACGATATGGAAAGCCCGATGCCGATTATTAGCAAACCCCCCATCGAATTGGCGGACACCGAAATTGTTGCGGTCATTAGTTTTCTCCAGTCGAAAGATACTCCCGGTGATTTTAGCCGTGTGACGGCGAAAGAATCGTGGGAGTCTTACTTTGGAAAAAAACTTGAGGGCGCGGCCCCTCCTGCCCCAGGCGCGACCCAGGTTGCGGCGGCAGGTCCTGCAATTGCCTTGGAGTCCGATACCCCGGAGCAGATTGTGCAAAAGATGGGTTGTTTTGCCTGCCACAAGATACCGGGAATTTCTGTGGCAAAGATCGGAATGATTGGCCCTTTGTTGATTGAAGGGGTGAACGCGCCGAATCGGATAAAATCTCCTGAATATAAAAAGGCGGTGAGGGAAGGCAAGGCAAAGGCGCGGACGCCGAGAGAGTACGTCATGGAATCGATTATGAAGCCGGATGCCTTTATTGTTCCAGGTTTTGCCGATGATATGCTCAAAGACTTTTCGCATAAGTTTACCTTTGCGGCGTTAGAGAAAATAACCGATTATCTTCTGCAACAGGATGGTGCGGCTGCCCTGCGTGACGGTTTAGACCGTCTGCCAAATGAAAAAGAAGGTCCTCTCAAAAAACCGGCAACGACGGCGGGTCTAAAGAATCCGGAAAAGTTGGCAATGGATAAAAAATCCGCGATAGGTTCAACGGGGGGATAGCGCTCTGCGTCGAGAAATCAGAAATTAAAGAGTCAAGGGAGGCGATTTTATGATGGGAAGGCGATTATTAGAGGGTGGATTGATTTCTCTTCTTGCCCTGGTCATGCCAGAGATTTCCTGGGCAGGTGGAGGGGCGACGGGATGGATTAACGCCGGCACATATGCCCTCATTGTCCAGATGGGGACATTCTTAACGATTATTTCCCTCGCCTGGCTGGTTAAGGAAAAGCTTGGGTTCCCAATTCCAAAGCTGATTCAGGCGCCGATTATCTGGATGACCTGTTATGTGGTCTTGAGGGTCTTTCTCCAGCCTCCGATCCCATTTACCCTTTTAGCGATTTATATGGGTATCGCGACGATTGCGATCTTCCTCTATATTTCCATTACAGAGCCGTCATGGCAGGAGTTTAGACGGCCTATTATGACGATGCTCGAAGCGGAAAGGGGGCATGGGAAGACCAGTCGGTATGTGACGTTTACGGCGCTGCCCTTACTATTGGCCTATGGCACTTACGATAAAATGGTGCCCAAATTTGAAGAGCCGATTGAATTAAGGACCGTCCACCCCGCGCCTCCGGCCAGCATTAATGTGCATGATAAGATTTTTACGTTGCAGACGGTGGAGAATCCCTATCGTGTGGATGAAGCGGGCCAATATCTGACGGTCGGTTCAGAGAGCAAGTACATGGGGCAGAACCCGTTTGCGGAGAATGCGCCGAAGTTTTTGCAAAATGTGAGAGATGGAGGGACTGTTTTCTTTGGCACGGCAGGATGTTTCCTCTGTCATGGGGATAATCTGGATGGTAAAGGGCCGTTTGCCTTTGCGTTTAACCCCATCCCCGCCAATTTTGCCGATCCGGGCACCATTGCCCAATTACAAGAAACCTTTGTCTTCTGGCGTGTGGCGAAGGGAGGTCCTGGCGTTCCGCGTGAGTCGTTCCCGTGGGCCTCGGCCATGCCGCCGTGGGAGAAACACCTGACGACCGATGAGATGTGGAAGGTCATCGTCTTCGAATATTGGCATACAGGGTTTTATCCAAGGTCGTGGGATTAAACATTATCAGTAAACGATATCATCAGGGAGAGTTCGTTCAATGAAGGATCAGAAAGGGGAGACAGCAAAGTGGATTTTTATTGGCCTCGCGCTTACTTTCTTGGCGGGCGGGGCGTTCCTTTGGGTCGGTCACGTTCAGGCCCAGGACGGGTCTAAAGATGCGCCTAAAACTGTCCGTCCCGTGAAAGAGAGTAAAGAGGAGATTGAAGCGGGAAAGGCGATCTATTTCAGGAAATGTGTCTGGTGCCATGGGCCGGATGGGGCGGGGGATGGCCCTTCCGCGATTCGGCTATCGACCAAGCCAAGGAATTTTAACCAGGGGACGTTCAAGATACGCCATACCGCGAGTGGAGAACTTCCGACGGATGAAGACCTTTTTTTAACGGTGACCAACGGTCTTCCCGGATCTGCGATGCCGCCATGGGATGGCATCCTGACGGAGAAAGAGCGGCGGCAGGTGATTGGATTTGTAAAAAACCATCTGGTCAAAGATAGAAAATTCGATGATCCCGATGAGACATTTACGCTGATTGATTATGGAAAGCAGATTCCCTCTTCGGAGGAGAGCATTAAAAAAGGGCGTGAGGTGTATATGACCAAGGCGAAGTGCGTTGAGTGCCATGGGGAGGAAGGTCGCGGCAATGGCAACCTGACGCAACGGGACGATTGGGGATTCCCGATCTTTCCCGCCGACTTAACAAAACCCTGGAATTTCAGGGGGAACCGACGGGACCCTTATAATCCTAAAAATGTCTTCCGTGAAGTTTCGACCGGCTTAAATGGCACGCCGATGCCCTCTTTTGCGGATACGCTTTCGGTAGAGGAGCGTTGGCATGTCGCTAATTTTGTGATGTCGCTCTCGGAGAAGTATCCTATTGATAAGGAAACCAGCAAGCCCCAGATCGGTTTTGTCATCAAAGGTAACTTTTTAAAAGAAGGGGAGACTCCAAACGATCCTGGCGATCCCCGATGGGGAAAATTGAAACCGCAATATGTGGGATTGGCCAGTCAGATTATTCAGCCTCCCCGCCATTTTATCCGTACGGTAGAGGATATTCGTGTCCGTACCCTCTTTAACAAAAAAGAGGTGGCTTTTCTTTTTGAGTGGAATGATCGGACAGAGAGCCATCGGGATGAGAATAAAGAAGCGGTCTATGATGTAAAAAGATTATCGTCGGAGTCTTTTCCCGCAATCAATACGGTGATGTATACCCACGAGAATGATGAGTTAAAGGGCCCGATGAAGGGGGTGAATCCCGATCCGGTGGGAGTATACAATGACGGGATCGCCATTCAATTTGCGCAGAAGTGGCAAGAGCTTCCATCCCCCGAAAAACCGTATTTCGTTCATGGGGACACGAAACGGGGGACCGACATTTGGAAATGGATGTCAGACGGCTCGGTCAACGAAATAGAAGGCCATGGCATTGATGCCCTTGAGGTTCGAGACGGTAAAAATGTGAAGGTAAGTAACGCAAAGTGGGCGAACGGAATGTGGCAGGTCGTCCTGAAGCGCGCCTTGGAGACGACAGATAAAGAAAAGGACGCCCAGTTGGAGACGGGGAAGAATATCCCGATCGTCTTTTTTGCCTGGGATGGCGATGCAGGCGAGGTGGATGGAAGAATGGCCCTTTCCACCTACTATTACCTTATGTTAGAGCCACCCGTTCCGACGAAGGTGTATGTCGTTCCGCCTGTGGTGGCGGCGGTGGTGATTCTGATTGAGGGGTGGGTCTTTTTGCGCGTCAGAAAAAATAAGACGTCTTAATGTGAGTGACATTGCCTAAGGATAAAAAGGGGGTGGATGCTGAATGTGTCCTCCCTTTTTTATTTTACGCACACGGTTTCTGATAAAAAAGGAGGGATAATATGAGTCTCAATTTTTTATTTACATCTGAATCGGTGACCGAGGGGCATCCGGATAAAATAGCGGACCAGATTTCGGATGCCGTGTTAGACGCCATTATTGCGCAAGATCCGACATGCCGGGTGGCGTGTGAGGCAATGGTGACGACCGGTATCGCGTTCGTGGCAGGTGAAATCACCACCTCCTGTTATGTTGAAATACCGGATATCGTGAGGGAGACGATTAAACAGGTTGGCTATACCCGGGCAAAATACGGGTTTGACTATGAGACCTGCGCCGTTCTGACCGCGATTCATAGCCAATCCCCCGATATTGCCCTCGGCGTGAATATTGGCGGGGCGGGGGATCAAGGTTTAATGTTCGGCTATGCGACGAATGAGACACCGGAGTTGATGCCGATGCCAATCTTGTTAGCGCATAAGATTACAAGACGTCTGACAGAGATGAGAAAGGGCGATGTCCTCCCTTACCTCCGTCCCGATGGAAAATCCCAGGTGACGGTGGAGTATCGAGATGGAAAGCCAGTACGGATTGCGACCGTTGTCGTGTCGGCGCAGCATAGTCCGGATGTCTCGTTAGAGGAACTGCGGGCAGATATTGTTGAGAAGGTGATTGAGCCGGTGATCCCAAAAGAGCTGTTCGATAGGGAGAACATCATTTATCATATCAACCCAACGGGACGGTTTGTCGTTGGAGGGCCGCAGGGGGATACCGGCCTGACCGGCCGGAAAATCATCGTTGACACCTATGGCGGTGTTGGAAGCCATGGCGGCGGGGCCTTCTCTGGAAAAGATCCTTCTAAGGTGGACCGCTCTGCTTCCTACATGGGGCGTTATATTGCAAAAAATATCGTGGCGGCCGGGATCGCCGATCGTTGCGAGGTTCAAATCGCCTATGCGATTGGCGTGGCTGATCCTGTATCTATTCTGGTGAATACCAAGGAGACAGGCAAGGTCTCTCAAGAAAAGCTCATTAAATTGGTTCGAGACCACTTTCCCATGACCCCTCGGGGCATCATCGAGCATCTAAAATTGTTGCGGCCCATCTATAAGAAAACGGCGGCCTATGGACATTTCGGTCGTAACGACCCTGACTTTACCTGGGAGAAGACCGATCTTGCCGATACCCTTCGACGTGCGGCAGGCCTGTAAACACCGGCCAGGTTTCTTTATGGATAGTGGAGGGGACGCGCGCTCTAATAAGCTGCCTAAAAAGTTCCAGAACATTCAAACACTGATAAAGGAGCACCTATGGATTACGATATCAAGGACATTCAGTTAAGTGAAAAAGGGCGGCTTCGTATGGAATGGGCGGAGCAGAGTATGCCGGTTCTTAGAACGATCAAGAAGCGGTTCAAGAAAGAAAAACCGCTTTCCGGAGTTCGGATCTCGGCCTGTCTGCACGTTACGACGGAAACCGGAAACCTGATGGATACGTTGAAGGCGGGAGGGGCAGACGTGGTGCTCTGCGCCTCAAATCCCTTGTCCACCCAGGACGATGTCGCTGCGGCGCTGGTCGATTCGTATCAGATTCCTGTCTTCGCGATCAAGGGAGAAGATAATAAGACCTATTACAAACATCTTCAGGCAGCCATTGCCCATCACCCCACGTTGACCATGGACGATGGCGCAGATCTCGTTTCTACCATCCATTCCAAATATAAGGAGTTGGCGTCTAATCTCTTGGGAGGGACAGAAGAGACAACCACTGGCGTGATCCGTCTTAAAAGTATGGCGGATAAGGGATTGTTGCTGTTTCCGGTGATCTCGGTGAACGACGCCTGTACCAAGCGTTTTTTTGATAATCGGTATGGAACCGGCCAGAGTACGTTGGATGGCGTTTTAAGGGCGACCAATCGTTTGGTCGCCGGCTCCGTTTTGGTGGTGGCGGGATACGGTTGGTGCGGTCGCGGCATTGCCATGCGGGCTGCTGGTATGGGGGCCAATGTTGTTGTAACCGAGATTGATCCGCTGAAGGCGATTGAGGCGGTGATGGATGGGTACCGCGTTCTACCGATGGCGGAGGCGGCCGGGATTGGCGACTTTTTTATAACGGTGACCGGCGATATTAAAGTTATTCGGAAAGAGCATTTTGATGTGATGAAAGATGGCGCGATTGTCTGCAATTCGGGTCATTTTAATGTGGAGATCGACATCCCCACCCTGGAGAAAATCTCAAAGCGCAAACGAACGATCCGTGAGTTTGTCGATGAGTACACCCTTTCCGATGGGAGAAGAATCAACCTCCTTGGCGAGGGGCGGCTGATCAACCTGGCCTCCGCGGAAGGGCATCCTTCCAGCGTGATGGATATGAGTTTTGCGAATCAGGCCCTTTCTGCCGAACATCTTGTTCTGCACGGGAAGGGGCTTGAGAGAAAAATATATCCCGTTCCGGCGCAAATTGACGCCGAGATTGCAAGGTTGAAGTTGGGCGCGATCGGCATCAAGATCGATAAACTGACCAAAGAGCAACAGAAATACCTCGCCTCTTGGGACATGGGAACGTAAAGATCGGCTATGGCCTGGTTTAAAAAGCAGCAGGAAGGAGAGCCCCGAAAAAGTAAAATCCCGGAAGGACTGTGGGTTAAATGCAACAACTGCCGTGAAGTTATCTATCGAAAAGAGTTAGAGCGCAACAGGAAAGTCTGTCCGAAGTGCGACTACCACTTCCCCATTTCCGTGGAGGAGCGAATTGCAATGGTGGTCGACGAAGGGACGTTTAATGAGCGCGACGCGTCGCTTGCCCCCCTTGATCCCCTTAATTTTAAAGATTCGACCCGATATAAAGATCGCCTGAAGCTCAATCAAGAGAAGACAGGCCAGTTTGATGCTATGGTCATAGGCGATGGGAAGGTCAACCATCGGCCCGTGGTGTTAGGTGTGTTAAATTTTGGGTTTATGGCGGGGAGCATGGGATCGGTGGTTGGAGAAAAGTTAACCCGGGGCGCGGAGCGGGCGACGGCCACCCGTTGTCCCCTCATTCTTTTTTCTGCGTCGGGGGGGGCCCGAATGCAGGAAGGAATACTTTCCCTGATGCAGATGGCGAAGACCTCTGCTGCGATTGCCCAGCTCCAGCGAGAGCGGGTCCCTTATATTTCCGTGTTGACGGATCCGACCTTTGGAGGGGTGACCGCCAGTTTTGCCATGTTGGGCGATATTATTATGGCGGAACCAAAATCGCTGATCGGATTTGCCGGGCCCCGCGTGATCGAAAAAACGATTAAGCAACAGCTCCCGGAAGGATTTCAACGCGCCGAATTTCTTTTAAGCCACGGCATGCTTGATATGATTGTCGAACGGAGGAATCTCCGTGAAACCCTGATCCGTCTTCTCTCTTTCTTCTAGTCCGCTGAACCCTCCTATAATTGACATCCTCTGACCCCTAATGTTAGCCTGAAAACCGTATTTTTGAGGTGTTTCATGGTGGTTCCTTCGTATGAGATTTTCTGTAAAAAGGCCAGGGAGGGGAACCTGATTCCCATCTACAGAGAGGTCTTTGCCGATACCGAAACGCCTGTTTCCGCCTTCCTGAAAATAAAGGGAGGGGGCTATTCCTATCTCCTGGAGAGTGTGGAGGGGGGTGAAAAGTGGGGGCGATACTCTTTTTTAGGCACGGATCCCTTAATGATTGTCAGGGGTTGTGGGTCTTATGTCGAGGTGACGCAAAATGGCTCGGTTTCGCGAATCGAGGCAGAGGGCAATCCACTCCTTGTGCTCAAGAGACTTCTTTCCGAATATAAACCGGTCGAAATCGAAGGGCTTCCCCGATTCTTTGGAGGGGCGGTGGGCGCGATTAGTTATGAAGCGGCCCGTTTTTTTGAGCCGGTGCGCTTTAAGGCACCCACACAACCGGATTTCCTTTTTCTCCTCACCGATACCCTGATCATTTTTGACAATGTCCGGCATTGTATGAAGGTGGTCTCCAACGTCTTCCTGTGTGAGGGAAACTTAAAAGAAGCGTACGATAGGGCGGTTTCCAAAATTGAGGGGACGATGTCCCGGCTTTCCTCCCCATTGATGGGCAAGCGGTATCCTGCGACCGCAGGGGCGCTCAAAAGCGTCCCGCAACCGATATCCAATCTTTCTCGTGATGAGTTCAAGAAAGCGGTTCTGATTGCCAAGGAGTATATCAAGGCGGGGGATATCTTTCAGGTTCAACTTTCCCAACGCTTTTCAACCGAACTAACCTGCGACCCCTTTATGGTTTATCGTGCCTTAAGAAGCATCAATCCATCGCCGTATATGTATTACCTCCAGTTTGATCAATGCCATTTAGTGGGGAGTTCGCCGGAGGTGTTGGTCCGGTTAGAAGGGGAAGAGGTGACGATGCGGCCGATTGCCGGAACCCGACGGCGCGGGGTGTCCACGCAGGAAGATATCGCGTTAGAGGCGGAACTCCTTTCCGATCCAAAAGAGAGGGCGGAACATGTGATGTTGATTGATCTGGGGAGAAACGATATGGGTCGTGCCTGCCGTTACGGAACGGTGAACGTGGATGAGTTGATGGTGATCGAGCGGTACTCCCATGTAATGCATATTGTCTCTAACATAGTTGGCAGATTGGATGCGGGGAAAGATGCGCTGGATCTCCTCTTCGCCTGTTTTCCCGCCGGCACCGTTACCGGCGCCCCCAAAATCAGGGCGATGGAGATTATCGATGAGCTGGAGCCCGAGGTGCGCGGGTTCTATGCGGGGGCGGTGGGATATATCAGTTTTCAAGGAAATATGGATACCTGTATTACCATCCGCACGATTGTTATTGATGGCCGGCGGGCGACTATCCAGGCGGCCGCAGGGATTGTCGCCGATTCTGACCCCGATCGGGAGTATGAGGAGACCCTAAATAAAGTCCGGGCGATGTTGACCGCCCTGGAGATCGCGCAGCGGGATATGGTGTAAGCGTGTTACTCGTGATTGACAACTACGATTCTTTCACTTATAACCTCGTCCAATATCTTGGCGAGTTGGGCGCCGAAATGGCGATATACCGTAACGACAAGATTACGCTTCATGAGATTGAAGCGATGCGACCCGATAAGATTGTCATCTCTCCGGGGCCCTGTACGCCCAAAGAGGCGGGAATATCGGTGCCCCTCATCCGGAAATTTGGCGGCCATATTCCCATACTGGGTGTTTGTTTAGGGCATCAGGCGATTGGAGATGCCTATGGAGGAGAAGTGGTTCGCGCCGCGCGGTTGATGCATGGGAAGACCTCCGATATTTTCCATGATGGCCGCACCATCTATAACGGCGTGCCGAGTCCATTTGAGGCGACCCGATACCATTCTCTGATTGTCCGAAAGGAGAGTCTGCCCGATGTTCTGGAGGTTTCGGCCTGGACGAAAGAGGGGGAGATTATGGGCGTTCGGCATAAGTCCCATCCCGTTGAAGGGGTACAGTTTCATCCGGAGTCTATTCTCACCCCTGTGGGAAAGGAATTGCTGGGGCATTTCCTGAAGGGGTGTTATTAGGAGTCGTCATGATTAAAGAGGCCATTTCAAAAGTAGTGGAACGGATTGATTTAAGCGAGGCCGAGGCCGAAGCCGTCATGCGTGAGATTATGGAAGGGGCTGCGACGCCGTCCCAGATCGCCTCGTATATGACAGCCTTAAGGATGAAGGGGGAGACGGTTCCAGAAATTACCGGATCGGCGCGAATTATGAGGGAGAAGGCGGTTCGGATTCGGGTGGATGATCCGCAGGCGGTGGATACCTGCGGCACAGGAGGAGATCGGTTGGGAACGTTTAATATCTCGACCACCACGGCCTTTGTGGTCGCAGGCTGCGGCGTGACGGTCGCCAAGCACGGCAACCGCTCTGTCTCGAGCTCTTGTGGCAGCGCGGATGTTTTAAGGGCCCTCGGCGTGAAGATTGATCTTACCCCACAGCGGGTCGAGGCCTGCATCAATAAGATCGGCGTCGGTTTTCTCTTTGCCCCGCTTTTTCATGGCGCCATGAAGCATGCTGTGTTGCCAAGACAGGAAACCGCTATTCGAACGATTTTTAATATTTTGGGCCCGCTGACCAATCCTGCCGGGGCGACGATCCAGTTGTTGGGCGTCTTCGCGCCGGAATTGACCGATCTCCTGGCGCAGGTCCTGATCAATCTTGGCTCTGCCCATTGTTTCATTGTCCATGGATTGGATGGTTTGGATGAAATAACCATCACCGGAAAGAGTCGTATATCGGAGGGAAAGGCCGGACGTGTTGCGACCTATTTCCTTGAGCCGAAAGATTTCCAGCGATCGGCCGGCAGCCTGCATGATTTGGTGGGAGGGGGTGCGAATATCAACGCAGACATGCTGTTGTCCATTCTAAAAGGAGAGATGGGCTCAAGGCGGGATGTGGTTCTGATAAATGCGGCGCCTGCCTTAGTCGCGGTCGGTAAGGCGAAGACGCTGCAGGAAGGTTTGATGTTGGCGGAAGAATCGATTGATTCCGGAATGGCTCTGGAGAAACTGGATGCCTTGCGGGAACTGACGAACAAGTGAGCCCCTCTCTCCATCGCTTTGTTAGGCGCCAACATGGGTTTGCCATGGCGTGCGAGCCACTCCCAGTCTGCACATTATGGAAGCGCAAGTAAGGAACGTGACTGCATGAGCCAAGTGATTATCGAAAATCCGATCATCAACTCCCCTTTCGATGAGCCAACCCGACACTTCAGGTTTTCCGACGATGGGATCACGAATGAGATCGTTGACGGCCCTCGAACCAGTTCCTATTTTATCCCCATCGCAAAGCCAAAGAAGAAGGGGAAGCAACTTCATTTCGACACGGAGTGGACAGCAAGACCGCATCGAAGAAAATAGGCTCGTCAACGACATCCGTCGCCGCATCGGATTATGGCGCCAAGGTGGCTCCGTTGGCGTAACGCCCACCACTGTACGATTGATTTCTTACTGGACTGATCCCAACCGTGGGAAGAAGCTCTTCTTCTGCCAGAACGAAGCACTCGAAGAGATGCCAGAGATCGTTCGCTATGTGAAGAACCACAATATCTGGAAGCATTTATATGGCAAGAGAGAAAATAGGATATCGTAGACTTTACGCGGCATTGGGTTGCTCCATAGAAGGGAGAGAAGAACTGCGAACTTCTTTTTCTTATGATTCCAACATACAAGTGGAGCTTTACCTAGGCCCGAGTCCAAGGTTTGGTGTGACTATCATAAAGAGTGATAGGTATATTGTGCCTGAAAAAGAGGCGCAAATATTCCAAACGCAACATTTTAAACACGGACAGGAAGTGGGTTGCCCTTATAATTTCTTTTGCGAGATTTTTTGCTGGTGTGAGACTGAAGTCCCAGATGATATCTCATTAGCTTTTAGAACTAAAAAACAAGGAAGTGAAAAAGCTTTGCTTTCTAAAGCCAATGCGAAACGAGAGGAGTTTACTCATATTATCGATCTTATATCGGGTGTTATAGGACTCCGCTTCCATCGGCAGTTTATAATAAAGGTTCTCGGCGAAGATCCTGTGGCTCTTCATGAAGATGGTGATTACCGTATCTCGTATTCAGGATCTTGGGTAGAGCGATTAGACCCTATCCGTCTTAGTCCTGAAGGTGTAGAAGCCTTAGAGAAAATGTTGCCAAGGATCGCGTCAGCTAATAAAGAAGCTAAAGAAACCGGTGCCGATATACTTCATTGGCTAATGCGTGCATGGGAAGGAAGAGACCCTGTGGATCGGTTTATGGCGTTCTTTATACCAATCGAGATGATCCTAAACAGCACTGGCAGTATGCCTCAAATTGATTTTCAGGATAAAGCTCAAACAATTAGGAAACTTATCGCGGGTTACTCAAATGGTGGATCAGATGACTTATTATGCTTCTTCAATGGCTTGATAGAAAAACAACGACCAACGCTCGTACAACGGTTCGCATTGTTAGCAGAGCGCTCAAAACTTCAAGGCTGGGAAGATGATATAAAAGCGTTCTCAGGATTTAATAAGATGCGTAATGGACTGCTTCATCGAGGGGAGAAAAGCGTCAAAGACAGTGTTCAAATATCAAAGGACACATCCGTAAATTTACAACACCTCACCGAGAAGTATTTGAGATACGTTCTATTCCAGGATGTTGGAACAAGTTCGACTAAAACGGCATCAGACGCTAACGTTGCACGGTGAACATTGGGGTGTGGAGGAAAGAGTCGTCAAAGGCGCGTAAGGTCAAACAGCCCGTTCACCAAGGCGGCAAGATCAGGCGTGTGCCGGCAATCAACAACCACGGCGGCTTCTGCCGCTGGGCGTTCATTGAGATTGATGATCCGTGGAACGCGAAGAACCTGATTCGCGCCAGTATTAAGTAAGGAGTCACACTATGAGCGAAGAGTTACCTTTAGATTCTCAAAACAAGATGATTGTCTTCGGGGCGAAGTCGATTCGCCGCGCTTGGGTGGATGATCAGTGGTATTTCTCCATCGTGGACATCGTGGCCGCTCTGACTGACAGTGACAACCCGCGCGATTACTGGTATCGCATGAAGCAGCGTGAGAAGGAATCCACCGGAATCGAGTTGTCGACATTTTGTCGACAAC